>CAZEOK010000021.1:0-11231 GCA_964513745.1 uncultured bacterium
ATCCCGTGCATCTCGCGGGTGCGAATCTGGACCTCCACCCGCTCGCCGCCCGGCCCGATGACCGTCGTGTGCAGGGATTGGTAGCCGTTGGCCTTGGGCATCGCGATGAAGTCCTTGAAGCGCCCGGGCACCGGGGTCCAGAGCGAGTGGATCGTGCCGAGGACAGCGTAGCAGTTGCGTACGCTGTCGGTGATCACCCGGACGGCGATGATGTCGTAGACCTGATCGAAGGGGATGTTCTGGCGCACCATCTTGGCCCAGATGCCGTAGTAGTGCTTGGCGCGGCCCGTGACCTCCGCAGGCACCTCCGCCTCGGCGAGTTTCGCCTGGATCTGGTGCTTGACTTCCGTGATGTAGGCTTCCTGCTCCTGGTGTTTCTTGGCGACGCGCTGGCTGATGTCTTCGTACTCCGCAGTGTGCAGTTGGCGGAAGGCGAGATCCTCGAGCTCCGTCTTCATCCAGGCGATCCCGAGGCGGTTGGCGAGCGGGGCGTAGATGTCGAGTGTCTCGAGCGCGATGCGCCGGCGCTTTTGCTCGGGCAGCGGGTCGATGGTGCGCATGTTGTGGAGGCGGTCGGCGAGCTTGATCAGGATGACGCGGATGTCCCTGGCCATCGCCAGGACCATCTTGCGGAAGTTCTCGGCCTCGCGCTCGACCTTCGTCGAAAAGGCCATCTTGCCGATCTTCGTCACGCCCTCGACGAGCACGGCGACGTCGCGGCCGAACTTGGCCTCGATCTCGCTGATCGAGGTCCCGGTGTCCTCGGGGACGTCGTGGAGCAGGCCGGCGATGATCGTCGTGACGTCCATGCGCATCAGCGCGAGGATGCCGGCGACCTCGAGGGGGTGCGAGAGGTACGGCTCGCCGGAGGTGCGCATCTGGCCGCGGTGGGCGACCCCCGAGTAGATTTAGGCTCGCTCGATCAGTTCGGCGTCGGCTTCGGGGTAGTAGGCTAGTACCAGGTCGATGATCTCGCCGATCCGGAACATGGTCGAAGCGCGCCTCCGCAAACCGTGCCGGGCGATCGTGCCCGTTTCAACACTGTAGCCGTACAGAGTCCCGCCTGCAAGACGCCAGCCGTTTCGATGCAGGCTGCGGGGTCCTGACGCTGCGGACGTCGTGCTCGCTGCGCTCCGCGCGCCGGAGACCTCCCCTCCGCGCCACCCCTTCGCCCAGCCCAGCAAGTGCCCCAGTTGCCAGTCCCGCGACGGCAGTAGGTGGTACCTAATGTTCTGCCGGGTGCCTTGTACGCCAGTCGCCCGAGGGGATCGGGGGGTGTTTGGCCCCGCCCGCCCAGAGATAGGTCCACGCAAGCCGGGAGTCGCCGCCGGCAGGTTTCACCGTGATCAGGGCGCGGCGGAACAGCGCACGGTGGGCGTCGAAGCCCTCGAATCCTTCGACTCCGTCGAGATGGGTGAGCGCGAGGGGCAGGTCCCTCGGTTCGATGAGCTCGCCGTGGACGGTCCCGCCTCCGCCGGGCACCATCCCGGGGAAGGAGCCGCAGTCGAGGAGAGTCCCCGCGGCTGTCGCGGGCACGGCGGTGGACGCACCGCCGCACCGGTCGAGCTCTCCGTGTCGGCTCTCGCCCTGCAGCAGGGTGCCGTAGACAAAGAGACCGGTCACGAAAAACGGGGTTTCCGTCGCAGCCGCGGCCGCGCGAAGCATGCGGTCGTCGTGGCCGAACGTGGCGAGACCCTGCGCGACGATGTCGACGTATGCCTCAGATGGCGCCACCGCAGAGGGAGATCGGTACTCGGGCGAGACCTCGTAGGCGAGAACCTGCAACTCCCGGCCGTCGGCGAGGAGCACCCGCTTCTCCGCCCGGTGGTAGATCAACGGCACGCCTTCCTTCAGGTCGAGCGTCCTGAGGTTCTCCTCCGTCACCTCGAAGAGCGCTCCCGGGACGATCTTGCCGATCGCCGGCCGCAGATCGAGCACACCACCCTTGCGCGATGGGGAGAGGTAATCGAACACCAGATCGTGGTCTGGCAGGAATGCCGGCACGCCCCTGCCGGTCAGCGCGCAGGGACGCCCCATCCGCTCGCACCACTTCTCCAGGTCCTGGGTGTTCAGGTTCGATCCGTACGCGAAATATCGATCCATCACCCCTCCTGCGGTAGTGCCGCGGTCCATGGTATGCGCCGCCCCCGTGCGCGACCGCTGCCCCTGGATGCATACCGTGCCGAGCAGGGGGCTTTCGCCCGGACTTGACGCCCCGATGAGGTTCCCGCTCGCATGAGGAGCATCTTCCGGAGAAGGCGCAAAGGTGTCAAGACGGAGTGCGGCTGCCGGGTCCGCTCGTGGCCCTCCGGAGCGTTGCGCGGTGCCTGCCTGCCCCATGCGGGTGCATGCTCGAGCGCCGGGCGTCAGGCGATGCGCTCGGCGTATCCCGGGATTGCGCTGGAATCGGGCGCTGCGCGTGCCGGGAGGTCCGTCGCCTGCACCCGGCCCGCGAATTGCATCTCTCGTCACGGCAGGTGGGGTGCGGCGATGACGAGTGGGACGGATCGTGATGGAAACCGGCGGGCGCTTGGCGCGGCCGGCGAATCGGTGGCGGCCCGGCACCTCGAACGGCGCGGTTATCGGATACTCGAGATGAACGTCCGCTGTCGATTCGGGGAGATCGACCTTGTCGCTCTTGATGCGGGGGTGGTCGGCTTCATCGAGGTCAAAGGCAAGCGGGGCGGGCGCTACGGGGTGCCGGAGGAGATGGTCACGTTGGCCAAGCAGCGTCGGCTGACGCACCTGGCCAGATGGTACCTGCAGCGGCGCGGCTGGCTCGGCCGGCCGGCACGTTTTGACGTGATCGCTGTCGACTGGGGCAGCTCCGGCGAGAGTACTCTACGGCACGTGCCTAACGCCTTCCCTGTCTGCGGGGGCTGGTGAGGTGCTTGCCCGGGTTTGCGCCGCTGCCGTGCTCGGAGTGCAGGCGTTCCCGGTGCTCGTCAAGACCGATCTCCAGGCGGGGCTCCCTTCGTTTTCCACCGTTGGTCTGCCCGACGAGGCCGTGCGCGAGTCCCGCGACCGCGTGCGCTCGGCGATCATGAACTCGGGGTTTGCGTTTCCAGCTGCGCGGGTGAGGGTGAACCTGGCCCCGACCGACGTGCGCAAAGAGGGAAGTTCATTCGACCTCGCGATTGCCGTCGGGCTCCTGGCGGCCCCGGGGCTGGCGCGCGCCGAGGCGGCCGTCGACCTGTGGCTGGTGGCCGGGCTCGTCTCCGCCGAGCGGCCGATCGTGCGACGGCGCCCGTTACGCGCGCCACATCACAGCGTGAGCAACGCCGGGTTGATCGGCGGCGGATCACACCCCCGGCCCGGGGAGGTCAGCCTTGCGCACAACGGGGTGTTGATTCTCGACGAGCTGTCGGAGTTCCCGCGCCGGGTGCTCGAAAGCCTGTAACTGCCGCTGGAGGCCGGCGGGGTGACCATCGCTCGCGCGGCGTTGACGCTGACGTATCCGGCGCGTTTCATGCTTGCCGGGGCGATGAACTCCTGAGGGTACCTCGGCGACCAGGTACTATCGGGCCGCACACCCCAATGAATGATCGAGCGGTTGGTGTGCACTGCAAAACGAAAGTCCGTCTGTCGTGAACCCATGGGAGCCGGGGAGGTAGATTGCACAAGGCCCCGCAGCAGTGGTTGTTCGCCCCACGTTTCCGCCGACGCGGGTTCGGATGGCGGTTTCAGCCGGCGATCGCGCGGGTCAAAGAGGCTGTTACCGAAATCAAGAAGGTGGCGTGCAAGAATCCGCTGCTTGGTGCGGAAGGCGCGGTGTTGCTCCTGGAGAGGATTTCCCGCTCTCCGACCGACTAGCAGCGGTCCCACGCGGGTGCAGCAACAACGAGGAGTTGGTCCCCCGTGGGACAGGCTTCCAATAGTTCATAGAGAGAGCAGTCCCAGCAGTAATAATAAAATCCCGCTCGTGAAGTAGTCGAAATGGGCACGTTTCAGGCTTTTTCCTTCTCTTGCCGAAGTCGCACAGGTTTACTTTCCGCTAGGCGTACACGTCTTGTCTGTCGCGGCACCGATCTTGCTGTCGCTGATGACGTGAGCGAGGCTATGACCAGCAGTCGCATATTCCGGGGTAGTGGGGCGATCGCAGCGGCTTGCCGGCGAGACCCATACACCCCAGGGGCGAAGTGAGATGCTGTCCCGCGTCAGTTCTGCGGCAGTCCTCGGTATTCAGGCCTTCCCGGTACTGGTCGAAACGGACCTCCAATCGGGGCTGCCATCGTTCTCGACCGTCGGCCTCCCCGACGAGGCGGTGCGCGAAAGCCGCGACCGCGTGCGCGCCGCGATCCTGAACTCGGGCTTCGCCTTCCCATCTGCGAGAGTCACTGTCAACCTCGCGCCTGCGGACCTGCGCAAGGAAGGGAGCGGCTTCGATTTGGCGATTGCCGTCGGCCTCCTGGCAGCGCAGGGACTCGTGCGGTTGGATGCGGCGGCGGATCTGTTGCTGATTGGCGAGCTCTCCCTCGACGGCGGCCTCAAGCCTGTGCGTGGCGTCCTGCCGGTGGCGATCGCTGCGCGCGCACGTGGTTACCGCGGCGTGGTGCTGCCCCCCGAGAGCGCCGCCGAGGCGGCCCTCGTGCGTGAGGTGGAGGTATATCCGGCACGGAGGCTCGAGGATGTCGTTGCAGCATTCAACGGGGAGGCTCCGCTTGTGCGATCGATACCAGTCGCGCTTTCGAATTCCGATGCCACCCCCGAAACGCAGCTTGAAGAGATTCGCGGCCAGGAGTTCGCCCGCCGGGCGCTGGAGGTCTCGGCGGCCGGAGGACACAACATCCTGCTGGTCGGGCCGCCCGGGACCGGCAAAACAATGCTGAGCCGCTGCCTCCCCGGGATCCTTCCTCTGCTCGCCCCGGAGGAGGCTCTGGAGACGACCCGGATTCACTCGGTCGTTGGTCTCGTGAGTCAGCAGGAACCACTCGTGCGCCGTCGCCCTTTTCGCGCTCCGCACCACACCGTGAGCAACGCCGGGCTCATCGGCGGCGGAGCGCATCCCAGGCCGGGGGAGGTGAGCCTCGCGCACAATGGCGTGCTCTTTCTCGACGAGCTCCCGGAGTTTCGGCGTAGCATCCTCGAGAACCTCCGCCAGCCGCTGGAGGCCGGCGAGGTGACCATCGCCCGCTCCGCCCTATCCCTGACCTTCCCCGCACGCTTCGTCCTCGCCGCCGCGATGAATCCATGTTCATGAGGATTCCTAGGCGACCGGGTCCGGTCGTGTCGGTGCACGGCAGGGGAGATTGACCGCTATCGCGCGCGGATCTCGGGGCCGCTCTTGGATCGCATTGACTTGCACGTAGAGGTGCCGGCGCTGACGTATGAAGAGATCACTTCGGCGTCGGTCGCGGAGGGTACGGCAACGGTAAGAGCGCGGGTGGCTGATGCCCGTAGACTACAGCGCGAGCGCTTCAAGGGATCTTCGATCTACTGCAATGCGCAGATGGGTGCCCGTGAGGTGCGCGAGCACTGCCGACACGACCAGGCGTGCGCCCGCCTGCTCGAGGGGGCGATGCGGACGCTCGGGCTCTCGGCGCGCGGCTACGCGCGGGTGCTGAAAGTTGCGCGCACGATCACCGACCTGGCGGGCGAGCGTGAGATCGGGATTGCCCACGTCGCCGAGGCGATCCAGTACCGGGAGCGACCGCGTGCGATGGGGTGATGCGAGAGCCGTTGGCATCAAAAACGCTGAAAAACCATCTCAGCGAGTATGTTCGGATGGCGGCCCGTGGCGAGGTGACCCTCCCGCGCGGCCTCGACCGCGATCGTGCCGAGACGGTCAGATCACCGCGTTGAACAGATACCCGACGATCATGATCCCGACGCCGACGACGCCGGCGAAGGTCGCGATCAGCCGCGGGCGCAACACCTTTCGCAGGATGATCATCTCCGGCAGCGAGAGCGCGATCACCGACATCATGAAGGCGAGCACGGTGCCGGGTGCGGCCCCCTTGCCGAGAAGCGCCTCGACGACCGGGATGATCCCGGCGGCGTTCGCGTACATCGGGATGCCGATCAGCACCGAGAGCGGCACCGACCACCAGGCCCCGCGCCCCATGAAGGAGGCCATGAAGTTCTCCGGGACATACCCATGGATGCCGGCGCCCACGGCGATGCCGAGAATGATGTAGATCCAGACCCTGCCCACGACGTCGCGTACAGCGTCCAGCCCGTGCTGGATGCGATCGACGAAGGGGATTCGCTCGTCCAGCCCGCTTACGCCCGCGGCCCCGATCGCCTGATACACCCACGGCTCGACATCGCGCTCCAAGCCGAGCCTGCCGATCGTCCAGCCGGCGGTCATCGCGACCGCGAGGCCGGTGCCGAGGTAGAGCACCGCGATCTTCCAGCCGAAGAGGCCGAAGAGGAGCACCAGCGCGATCTCGTTGACCATCGGCGCCGAGATCAGAAACGAGAAGGTCACCCCGAGTGGGACACCGGCGGTGACGAAGCCGATGAAGAGCGGCACGGCCGAGCAGGAGCAGAAGGGGGTCACGATCCCGAGCAGCGCAGCCAGGACATTGCCGGCCACCTCGCGCCTGCCCGCGAGAATCCTGCGGGCCCGCTCAGCGGTGAAGTACGAGCGGATCACTCCGACCCCGAAAACGACGAGCGTCAGCAACAGCAGGACTTTCGGGGTGTCGAAGAGAAAGAACTCGACGGCGGCGGCGAGTCGTGTCCCCTCAGAAAGTCCAAGGAGACGATAGGTCAGCCAACTCGCGCAGGGCAGAAGGCTGCGGTAGGCCAGCCACCAGATGGCGAGAGCAGACGCGGCGATGACGAAACGTTTCAACCTTCCGGTTGTGCCTCCGGTCATCGGCGCCGGGCCCTTCTCGTGCATCCTGGAAAATATCTCGACTGGAAATATTTCATTTGCGTGGCTTCTCAGATGACGCTATACTAACATCGATTCGTCATATGTCAACATGAGGGGGCCAGCATGAGCCTGCGTCGATACGAAGCGGTGATGAATGCAGTGGGCGACCCGACGCGGGTCAGGATCCTCAAGCTGCTGAAGTGCGGGGAGTTCTGCGTCTGCCAGATCATTGCCGTTCTCGCCCTGAGTCCCTCGACCGTCTCGAAGCATCTTCCCCAGCTCAAGTCGGCGGGGCTCGTCAACGACCGCAAGGAAAAGATCCGGGATCTGTCGTCGTGGCTCGACCGTGATCCGGTCATCGTGCGCGATCGAGCCCGTCTCGCCAATGCAAGGAAGGACGTGGGGTCTGGCGCCGTCTGCGCGGCACTCCCCTGCGTCGGAGTAACGCCGTGAAAATTGCACCGCTGACCGTCGAGGTTTTTTCGCTCCCCGGGTGTCCAGGCGTGGAGGAGACGCTGCGAATGGCCGGCGCGGTCGTCTTCGCCGTGGTACCGGGTGCCGAGGTGAGGGATATCCGTCTGACCGCGAAACAGGCGCGGGAGCGGGGTTTCCCGGGCTCGCCGACCGTGCTCGTGAACGGGCGGGATATCGAGGGGAGGGAGCCGCACGCCACCGGGATTGCCTGACGGGCATACGAGACCGGCGGGGTCCCGCCGGCCTGGATGCTGGAGGCGGCAATCCTGCGGGCGCTCACCCCGCGCCATCTCCTGTTCCTCTGCGTGCAGAACTCGGCACGCAGCCAGCTCGCCGAGGGGATCGCGCGCTTTCTCGCGCCGCCGGGCGTGACGGTTTCCTCGGCGGGATCATCGCCCGCGTTTGTCCGGCCGCAGGCGGTCCAGGTCCTCAAGGAGATCGGCATCGACATTTCTGGTCATGGTTCGAAGTCGGTCGACGAGATCGACGCTGCCACGGTGGACGCCGTTGTCACGCTCTGCGCCGAGGAGGTCTGCCCGGTTTTTCTTGGCAGCGCCGTGCGGCTGCACTGGGGATTGCCTGATCCCGCGAAGGCGCCGGGGGACGACGAGGCGCGTCTGGACGCCTTCCGGGCGGTGCGAGACGAACTGTTTCGCCGGATCAAGCTGATGTTCGAGGACTGGGCGCAGCCCGATGGTTCCCTTCAAGGGGCTGAAATAATCCCACTTCCCTGAAGAGGCGGGCCCTGGTCGCGTGCTCCCGTCCTCGAGGTGTCAATGCGCGTGAACCAGCCGGAAAGAATGAGCAGGAAATGAGGATCACGGCCAATGGTCTCGTGGTGGCGGTGGCCACGAAGCCCCGCCTCCTCGAGCCGGGCTCGATGCTCTATCGGCCAGATTGCCGTGTCCGTGAGCCAGGCCTCGGTTCTCAGGCACTTCGGCCCCACCGGCCAACAAGCACTCCTCTACTCTGTGGCGGTTGTTCGCACGCCGACCAGGAAGACCGGCACTGCCAGGACAAGCGACCCCGCCAACACCAGGAACGACGTGGCATAGCTGAAGCGCGCGATCAGCACGCCGGCCAGGATCGGCCCCGAGGCGTGGCCGACGTCGAAGATGGTGCCGAAGGTCCCCATCGCGGTGCCGAAGTGGCGCGCCTTGCAGAGGTCGGCGATGAGGGCGGCACCTGATGACGTCACGAGCGCCTCGCCGAAGCCGAAGCCGGCAGCGGCCAGGAGGAGCGGCCAGAAACCGCGGATGGTCGGGATCACCGCGAAGGAGAGGGCGCTGACGACGAGTCCGCCGGCAATCAGCGCACGCCGGCCGTAGCGATCGGATGTCCAGCCCATGACCGGTTTCGTGAGGATCGTCGTCACCACCTGCCCGGCCCAGAGGAAACCGGCCTGCAGCTCGTTGAGCCCGGCAACCTGCACGGCGTAGATCGGCAGGAATGCCTCCAGGGCACCGACCGCCAGATTCGCCATGCCCTCCATGACCGACGTGATGACGATGCGCCGGTCGCTCCCAACCTCGCGGATCCCGGAGAAGAAGCGCCGGGATGCGTCGGAGAGGCCACCGCCGGGAGTACGGTCCCGGCCGTCCTTGAGCAGCCGCAGAAAGAGCAGCAGCGCCATGACACCGGCGATACCGCTCGCAAGGTAGGCGAGGTGGAAATCCCCGAGCGAGGGCGCGGTTGCTCCGGGGGCCCGGTGCAGGATCAGGCCGCCGAGCGGCGCGCCGAGGAGGTTGCCGACGATCGTCACCGACGAGAACCAGGAGAGCATCTCACCCTTCTTCGCTGCGGCGACATCCGCCACGACAGCCATCGCGACCGGGCCGTAGACTGCCGTGGCCATCCCGTGGATGAACCTGATCACCACGAGGGAGCCGTAGGAGTGGACGCCGAGGTAGGCGAACGGCGTGAAGGCGAAGAAGAGCAGTCCGATGAGCATCGTCCGCCGCCGCCCGATGACGTCCGAGAACGCACCCGCCGGGAGCTTGAAGAAGATGCCGGTGACCGTCGAGACGCCGACGGCGAATCCAATCGCCTCGGGACCTGCGCCGAGCGAGAGCGCGAAGAGCGGCAGCACCGGGCTGCGCGCGAGCGCGTAGGAGAGGCGCGCGAAGAAGCCGACGCAGCACAGTGCGGCGAACGGGCTCAACGCGCGCATGACAGTGCCCCTAGTGTTTCGCCGGTGCTGAGCGGTCGAAGTAGATGCTCTTGCCCGTGATGCTTGCCGGGATCCCGAGGACCACCTCGCTCTTGATGATGCCGAGAGCCCGGGCGGCCGCGCCGACTCGCTGCTGGACGCGGCAATCGACTGAGAGCAGGCTTGCGGCTTTCGCGGCCGAAGCAAGCGCCACGCCGATGTCGATCATGCGCATCACGCAGTGCGGGCCGGTGTACCCCATCTCCTTCGCAACGACGGTGCGGCTCTTCGCGAACTCGGCGCAGGTCGGCACGCCGCAGGCCCCGCAGTCGTAGCCCGCGGTCACCGGCTTGGCAAGCCCGACAAGCAGGAGCGCCTGCGAGTTTTCGATGTTCGAGGCGTCGCGCAGCCAGAACGCCTCATTCGTGCTGCGCGGGGCGTATTCGCGCATCGACACCGCGATCCTCTTCAAGTCCTCGTCGGCCGTCACGACGACGATCTCGAGGAAGTCCTTCCCGCCGGCCTTCGGGGCCGTTCGCGCCGCCGCCGCCATCAGCTTCACCGCAATTTCAGCAACGTCTTTCATGGCAGTCCTCCCGCAGGTTTAGCGACCAAACCATCAACGGCTCTTTGCCGCGTAGAGCATCTCAAAGACCGCCATCCCGCGCTCCAGGGCGTCGGCGTCGTCGCTGGCGATGCGCACGATGCCGGCGAGGATCTCTTCCACGCCTGCCGCTTCGACGGCATGGTGGCGGTCGTCCTTGAGGTCGAGGTCGTGGACGATCCCGGCGACTCTCGAGAGGGCGGCGTCCTTGAGGTCGAACGAGCGGATTAGAACCTCGAAGGTGCACAAGTCTCCAGCGTGGGTGAAATCGCCTCCCGTGACGTCGAACACCACGGCGTCGGTGACAGCGGCCGGCGCCTCGGACTCGTCAATGAACCCGAACGCTGCAGCGGGGTCGATGAATCTCCGTATCAACCAGGCCGAAGCCATCCGGTCGACGAAGGGGCGCTTCCTGGTCACCCAGCGCTTCCCCCGGTAGGCGTCGACGGATCGGCGTGCGATCCCTGCGGCAGCAGCAGGTTCTCTGGCGATCCCGTGCAGTTCCTGCAGCGCGGCCACATCCTGAGCGAGGCGCGTCTCGATCGCCAACCCGTACGCCGCAGTGAAGAAATCCGTACGCCGCGCTTCATCGAAGTCTTTCCGTATTTTCGACAGCTGGGCGGCGAGTTTTCTGGTGGCGGGCAGGGGCGCACTCTGTCGCAGGCTCTCGATCCGGCGCTCCGCGGCGTCGAGCGCTCTCGCCATCACACGGTAGTCGGTCTCCTTGCGCCGGTGGAAGAGGGCGATGATCTCGGCGTCCGGCATGGTCTCTATCCGGTCGACCCGCGCGAAGGCAGCCTCCCCACCCATGCCGCTGATCTCCTGGACGAGCCATTGTAGAAATTCTACATGTTCGTCACCAGATGGGAGGACATACGCTGACCCCTTGATCTGGATCGCACCTGATTTTACGAGTTTTCTCCATACCTTGACCCTGTTTCCCACAGGCTTCGACGGCAGGGACGAGAAGAAGATCAACCATCCTGTGTAACTCATGGAACAAGTGTAATATAAGTTGCATAATTTTGCAACAGGAGTAAAAACTCTGCGACCGGCAACGCAGGTCATGGATCGGCAGAAAAAAGCCACGCAGCTCTTCGAGCAACGGGGCGCGTGGTGGCTCAGCGGACGATCTGACGGAAATATGCGATCGTCTTCTCAAGGCCTTGCGCGAGCTGGAT
>CAZEOK010000021.1:11241-34008 GCA_964513745.1 uncultured bacterium
CAGCCGAGATCCTGCTTCGCCAGCGAGATCTCGGGGCAGCGCTGCCGCGGATCGTCCCCCGGCAGCGGCTTGAAGCAGATCTTGCTGCGGCTGTCGGGGATCATCTCCAGCACCTTCGTCGCAAGCTGCCGGATCGTGAACTCCACCGGATTTCCCAGGTTGACCGGGCCGATGAAGCCCTGTTCGTTGTTCATCATCCGCACCATGCCTTCGACCAGGTCGTCGATGTACTGGAAGCTGCGGGTCTGGGAGCCGTCGCCGTAGATCGTGAGGTCCTCGTTGGCAAGCGCCTGAACGATGAAGTTCGAGACCACCCGGCCGTCGTGGGGATGCATGTTCGGCCCGTAGGTGTTGAAGATGCGCACGACGCGGATGTCGACCTGGTTCTGCCGGTAATAATCGAAAAAGAGCGTCTCGGCGCAGCGCTTCCCCTCGTCGTAGCAGGAGCGGATGCCGATCGAGTTCACGCGGCCCCAGTACGCCTCGGGTTGGGGGTGTACTTCCGGGTCGCCGTAGACCTCGGAGGTGGAAGCCTGGAGGATGCGAGCCCGGGTGCGCTTGGCGAGGCCGAGCATGTTGATCGCGCCGTGCACCGAGGTCTTGGTGGTCTGCACCGGATCGAACTGGTAATGGACCGGCGAGGCAGGGCAGGCCAGATTGTAGATCTGGTCGATCTCCACGTAGAGCGGGAACGTCACGTCGTGCCTGATCAGCTCGAAGCGGTGGTTGTCGAGCAGCGGCAGGATGTTGGTCTTGTTCCCGGTGAAGAAGTTGTCGACGCAGATCACCTCGTGTCCTTCATCGAGCAACCGGCGCGACAGGTGCGACCCGATGAAGCCCGCCCCGCCCGTTATCAGCACTCTTTTCGAGCCCATGGCAACTCCCCTCCCGATTCCGATAGCGATCCGTGCCGTGCCGCAACAGGCAGCAACGAACGGATCATTTGAGTGTTTTCGCGTCGATTTGTCAAAGGGTGGTCCGTGCAGGGGCGTCCGGCCGTGGTACACTTCTGCCAAAGTTGCCGGCCGATCGGGCTCTTCGTGGCGGACGCGGCCGGTGAAATGTCCATCGTGAGGAGTCAGTCATGAAAGCATGTCCGTGCGGTTCGCAGCTGGCGTATGAGGAGTGTTGCCGCCCCCTGATCGAGGGCAAGCGCAAGGCCGTGTCGGCCGAACAGCTGATGCGCTCGCGCTACAGCGCCTATGTCGAGAAGGAGCTTCCCTATCTGCGCTCGTCGCTGCACCCGGACCACCGGGATGACTACGACGAGAAGAGCAGCCAGGAGTGGGCGGAGAGCGCGACCTGGCACTCGTTCGCGATCCTGAACACGCTCGCCGGCGGGCCGGACGATACCGAGGGCCAGGTCGAGTTTGTCGTCGACTTCACGCAGCAGGGTGTCCGGCAGAAGCATCACGAGCTGTCGACGTTCGCCCGCAAGGGAGCGACCTGGTACTTCGTCAGCGGCAAGGAAGTGAAACCCAAGCCGGTGGTGCGCGAGGCGCCCAAGGTCGGGCGCAACGAGCCCTGTCCCTGCGGCAGCGGGAAAAAGCACAAGAAGTGTTGCGGGACTTGAGCGTTAGAACTCTACGACGTCATCCACCTCCGGCGCCCCTGTCGGCGCTACTCGCCCGAGGCCATACTGCCGCGGCGTGAGGGGCGAGTCATCTGGGTCGGGTTCTAAACGTCAAATTCAGTGAGGTGTCCGTTGCGCGTCCATCAGCCGAGCCAGGCTGCTCCAGTCGCAGGCAGCGAGGTTGGCAGCAAGCGTATTCACCAGACCGCGCTCCAGCCAGCTCTCCTGGTCCTGCGGTTCGGTCACCCCGTGGAAGGGGAGCATCACGCGGTAGGCGCGTGCCAACAGTCCCGGCGGCGGTGAGAGCATCTCGGCGCGGCGCGCGTGGAAAGGGTCCTCTCCCTCGGCGCAGGCGCGGCCAAAGACGGTGAAAAGCCGGCAGGCCATCGGTCGCACCGCGTGAACGGCGCAGGTCTGATCGACGAGAAAGGGGCACTCGCGCGCTCCCGCCGCGTGGCGATCCAGCCGCTCGCGGACGGCATCGCGCAGCGGCCCCGCGAGCTTCTCGGCGCAGAACCACGAGATGGCCGCCAGCTCAATCTGAAAAACCGGGATGTCGCTTTGTGTCCGGCAGCAGACTGCGCACCCCCTGCGGCACGCCCGCCGCTCACCGCGCCGTTGCTCTTCGGCGCGGACCTCGGTCTCGACCCCGGCGTCGACGAGCGCGTGCATCCGCAGCAGCACCGGTAGCCAGGGGTGCCGCTTCTCGTCAGCGGGGAATCGCTCCCCACCCGACGAGCCAATGGAACCACGACTCTTCTTCTTCATCTTGTCATCATACACGCCCGCTTCCAGCCTCGGGAGCGGGCGTCAACGCCACGGGAGAATTCGGGGCAAACCTGCGGAGCAGGGCGCCCGACAGCCACTCGCATCCGTTCACGAGCTGGGAGAAGGGGTGGCGCGGAGGGGCGGTCTCTGTCGCGCGGAGCGAAGCGAGCACGACGGAGGTCAGCAGCGCCAGGATCCCGCAGCCCGCACGGTAACTGACGAACGCTGGCGGAACCATTCCCGCCTGCCGTCTCAAGTACCGTGGCGCTTGCGATAGTTCTGCAGGAAGCGGGCAATCCGCCCGATTGCCTCGGTGAGATCGTCGACATTGGGCAGGAAGACCACCCGCGCGTGGTTCGGGTCCGGCCAGTTGAAACCGGTGCCCTGCACCAGCAGCACCCGCTCCTCGTTGAGCAGCTCGAGGATGAACTGCCGGTCGTCCGCGATCGGGTAAAGGTGCGGGTCGAGGCGCGGGAACATGTAGAGCGCCGCCTGCGGCTTGAAGCAGGTGACGCCGGGGATCTCGGTGAGCAGCCGGTGCGCCAGGTCGCGCTGCCGGCAGAGCCGCCCGGTCGGCGCCACGAGGTCGTCGATGCTCTGGTAGCCGCCCAGCGCGGTCTGGATGCCGTACTGCGCCGGCACATTGGCGCACAGACGCATCGACGCCAGGATGTCGAGTCCCTCGATGTAGTCGCGCGCGTGGCGCTTCTCGCCCGAGACGATCATCCAGCCGGCGCGGTAGCCGCAGGCGCGGTAGTTCTTGGAGAGACCGTTGAGCGTGATGAAGAGCACGTCATCGGCGAGCGACGCGATCGAGGTGTGCGTCGCGCCGTCGTAGAGCACCTTGTCGTAGATCTCGTCCGCGAAGACGATCAGCTGGTTCTGACGCGCGATCTCGACGATCTGCTCGAGCAGAGTCTCCGGGTAGAGTGCGCCGGTCGGGTTGTTCGGGTTGATCAGCACGATCGCCCGCGTGTTCGCCGAGAGCTTGCCGCGGACGTCCTCGAGGTCCGGGAGCCAGCCGGCCTGCTCGTCGCAGCGGTAGTGACGCGGCACGCCCCCGGCGAGGCTGACCGCGGCCGTCCAGAGCGGGTAGTCCGGCGAGGGGATCAGCACCTCGTCGCCGTTGTTGAGCAGCGCCTGCATCGCCATTACGATCAGCTCCGAGACGCCGTTGCCGATGTAGATGTCCTCGAGCTGCACGTCGCGGATCTTCTTCTGCTGGGTGTAGTGCATCACGGCCTTGCGCGCGGCGAACAGGCCCTTGGAGTCGCAGTACCCGGAGGCGGCCGGCAGGTTGTGGATCACGTCCTGCAGGATCTCCTCGGGCGCCTCGAAGCCGAAGGCCGCGGGATTGCCGATGTTCAGCTTGATGATCCGGTGGCCCTCTTCCTCGAGCTTGCGGGCATGCTCCAGCACCGGGCCGCGGATGTCATAGCAGACGTCCGCGAGTTTGACGGATTTCAAGATCGGTTGCATCGCGCACTCCTTCACGGTGCGGGGCCGCCGGCCCCCGGCGCGTCTGCCCGCACGGATGCCTGATTGTGCTGTTTTGTGACGTAGGCGTCAACGTTCTTCAAAGGACGAGAGGATGCTTGCCTGCCGACTTCCCACCCAGATTCTTGGTCAGGTGCACCCCGAAGATTTCGCTGATTCTGCCGGCCGTCAACCGCCAAAGCCCAATCTCACAGCCACGTTCGAAGATCTTGTGAATCGGAAAGAGGCGCTTAAAGATGAAGTTGCGGCAGTACTCGATCTGGGCGATCGCGTGGAAACGGCTCGGACCCCGGCAGCCTCTGGATCGTCGGTGGCCACAAAGAGGCCAGGAGCACGGAGACCAACATCGAGGATACCTACATCCTGATCAACGAGAAGAAGATCTCTTTTCAACCCCCGGCTTCGGTGATCGTCGCAAGGCGATGCTCGAGGACATCGCGATCCTGACCGGCGGCAAGCTGATCACCGAGGACCTGGGGATCAAGCTCGAGAACGCCGGGCTTGCCGACCTGGACCGCGCCAAGCGGATCACGATCGACAAGGACAACACGACGTTCATCGAGGGCTTCGGCAGCGTCTGGTTAGTGGAACCCGTCAACTCATTCCATGTCTTCGAACTTCCCCCGCAGTTCCTCCAGCCGCGTGCGGTAGGCCTCCGCGTCGCCGTAGTCCGCGAAGAGGTGGTAGCGCGAGTGGCGGTTGTGCCGCCCGGAGGCGTGCTTGATCGGGCACCAGTACTGCTCGGTGCGGGCGCCGATCTCCACGGCGTACGAGGCAAGGCCGTTGAAGTAGCTGCAGAAGTCGCAGTTGAGCCGCTCGATCGCGTTGAGGTAACGCAGGTGGTGGCGGTCGAGCACGATGTGGTCGGCGCGTCGCACCTTCGGAATCCGGTAGACCGTCAGGCAGATCGCCTGGTAGAGCCAGAGGGCGGCGTCCAGGAGCAGCGCCGGCACGATCATCAGATAGACTACCGGCGCGGTGATCAGCGTCAGCGGCGGGGCGGTGAGCACATAGCGCAGCAGTGGCCCGGAGAGCTTGCAGTGCAACTCGGCCACCTCGCGTTGGAAAACCACCTTGCCGCGGCGGATCTCGTACTGCAGTTGCGCCTCCTTGCGCTTCATCTCCTCCTGGACGTGCGCCTCCAGGTCCCTGATCTCGCGGAGCAGTTCGTCGAGCCGGTTGGACATCGTTGTGGCGCCTTTCTCAGTGTGTGCCGCGCACGGTAGCACGGGGATGCGCGGGAATGATACGCGGCGGGTGAAGTGCTATGCTTTCGGCACCGAATCAGGCAGTGACGGAGGACGCTTCGTCCAGGAGAATCGAAGGTCTCGGAGTCCTGCTGGTGTGATCGGATGAGGAGGGTTGCGCCGTGAAGGTCACCAACCCTTCGAGAACATGGGCGCCCAGTCCGTGGGTGTGGTCGCTCGATGACCTCTGACGTTCCCGGCGACGGCACCACGATCAGCGACGGTGCTGGCATCGGCGATCTGCGCCAGGGGGATCAAGGACGTTCTCGCCGGGGCCATGGGAAGAATCTCGGCGTCGCCGCCTTGTAGCTGCGGTAGGTCTCCCCGAAGCGTAGCTCCAGCTCCGGCTCTTCCACGAAGCGGACGACGAGGGTCATGAGGATGGCAACGACCGGCAGGCCGAGCGCGACCATCGCCGGGGAGCGCAGCAGAATGCCCACACCCAGGAACACGGCGAAGAGCCCGGTCATCATCGGGTTGCGCGTGACAGCGTAGGGGCCGCTGACCACGAGCTCCTTCGGCGGGTTGAACGGCACGGGCGTGCCGCGTGCGGAAACAAAGCGCAAGACGCACGCCGCGGCGAGCAGTGCGCCGCACGCGACGATCGGCAGGCCCACCAGGAGACGCAGCGGGTCCCCGGGAAGCGGCGGGAGCCGGAGCAGCCGATCGGCCCGACGCGACAGGTGCACGAGGAGCGAGATGAATCCGAGCATCATCGCGGGGCCGAGGAGGGTGAGGAAGAGCCGGCGGCGAGGGGTCGAGGCGGCGCGGTCGATCATGTGCACCACGGGTCGGTCGTCATCCGCCGGGTGTCGAGAGATTGAACATAGCTATTTTTTATTCTACATGAAGCCGGTGCCGCGTGCCCGCCTCGCGCATGCGATCCGCGAGGCGCTCGCTTGACCAGAGGGGGCCGATAGCGGCGGCGTTGGCTTCGCCGCGATGGCGTGACACAATGCCCGGCATGAAGAACGCGCGCGGACGGCGGCACGCACTCGTTGTCTGGCTGGTCGGCGCCGGCCTCGCCGCAGCGACTTTTATCGCCTTCCTGCCCGCGCTCGGCAACGGCTTCGTGGACTACGACGACCAGGTCTACGTGACCGGGAACCCCGTGGTCCGGCAGGGTGTGACCGCTGCCGGTGTCGACTGGGCGTTCCGGTCGACCGAGCAGGCCAACTGGTTCCCGCTGACCCGGCTTTCCCACATGCTGGACGTGCACCTCTTCGGGCTCGCGCCCGCCGGCCACCACCTGACCAGCCTGCTGCTGCATACCGCCGGCGCCGTGACGCTGTTCGCCGCGCTGCGCAGCGCCACCGGCGCACTCTGGCGCAGCGCCCTGGTCGCCGCCCTGTTCGCGCTGCACCCGTTGCGCGTCGAGTCCGTCGTCTGGGTCGCCGAGCGCAAGGACGTGCTCTCGGGGTTCTTCTGGATGCTGACGCTGGCCGCCCATGTGCGGTACGCGCGCCGGCCCGGCCCGCTGCGCTACGCGCTGGTCGCCGCAGGACTCACGCTCGGGCTGATGGCCAAGCCGGTCGCCGTGACGCTGCCGGCGGCGCTGCTGCTGCTCGACTTCTGGCCGCTCGGCCGCTGGCAGCCCGGGAGCCCGCCGCTCGTCGGCGCAACCGCGCCCTGGCGGCTGCTGGTCGAGAAGATCCCGCTGTTCGCGCTCTCTGCCGCCGCCGGCGCGGTCACGCTCTGGGCGCAGCGCGCCGGCGGGGCGATCAACATGGCGGCCGTCAACACCTGGCCGGTCCGCTTCGGCAACGCGACGCTCTCGTATGTGAGGTATCTGGGGAAGGCCTTCCTGCCGCTCGATCTCTCTCCGTATTACCCGTTCGCGACCCATCACCCGGCGCCCGCACGAGTGGCGGCCGCTGCTCTGGCGCTGGCGGCGCTGACCGGCGCGGGGCTGTGGCTGCGGCGCCGCTGGCCCGCGGCCCTGGTCGGCTGGCTCTGGTATCTCGGGACGCTGGTGCCAATGATCGGCTTCGTGCAGGTCGGCAACCAGGCGATGGCCGATCGCTACACCTACATCCCGCTGATCGGCATCTGCCTGCTGGTGGTCTGGGCCGGCGCCGAGCTGCCGGCGCGCCTGCGAAATGCCGCTGCAGGCGGCGCGCTGGCCCTGCTTGCGCTGTTCGGAGCGTTGACCGCTGCGCAGGCCCGGCATTGGCGGGACGAGGTTTCGCTCTTCCGCCAGGCGCTACGAGTCGATCCGGACAACGTCACCGCGCATGTCAACCTCGGTCGGGCGCTGACCAGACGCGGCGATCTGGTCGCGGCCAACGAGGCTTTCCTCGCGGCGCTGCGGCTCGCATCCAGGGCGCGAGGGATCAACCTGGAACTCGGCGTCAATCTCGTCCGGCTCGGCCGGGCCGAGGAGGCGCTCGGCCGGTTCGCCACAGAGGTCGACCTTTTTCCCGACAGCGCCGAGGCCTGGAGCCGTGCCGCCACGATCCTGGTCAACACCGGCAGGCTCGCGGGTGCAGAGCGATTTTTCCGCGAAGCTGTCAGACTGGATCCCGGCATGGCCGACGCGCACCGGGGACTCGGCCTGGCGCTGCTCGGACAGGGACGAGCGCCGGAGAGCCTGCCCCACCTCGACGACGCCGCCCGGATCAGCCCCCGCGACCCGTTCACGGCCTACCTCCTGCAGGAAGCGCGCAAACGTCTCCAGGCGGATCCCACCACGCACGTGCCGCCGCCATGAGAAACTTAACCGCTTCCGGGAGCGGGGAGGGGGATGCGGTTCTTATTCCTTGAGAAGTTGCATCAAGACCATTCCGTTCTTCAGGTTTGATGCGCCTTCTTCCTTGGCGACTTGTCGGTAGAAATCGCAGATCATGCAATTTCCGGCCTTGAGGGCAAACTCTCCCTGGACCTTGCCGCCGCAGCGCGTTCCCGCCACCACCCAGCAGGCGCGGCCGGCATTCTTGCCGCCATGGATACCATCGAGCTTGGAAGCTCCGTTGGCACCGCTGAAGGCCGGACAACTATCGGTTCCGAAGGTCGCGTGATGGCATTTCATGACTTCCCAACAGTTATAACTTCCCATGTAGCCCCCCGTCGTCCACCAGCACTCCGCAGTTGTTGACTCTTTCACATAAGAATGTTTGCGCAAAAAGAGAAACGGAGTCAAGGATTATCTTGCGGGAAACCACGGCGAAGTCCGTCCGGGAACCGACGCCGAAGCTGATGCAGGTAGTGTTACCGCGCCAGCCACGGCCCGGTGTAGAGCTTCGTGAAGTGGGCGAGAAGCGTCACCGGGACGATCAGCGGGATCAGTCAGCGGCGCTAACGCTTCCAGCGCGAGACGATGAGCAGTCGCTCGATGAAGCTCTCGCGCAACTGCCGGTCGTTCAGCCGCTCCTCGTCCTCGACCGGCAGCAGCGGGAAGCGCTCCATGAACGTGCGTGCGAAGAGGCCTGTGCCCGCGAGTGAGGGGACGCCGTCCTCCTGCAGGTAGACCTTGACTTGCCGCATCCCGCAACTCGGCGAGCGGCTCTTGAAGACGAATCCGCAGAGGTCCTCGCGCTTCAGCGCATCGAGCCGTCGCGCCGCCCAGGACTTCATCCCGTCGGTGTGGTCCTCGCCCGCGCGGGCAGTCACAAGCCGCGGGTCGCCGGAGACGCCAAACAGTCGCAGCGCCTCGCGCGGGACCGGCAGGCCGTACTCGACCTCCGGGCAAACCGGGACCCACTGGACGAGGGCGCCGAGGGTGTCGCGCAGGCAGCAGTCCAGCTTGTGCCCCCCGTCGTAGCGAACGGGGTTGCCGAGCAGGCAGGAACTGATGCCGACGCGGATAGTGCTCTCGTCCATGGCGGTGTGTGCCAGGGTATCACAGGGCCCCCGTGCGTGGCGTTGATGATCCGCATGGTTCAGAACTGGATTCGGTTCTGAGGAGCCTTCATGACCTGAGAGCACCTTCAACGTGTCGAGCGAGGAGTGTGGCGAACTGCGGCACGCGGCGTCAGCCTTGACTTTGTAACCCGTCAAATCGAAGATGCGATGCAACCTTGACCTTGAGGCGTGTGGGGGCGTAGCCGTTCCAATATGATGCAGCGCTACCGAGTCGGGCTTCTCCTGCTGGTCTTGGCGGTCGCCACGCTGGTTTCCTATTGGCCGGTAGTTCACAGCTCCTTCATCAACTTCGACGACGACATCTACGTCTACTCGAATCCCCGGGTGACGGGAGGACTTACCTGGGAAGGTGCGCTCTGGGCCTTCACCGACGCAGGCTATGGGAGCAACTGGCATCCCCTGACCTGGATCTCCCACCAGGTGGACGTTGAGCTCTTCGGCCTCGATCCCCGCGGCCACCATCTGGTCAACCTTCTCCTGCATCTCGGCTCCGTCTCCCTCCTTCTGGTCTTTCTGCACCGGGCCACTGCCGATCTCCGGCTCAGCGCCCTGACGGCAGCCCTTTTCGCGCTCCACCCGCTCCATGTAGAATCGGTGGCCTGGGTGGCCGAGCGAAAAGACGTCCTTTCCGTTCTGTTCGGGATGGCGACCCTTTCCGCATATCTGGCATATGTCCGCAAACCCGGTCTCGGCAGCTATCTTCTGACGACAGTGTCCCTGGCTCTCGGTTTGATGGCGAAGCCGATGTTGGTGACGCTTCCCTTCGTCCTGCTGCTTCTGGATTTCTGGCCCCTGGGGCGGCTCGGAGCCCGCGGCTGGAAGAGTCGGGTGGTGGAGAAGATCCCCATGATGGCGCTGTGCGTTTTCTCCTCGGTCATGACGCTGGCGGCGCAAGCCAGGGGCGGCGCCCTCGGTCCCTGGGACCGTCTTCCCATGGCCGCCCGGATCGCCGGGAGCCTCAAGGCGTACGTCGCCTACCTCGGGAAGACCCTCTGGCCGGTGGGCCTGTCGGTGATCTACCCCTATCCTGTCCACACGCTCGATCGGGTCGTTTCCTGGAGTGCCCTGGCCGCCGGCCTGCTGTTGCTGCTCCTGACGGCCGCGGTTATCGGGAGCAGCAAGGCCCGGCCCTATCTGGTGACGGGTTGGCTCTGGTACGTCGGCACCCTTGTCCCGGTCATCGGCCTGGTCCAGGTGGGGAATCAGTCCATGGCGGACCGCTACACCTATCTTCCGCATGTCGGCATCTTCATACTGACGGTATGGGGGATCGCCGAACTGGTCCGGGCCCTGAGCTGGCCTCGCCTGATTCCCCGGGCGGCGGCCCTGCTCGTCCTGGCCATTCTTGTCCCGCTCACCCGACGGCAGGCGGGTTGGTGGAAAGACGCCATCACCCTCTTCACCCATGCGACCGCCGTGACCGAGGGGAACTGGCAGGCCCACAAGACGCTCGGCTTCGCCTTCTTCACGCAGGGGAAGGTACGGGAGGCCGAACGCGAATACCGCGAGGCGCTGCGCATCTTCCCCGGGATGCCCGAAGTCGCCAACAACCTCGGGAGCCTGCTGGTGGAGCAGGGGAGGCACCTCGAGGCGATCGACCAATTCAGGCTCGCGCTCCGAGGAAAACCGACCTACGCGATGGCTCACTACAATCTGGGGAGCAACCTGATCGCTCTGAACAGGCTGGGAGAGGCCGTCCAGGAGCTACGGACGGCAATTGACCTCAGCCCTCGGGACCCTCGGCCTCACAACAACCTGGGCGCGGCCCTCTACAGGCTGGGGCAGGCCGGGGATGCGGTCCGCGAATATCAGGAAGCGCTCCGGCTCTCCCCCGGCTACATCGATGCCCGCTGCAATCTCGCCCTGGCCCTGGAATCGCTTGGAAGAACTGATGAAGCCCGTGTGGAATACCTGACGGCCATCCGTCTCCAGCCGGGCTACGCGCCCGCCGTCCAGGGGCTGGGAAGAATCGGTTCGGGACCGGTGGGCTCGCGGTCTGCGCCAGGGCCATGATTGTGCTCGAGACGGCATCCGCTCTTTGTTGTTACGGTGAGGATTGTCCCGCTTGGACAGGAGTTCGTCGCCGTGCTACATTCCCCGCGAAAGGACGGGACATGAAGAGACGAATCCGCTTGTCGCACCTGCTCTTGCTCTGCGCGGGGGCTTCCCTGATGCTCCCCACGCCCGCCCAGGCCTACATCGACCCGGGAACGGGCAGCGTTGTCCTGCAGATGCTCATTGCCGGGGCGCTCGGCGCCGCATTTGCGGTGAAGCGGTTCTGGAGAAAAATCGTCTCGTTTCTGAGCTCCGTTTTCAAGCGATCGTAGGACGATCCTCGGCCCATGGACTCCGATAAGCGTGTTCCGGGTTCGTTTCGCGACCCAAGCGGTCACGTCTTCATCAGGGACGGCGTCGTGTACCGCGCCGTCAATCCATCCTATCGGGAGGACTACGAGCGACTGCTGGATTCGGGCCTGTACCGGGCCTTGACGGGCGCGGGCCTGCTGGTACCCCACGAGGAAGTTGTGCCGGGGGGTGCGGCGGACACAGGCGTCTACAAGACGATCAGGCCGGAGCCCGTCCGCTTCATTTCCTATCCCTACGAGTGGTGCTTCAGCCAGCTCAGGGATGCCGCGCTGACAACGCTGCTGATCCAGAAGACGGCCCTCGAGCACGACCTTTCCCTCAAGGATTGCAGCGCCTACAACATCCAGTTTCACGAGGGCCGGCCGGTGCTGATCGACACGCTCTCCTTCGAGCGCTACCGCGAGGGGCAGCCGTGGCCGGCCTACCGTCAATTCTGCCAGCACTTTCTCGCCCCGCTGGCCGTGATGGCGATGACCGACTCGCGCCTGAACCAGCTCTTGCGCATCCACATCGACGGCTTGCCGCTTGATCTGGCGAGCGGGTTGCTGCCGCTGCGGAGCCGGCTCTCCTTCGGGACGCTGCTGCACGTGCACCTTCACGCCAGGAGTCAGGCGCGGTACGCGGACCGCGCCGTGAAGCCTTCGTCCGGATTCATGCGTCGCGTGGCCCTGCTGGGCCTCATCGACAGCCTCCAGTCGGCCGTGGCGGGCATCTCCTGGAAGCTTCCCCGGACCGTTTGGGGCGACTATTACGAAAACACGAACTATTCGCCCGACGCTTTCGCCCACAAGTCCGCAGCCGTCGGGGACTTTCTCCGCAGTCTCGCGCCCGCCACGGTCTGGGATCTCGGCGCCAATGACGGAACCTTCAGCCGCATCGCGAGCGGGAACGGGACATTCACCGTTTCCTTCGATCTGGACCAGGCCGCTGTCGAGAAGAACTACCGCCGCGCCCGGGAAGCCGGCGAACGCCACCTGCTGCCGCTGCTCCTCGATCTGTCCAATCCGAGCCCGGCTCTGGGTTGGGCGCACACCGAGAGGTTGTCTTTGGCGGAACGCGGCCCCGCCGACGTTGCGCTGGCTCTGGGTCTGGTCCACCACCTCGCGATCGGGAACAATCTGCCGCTCGCCGCGGTTGCGGCGTTCTTCCGTCGGATCGCGAACGCCCTGATCATCGAGTTCGTGCCGAAGACCGACTCGCAGACCCGGCGGCTCCTGCGCAATCGCGCGGACGTCTTCGCCGAGTACGACCAGCAGGGATTCGAGAGCGCCTTCCGCGGTCATTTCCGGATAGAGTCGGCCGTTCGCCTCAGGGATTCGGAAAGAACCCTGTACGCGATGCGCGCGGCGTAGCGCTCCGTGGCGGATCACGGGCGACTTCCCACGCTGCTGTCGTCGGCGTTCTTTCTTTTCGCCACGATCTTTTTCTTCGCCCCGGTGCACCTCTACCTCGGCAACGTCTCCAGCTTTTCGGTCCCGCTCTCCTATCACGTGGTGGCTGGACTTGCCCTGGCGCTGGCGGCGGCGGCCGCATCGGGCGTGGCCCTGCTGTTGCCGCGCCGCGCCGCCAACGCGTTCGTGGTGGTCATCCTCGCGCTGGCCGCAGGTCTCTGGATCCAGGGCAACCTCCTGGTCTGGCGGTATGGTCCGATGGACGGGCGCCCCATCGATTGGAGTTCGCACTGGGTAAACGGCGCGATCGACGCAACCGTGTGGCTGCTGCTCGCGGTCTTTACCTGGCGGTTTTCCCCCCTGCTCCTGGACAGGGCGCGGGCGATCAGCCTGTCCTTTCTGGTCATTCAGACGATCTCGCTCGGGATCCTGGCGATACGCGCCCGCGAGCAGCACCTCCCCGAGAAGATCCAGATCGACGAGCGGGGGAAGTTCGACCTCTCGAGGAGGCGGAACATCATCCTGCTGATCTTCGACGAGCTGCAGGGAGACGTCTTCTCCGAACTGCTGGCGCAGGACCCGAGGCTCAAGGAACTGTTCGACGGTTTCGTCTATTTCCCCGACACGGTGGCCGGCGCGAGTTTCACGGAGATCGCCGTGCCGTTCCTGCTGACGGGGGAAATCTACGACAATTCCATCCCGCGGAGCCGGTTCCTGGAGCAGTCATTCACCCGGCAAGCCGTTTCGAAACTCCTGCTCGATCATGGTTTCGACGCCGAGCTGTATCCGTGGGAAGCCCTCGCGAACGGTGCGATCTACCTGCGGGAAGGGATCGCCAGCAATTTCAAGAGCCACGTCGTCTCCCCGGGATATCGCAAAGAACTGCGCGAGTACGCTCTGCTCCTCAATATCGCGATGTTCAGGTCCGCGCCTCACGGAGTGAAACGGCACCTCTACGACCAGGGGACCTGGGGTTGGAAGGAACTCGCCGCCGGGGGCAAGGCCGAGAAGCGGCGGCCAGCCTACTACGACAACAATTCCTCCCTGACGGAACTGACCCGGCGGAGTCGGGCGCGGAAGGATGCGCCTGTCTTCAAAGCGTACCATTTCGCCGGCGCCCACATTCCCCTCCACGACTACGGCGGGTCCGGCGAGCCGGTGGAGTACAACCGCGCGAACTACCTTCGTGTATACTCCCACCTGCTGATGTCGGCCGCGGAGTATCTTGCCCGCCTCAAGGAGATCGGCGTCTACGACGACACGATGATTTTCATCCTCGGCGACCACGGGAGCGGCAGGGCGAGCGACTTGTTGGTTCCTCCACGCCGGTCCGGGGACTTCCCCGGCGGGAGCACCCCGGCAGCGCGGGACGACGATTTCCAGCTCTGGAAGGCCCGCGCCCTGCCGCTGCTGCTGGCGAAACCGTTCGGAGCCCGTGGCAGCCTGCGCGAGTCGCGTGCCCCCGCGTCGTTGGGCGATCTTCCCAAGACGATCGCCATCGCGGCGGGCGTTGACCGACCGTTGCCCGGACAGGGGCTCTTTGACGTGCCTGAGGACGCGGGTCGATCGCGAACCTATGCCTCGTTTGCCTGGAGCGGCAGGAGAAGCGACTACGTCCAGCCGATCACGCTCTACTCGGTTACCGGGCCGGTGTGGCTCGACGAGTCCTGGGAAAGGATCAAGGAGCTGCCACCGCCCTGATCCGCTCCATCTGCTTGGCCAGGTCCCCCAGCTCCCGAAGCCAGTAGTCGCGGGTCCCGAAATCCGGGGCGACGCGGGAGTGACCGTCTTCGGCGACCTGATGGGCGCACCAGGCCATGTAGTGGATGAACCGCATCGCCCGCAGGGGCCCGATCAGGCTCAGGGTCCTGCGGTCGAAGTGCCGGAATGTCTCGTAGCCCTCCAGGAAGATGTCGATCTCGGCAAGGGAGTCGCCCCGGTAGCCGGGGAGCAGCATCCAGAAGTCCTGCACCGGCGGCCCGACCGACATGTCGTCGAAGTCGATGATGTAGAAGGACTCGCCGGGCCGGTAGATGAGGTTGGAGATGTGGCAGTCGCCGTGGATGCAGATCATCTCGATGTCGCGGAACTTCGGGCCTGCCTCGTCGATGAAGGCGCCGGTCAGGTCCCGGAATTGCCCGGCCAGGTCCGGCGGGATGAAGTCGCCGGCCAGGATGTAGTCGACCTGGCCGCGCGTCGACCTGTCGGGTGCCATCGTGATCCGGTCCCGTGGCTGGATTCCGGCACCCACGGTGTGGACGCGGCCGAGCAGGCGTCCCAGTTCGAGCCACTGGTCGTCGCTGTATTCATCGAAGATGCGTCCGCTTTTCTTGGGATACACGGCGAAGTGCATCCCCTCGTGGCTCCCCAGCGTCCCGCTGTCCCGCAGGGGCAGCGGTGCGATGACGGGGACCTCGCTCTCCACCAGCCGACGCATAAAATCGTGCTCGTCCTGCAGGGCGTCCTTCGACCAGCGGCCCGGCCGGTAGAACTTGGCCACCAGTCCGCTGCCGTCTTCGCGTTCAAGTTCGTACACCCGGTTGATGTAGCTGTTCAGGGGGCGGAAAAGGTTGGTGCAGCGCACGCCGAGCGCCTTCTCCACGAGATCGATCACCGTGTCAGGGGTCAGCGACTGGAAGGCGGTCGGTTCTTTCTCCTGTTCTCGCATGCTCATACCATCATCTTCCTGTGGGTGGGCGCCCCGTCGCGCATCGCATCAGCTGAAACTCGGGGGAAGGTCGCGCACCGCCTCACGGCCGGGTTGATCGCAAGCGCGAAGGTCGCTGATCTTCATCCGCACTCTACGCAGTCTTCATGCTACCACAAACACCAAAGCATCATCGTTGCGCGGGAGGGGGGTCGGATGAGAAGCTGGGCCTCGAAACGATCCCCTCTGCAACACAGGTGGCGGCAGGACGCGCAGTGGGCAATTTATTTTGTGAACTAAAAAACGCAATAATATCAGTTGCATGGCTAACAGTTGCCTGTCGCAGTGCATTAATAGTGATTTGTATTATATTAAAACTATAGCAATGCTATTGGCGATGTATGACGTCAACCAACCGAAATTGTGGAATGGTGGTAAATTAAAGTGAATTTTCGCGGTTGATGGATGATTATAGCCATATGGAAAAAAGACCTGAACAGAGGGAGGGCATGTGAGTAATAGGAGTCCGGAAACGAGAAGTGCGAAGAATTCCATTGGGACAACCTGCATGGAATCTATCATCCGGGTCTGTGTGTTGTCGATGATGGTGCTGGCATTCTCGCTCGGTGGCACGGAAGCCTGGGCGGCGCGCGTAAGCGTGAAGGCAAAATTGGCGGCGGCGGAAGCCAGGAAGAAACAACTGGCTGAGATGGCGGCAGGATCGTTGGAAAACGGGCCTGTGGCGAGGTCGTCGGCTGCGGCGTATACCCCGCCGGCTCTACAAATCGACCTGGCCTCCGGTTATTATATCCCCGACTACTTCGGGACGCCGAACTGGGCCAATTCCCCGCCGCTGAGGAAGTTTGTCGACAGCCTTGCGCCGTTGGGCTGCACCACGCCGAACAACCTCGGTCAGTGCATCCCGGTGGCCGTTCCCGACACAGCCTCCTACCCGGGATCCGACTACTACGAGATCGAGCTGGGCGAATACAGCGAGCAGATGCACAGCGACCTGCCGTCCACCCTGTTGCGCGGCTATCGACAGACCAACGTGACCCCGGTCCCGGACTTTCACTATCTGGGGCCGATTATCGTGGCGCAGAAGGATCGTCCTGTTCGGATCAAATTCACCAACAACCTGCCCGCCGGGGCTGGTGGCAACCTGTTCATCCCGACCGATCCCACGATCATGGGCGCCGGCAGGGGAGGAAAGACCGCGAGCGGCGCGGACTGCACGGACCCGGCCGATCCGCTCTATGACCCGAACGATCCCGACACGGCCTGTGTGAATTTTACCGAGAATCGGGCCACGCTTCACCTCCACGGCGGCCTGTCGCCATGGATCAGCGACGGGACACCGCACCAGTGGATCACCCCGGCCGGGGAGGTTGGCCAGACCCCGTATCTCAAAGGGGACAGCGCCGAGAACGTCCCCGACATGCCCGATCCGGGACCCGGTGCCCAGACGTTCTACTGGACGAACCAGCAGAGCGCCCGGTTGATGTTTTTCCACGACCACTCCTGGGGCATTACCCGCCTCAACGTCTACGTCGGCGAAGCCGCCGGCTACGTTATCCAGGACCCCACCGAACTGGCCTTGATTGCCGCCGGCAAGATACCCGGAGATGCGGAGACGATACCGCTGATCATCCAGGACAAGACCTTTGTCGACGAAAATACGATCGGCGCCACCGACCCCACCTGGGCCTGGGGCACCACACCCGGCAAGCCGGCCGCCCTTGCGAATACCGGTGACCTCTGGTGGCCCCACGTCTATATGCCGGCCCAGAACCCCTACGACCTCGGCGGCGCCAATCCCTTCGGCCGTTGGCATTACGGCCCCTGGTTCTTCCCCCCGACGCTGAACATCGCGTACCCGCCCGTCCCGAACCCCTACTTTGACTGCTGGCTGGCCGACCCCCTGGCCGCATCGCCATACAATGTCGATGGGCCGTGCACGCAGCCCTGGCAGCCGCCCGAGATGCCGGGCACGCCGAATCCCTCCTGGGGCGCCGAGGCATTCATGGACACGCCGGTGGTCAACGGCACCGCCTACCCGAAGCTGGACGTGCAGCCGAAGTCGTACCGCTTCCGGATTCTCAACGCGGCGCACGACCGTTTCTTCAACTTGCAGATGTACCTGGCCGACTCGTCGGTCGGTCAGCCTGCCGACTGCCCGACCTGCGCCACGAACACTGAAGTCAGGATGGTTCCCGCGGTGTCGACCACCGGGTTCCCGGAGCTCTGGCCGGCGGACAACCGCCCCGGGGGCGTGCCCGACCCCGCCACCGCCGGTCCCTCGTGGATCCAGATCGGTTCGGAAGGCGGGTTCCTGCCGGCTCCCGTGGTTCTGCCGAACCTGCCGATCAACTGGAACACCGACGTCACCACCTTCAACGCGGGCAACGTCAATCAGGGCACGGTGATCCTCGGCCCGGCCGAACGGGCGGACGTCATCATCGATTTCTCGGCCTATGCCGGCAAGACACTGATTCTCTACAACGACGCCCCGGCACCCTATCCGGCGCTGGACCCGCACTACGACTACTTCACCGGCGTCGAGGATCTGACCGACATCGGCGGCTCCGCCGGCACACCCGTCGGTCGCGGGCCCAACACCCGTACCCTCATGCAGATCAAGGTGGCTGCGTCCGCGGCGGATCCGACTTTCGACCTGGCAGCGCTGCAGGCTGAATTCACCACGACCAACACACAGGACGGCGTCTTCAAGAAATCCCAGCACCCGGTCATCGTCGCCCAGTCCGCCTACGACTCCGCCTACAACAAGACTTTCCCGAACGCGTTCCCTTACTGGGGTCTGGCGCGGATCGGCGACGAATCCGTTTCGTTCGTCACGCCCGACGAAGTCCCGGTGAACAACTATTTCATGCAGTCCAAGGCCATTCAGGACGAAATGGGCGAGGTCTTCGACGAGTACGGCCGGATGAGCGCCAAGCTCGGTCTCGAACTGGCCGTGACCGTCGCCGGCGTCAAGACCTTCATGCTGCAGAACTACGTCGACCCGTCCACCGAGATCGTGCTGGACGACGAACCGCAGATCTGGAAGATCACCCAGAACGGCGTCGACACGCATCCGGTCCACTTCCACCTCTTCGACGTGCAGCTACTCAACCGGGTCGGGTGGGACGGCTTCATCCGCACCCCGGATGCCAACGAACTGGGCTGGAAGGACACGGTCCGCATCAGCCCGCTCGAGGACACCATCGTCGCTCTGCGGCCGAAGGCGCCGAAGAACCTGCCGTTCTCCCTGCCAGCGGCCGGCAGCCAGCGGTTGCTAAACCCGAGCCTGCCGCCCGGCTCGAGCATGGGCTTCACGCAGATCGACCCGGTGACGGGTCTTGCGGTCGTCCCGCCGATCACGAACACGGTCACGAATTTCTTCGCCGAGTACGTCTGGCACTGTCACATCCTCTCCCACGAGGAGGCGGACATGATGCGGACGATCATCCTGCATCAGCCATCGGCCGCGCCGTTCACGCCGAGCGCGTTCGCCGTCTCCACTCCCCTGCAGAAAAACCTCCTCTCCTGGACCGACACGCAGTACCGCACCCTGCCGGTGCCTCAGCCGGACCCGCTCGAGGATTGGAACCGGCCGACCGGGTTCAAGGTGCTGCGCTGCGACGGCACCTGCACTCCCGCCGGCACCGACCTCATCGCCACGATGTCGATTCTCTCGACGACGACCGTTGGCGGGGTCATGACCTATGAATTCCAGAGCTACGCGGACACGAATGCCTCCCCCGGCACCACCTACAGCTACGCCGTGGTCGCCTACAACGCCTTCGGCGACTCGGCTCCGACGGCGCCGGTGCCGGTGACCACGTCGATCTGGCAGGTTGCGACCGGCGTCACGCTCATCCCGGAATTTGCAACTCCGCATGCCGCGCCGGTGAAATTCAGCGCACAAGCGACGTACAGCGATCCCCCGCCGGTGCCTGCGGCGCAGTACCGCTTCCTGCTTGATGGCGCGACCGTACAAGGTTACAGCTCAACCAAGACCTGGAACATTCCGGCTGACACGGCGCTGGGTGTCCACACCGTCGGCGTCGACGTCCGCACGTTGCTGACCTCGACGACACCTGATGCGTCCACCTCAATCGCCTACGAGCTGATCGCCGTCCCGGATGCTCCGACGGGCGTGACAGCCACCATCACCACCGGTCAGGCGGCGGTGAGCTTCACCGCGCCGGTATCCGACGGGGGGAGTGCGATCACTTCGTACACCGTCACATCTAATCCCGGCGGTCTCACGGCGACCGGGGTCTCATCTCCGATCGTCATCCCCGGTCTGACCAACGGGACCACCTACACCTTTACGGTGACGGCGACAAACGCCGCCGGAACGGGGCCGGCGTCGGCACCCTCCAACGCCGTGCTGGTTGCGGATCCCCCAGGGACGCCAACGATCGGCACGGCCACCGCCGGCAGCAGCATGGCAACGGTGACGTTCACGGCACCGGCATCCGACGGGGGAAGCGCAATCACTTCGTATTCGGTAGTCTCAAACCCCGGCGGCCTCACCACGGTGGGGCCGGGTACCCCGGTCGGGCCGATTACGGTTCCCGGTCTGACGCCCGGCACGGCTTACACCTTCACGGTGACCGCGACCAACTCGGCGGGGACCAGTCTGCCCTCGGGCGCGTCGAATAGCGTGATCCCCTACACCGTTCCCAACGCGCCGACGATCGGGACGGCGGTGCCCGGCAACGCCGAGGTGACAGTGAGCTTCACGGCACCGGCGTCCGACGGCTGGAGCGCGATCACCTCCTACACCGTAACCTCGAGTCCCGGGGGGTTCACCGCCAGTGGCGCTGCCAGCCCGATTACGGTCACCGGACTGACCAACGGGACGGCCTTTACCTTCACGGTGACGGCGACGAATGCGGCGGGAACCAGCCAGCCCTCGGGTGGGTCGAACAGCGCAACCCCGTACACAATCCCCGCTGCGCCGACCATCGGCGCAGCGACGCCCGGCAGTTCCCAGGCGACGGTGACATTCACGGCACCGGCATTTGACGGGGGAAGCGCGATCACCGCCTTCACGGCCACCTCGGATCCAGATGGCATTACGGCCAGTGCTGCTTCCAGCCCGATCACGGTCATCGGTTTGACACCCGCGACGGCCTACACCTTCACGGTGACTGCGACGAACGCGGCCGGGACCGGCCCGGCGTCGGGCGCATCGAACAGCGTGACCCCGTACACGTTCCCCGCCGCGCCGACGATCGGAGCGGCGACGCCCGGCAACGCCCAGGCAACGGTCAGCTTCACGGCGCCGGCGTCCGACGGAGGGAACCCGATCACCTCGTACACCGTCACTTCAGATCCCGGCGGCCTTGCGGCCAGCGCCGCCGCCAGCCCGATCACCGTCACCGGCCTGACCAACGGGACGGCCTACACGTTCACGGTGACCGCGACGAACGCGGCGGGGCCCGGTCTGCCCTCGGGTGCGTCGAACAGCGTAATCCCCTACACGCTTCCCGATGCGCCGACAATCGGCACGGCGACGCCCGGTGACGCCCAGGCGACGGTGAGCTTCACGGCACCGGCGTCCGACGGGGGGAGTGCGATCACCTCCTACACCGTGATCTCGGATCCTGGCGGCTTCACGGCGAGCGCCGCCGCCAGCCCGATCACCGTCACCGGACTGACCAATGGCACTGCCTACACCTTCACGGTGACCGCAACGAACGCGGCGGGGACCGGCCCGGCGTCAGCGGCGACCGGCAGCGTGACCCTGTACACCATCCCCGCCGCGCCGACGTCCGTCACGGCCTCGGCAACGCCCCTCAATGCCCAGGCGACGGTGACCTTCGTTGCGCCGGCATTCGACGGGTGGAGTGCGATCACCGGGTACACGGTGGCGTCCAGCCCGGCAGCCGGCGTGGACAGTAATGCCGGATCCACCTCGCTGTCGCATCTCGTCACCGGCCTGACCAACGGCACCGCTTACACCTTCACGGTCACGGCGGCGAACGCAGCGGGGTCCAGTCTGCCCTCGGCAGCGTCGAACAGCGTTACCCCGTACACGACCCCCGACGCGCCGCCAGCACCCGTCGCAACCTCGACCCGCAGCACGCAGGCGACGGTGAGTTTCACGGCGCCTGCGTTCAACGGGGGAAGCGCGGTTATTTCCTACACCGTCACGTCGAGCCCGGGCGGACATATTGCCACGGGCGCCACAAGTCCGATCGCGGTCACCGGCCTGACCGACGGCACCCCATACACCTTCACGGTCACCGCGACCAATGCCGCGGGGATCGGACCTGCCTCGAGTGCGTCGAACAGCGTGACGCCATCGAAGACGGTTCCCGAGGCGCCGACCACGGCCGCCGCGATCGCGATCAGCAATCAGGCCATTGTGAGCTTTGCAGCGCCCGCCTACGACGGCGGCAGCGCGATCACGTCGTACACCGTGACGTCGAATCCGGGAGCGATCGCGGTCAGCGCCGCTTCCAGCCCGATCCTGATCGGCGGGTTGACCAATCTCACCGTGTACACCTTCACCGTTACGGCGACAAACGCTCAAGGCACGGGACCGGCGTCCGCCGCGTCCAACAGCGTGACACCGGACAACGCGCCGACGGACATTGCCTTGAGCGAGAGCAATCTGATCGACGTCCCGCCTGTTGGAACGCCGGTCGGGTTGCGGGTCGGAACTTTCAGCACCACGGACGACGATGCCGGCGACACCTTTGTCTACTCGCTGGTTGACGGGACGGGCGGCACGGACAACTCGTCGTTCAAGATCGTGGGCGACGAGCTTCAGACCGCTGCCGTGCTCGACTACAGAGTGAAAAATTCATTCAGCATCAGGGTGCGGTCAAGGGACCTGGGTGGTGCTGGTCTCTGGACGGAGAGGATTTTCACCGTCACGCTGTCCCGGGCCGTGGTCAACGATTTTGACGGCGATGGCGCAACCGATCTGGCGGTGTACCACCAGACGGCGGGCAACTGGTACGTGGCCTACAGCAGCGGCGGCTACCTGCTGGGCCACATGGGCTGGAGTGAGGCAGTCCCTGTCCCCGGCGACTACGACGGCGACGGGACGACTGACCTGGCGGTCTACCACCAGACCGCTGGGGACTGGTACATCGCCTACAGCGGCGGCGGCTATCTGTTGGGGTACAACATGGGCTGGGGCGACGCCGAGCCGGTTCCCGGCGACTACGACGGCGACGGCATGACGGACCTGGCGGTCTATCACCAGGCGACGGGGAACTGGTACATCAAATACAGCAGCGGCGGCTACCTGCTGGGATACAACATGGGCTGGAGCGAGGCGGTCCCGGTCCCCGGCGACTACGACGGCGACGGCAAGACCGACATGGCGGTCTACCACCAGGCGGCGGGGAACTGGTACATCGCCTACAGCGGCGGCGGCTACCTGCTGGG
>CAZEOK010000022.1:0-34004 GCA_964513745.1 uncultured bacterium
GCGCTCCTGCGCCGGGCCCTGGACAGGGTCGAGGGCGTCGAGCCACCTCCCTCGGCCGCGACGGCGGCGGCCACGGCGACGACCGAAGAGACCGGCGAGACGACCGACACCACCGCGGCGCAGGAGGCCGCGACGGAGGGCCTCGAGCAGCGGCTCAAGGCCACGGGCGTACGCGCGGTCGTGGCCGTCGGCATGGAGGCGCGCGCGGCGGTCGAGCCTCTGCGGGATCTGCCGGTCCTGCTGACGATGGTCCCGCGGGTGGAGCCCTGGGTCGCCGCCCGGGCCAACCGCTCCGGGATCGAGATGTCGCTCTCGCCGCGCCAGCACCTGGAGACGCTGCGGCGGGTCTTCCCGCGGGCGAAGCGGATCGGCCTGGTCTTCGATCCCGCGCAGACCGGCGGCTACGTCCGCGAGGCGCAGGCGGTGGCAGCCGCGTTGAAGGTGACTCTGGAGACCCGCGAGATCGCGCATCCCGGCGATCTGCAACGACGGTTCGAAGAGCTGCGCGACCGGGTGGACGTCATCTGGGTGCTCCCCGACCCGACGGTGCTGCACGCGGAGAACCTCAACGTCCTGCTGCTGGCCTCCTTCGAGTCGCGCATCCCGCTCTACGGTTTCGCGAAAAAATACGTGGAGCTGGGGGCGATCGCGGCAGCGCATCTCGATCCCGCCGCTCTTGGCGCCCAGGTCGCGGAGATGGTCCGGCGCGCGTCATCTGCGCCCGCCGTCGCCGCCCCGGCCCGCTGGGAGTACGCCCGCGGCGCGCAGCTCGTGCTCAACCAGAAAGTCGCCCGCAAGATGGGCGTTGTCCTCGACCCCGACGTGCTGGAGTCCGCCGCCGATGTTCTGCGCTAAACCCACGCGCTCCTTCAGCCGCCGGGTCTTCAAGGTCTTCATGCTCTCGCTGCTGGCGGTCTCCGCGATCTTCACCGGCTCGTCCCTCTACGCCCAGAAGCAGCATCTGGAGGCCGGTCTTCTCGACCGGGGCCTGACGCTCGCCGGCCTGCTCGCGAGCGGGGCCAAGACCGCTGCCTACTCCGAGAACGCGGCCCTGGTCCAGGACACGCTCCAGGGCGTGCTCGAGCGCAGGGAGGTCCTCGCGGCGGCGGTCTTCACCCGGGATCGCACCCCTCTCGCCGTGACGGCAAGAAGCTCGGCACTCAGGGAGCGGGCCGGGACGCTTACCGTCGCGGAGACGGAGCTTTCAGGAAGCCCGCAGCTGCGCACCGGGTGCGTGAGCCTGCAGGAGGAGGGGCACGTCGATATCTTCTGCCCGGTCCTGATCCGAATCCGCGTGGTTCCGGGCCAGGACTTGTACTTCGAGGACCCGCCGGCCGCAACCAGCGAGGAGTTCGTCGGCTTTGTGAAGCTCACGCTGGATCGTGGGCCGCTGCTGCGCGAGAGTGCGGCGTTGCTGCTGCGCAGCCTGCTGCTGGTGCTGCTGCTCCTGCTGGCGGGCACCGGCGCGGTCTTTCTGATCTCCCGGCGCGTGACCGAACCCCTCGAGCGACTCACCGAAGCGGTGCGCTCCTTCGGCGCCGGCAGCGGCATCCGGGAGATCCCCCGCACCTCGAATGACGAGATCGGCCGTCTGGCCGAGGCCTTCACCACGATGATCCGGGATCTCTCCGACAGAGACCGGGAGAAGGAGCGGCTCGCGGAGCGGCTGCGCGAGGCTCAGAAGATGGAGGCCGTGGGCACGCTCAGCCAGGGGATCTCCCACGATTTCAAGAACATCCTCTCCACGCTCAAGGCCGCGGTGCACATTCTGCAAAAGGGTTCGCCGGACAACGAATTCGTGATGAAATACACCGGCAAGATCCAGACGACTCTCGATCGCGCCCGGGACCTGGTCGAGCGTCTCGTCACCTTCAGCCGCACGCGCGAGCTTCATGCCAGTCCCGTCGACCTGAGCGCGCTGCTTGCCAGACTGGCGCCGATGCTGCGCGAGACGATCGGCGAAAAGGTGCGGCTGAATCTGGAGCCAGCCCCCGCGCCGGTGCGGGTCCTCGGGGACGAGGTAAGCCTGGAGCAGCTGCTGGTGAATCTGGCCTACAACGCCCGCGATGCGATGCCGGAGGGCGGCATTCTCTGCATGCGGGTCGAGGCGGTGGCGGGAGCCACCGCCGACCGGCGCGGCACCGCGCGCATCACGGTCCGGGACACGGGCATCGGCATGAACCCCGAGGTGCGCCGGCGGTTGTTCGAGCCGTTCTTCACGACGAAGGGTGTCGGCGCCGGCATGGGTCTCGGCCTCTCGATCGTTCATGGCATCGTCGAGCAACACCACGGGCGGATCGAGGTCGATTCCGAGCCGGGTGAAGGGGCGACCTTCCGGGTGGATCTGCCCCTGCTGGGCGACGAGACCCCGATCCCCCAGGCGGGAGAAGAATCGGCCGTCGTCCCGCGAGCCAGTGTGGTGGCGGCGGGTAGTGAGCAGATGCGGTGACGGGACGGGTTGCGGTTGATTGCTGCTACAGTGACCGGCAAGGGGAAGCTATGACGAAGCGCGTTCTGGTTGTCGACGACGAGGCCGATTTCCGGTCGCTGATCTGCGATGCCCTCCAGATGGAGGGGTACGCGACCAGCGAGGCGGCGGACGGCCTGGAAGCGGTCGCGGCCGTGCGCGCCGTCGTCCCGGATGCGGTGCTTCTCGACCTGCAGATGCCGCGGCAGGGCGGGCTGGTGGCGCTGCGGGAGATTCGCGCCATCGCCCCGGATGTGCCGGTGATCGTCCTCTCGGGCCAGAGCGACGTCGCCGTGGCCATCCAGGCGGTGAAGGGCGGCGCCTTCGACTACCTCCAGAAGCCGCCGGAGTTCGAGCGGATTGCGCTGACGCTGCGGCAGGCGCTGGAGAAAAGGCGCCTCGAAGGGGAGGTGCAGCGCATCAGCGCGGCGCTCGACACTTCCCTCGAGAACAAGTTCGGCACCAGCCCCGCCATCCGCGGCGTGATCGAGCGCATGAAGCAGGTGGCCCCGACGGACCTGACCGTGATCGTCCAGGGGGAGACCGGGACCGGCAAGACCTACGTGGCCCACGCCATCCACGAGCTGAGTCGCCGGGCCAGCATGGCCTTCGTCCGGGTCGACGTCAGCGTCATCCCCCCGAGCCTCGCGGAGAGCGAGCTCTTCGGCGCGCGCAAGGGCGCCTACACCGGAGCGGACCGGGACCGCGTCGGCTATGTCGCCGCCGCCAACGGCGGGACGCTCTTTCTCGACGACATCGAGAACATCCCGTTGGAGCTCCAGGCAAAACTGCTCGACGTGCTGGAGACAAAGCGCATCTGCCCCGTCGGCGGCGGCGAGCCGATCGCGCTGGATTTCCGCGTGATCGCGGCTACCAACCGCGATCTGCGCAGATGCGTTGCGGCCAAGACATTCCGCGAGGATCTGCTCTATCGGCTCGGGGAGTTCGTCATCGACATCCCGCCGCTGCGCGAGCGGCCGGAAGACATCCTGTTCTTCATGGACGTGTTTCTGCTCGAGGCGTGCACGGAGATGAGCCGCCAGGTCCGCGGCTTCAGCGCCGCCGCCGCCGACCTGCTGCTGCGCCACGGCTGGCCGGGGAACGTTCGGGAGCTTAAAAACGTGGTGCGGCGGGCGGCCTTGCTTGCCCCCGGCGACCTGGTGGAGACCGGTCAGATCGATTTCATCGAGCGGGAAGAAGAAGCCCTGCCCGGCGACAGTCCGGCGCGTTCGTTGAAAGAGGCGGTCCACGAGTTCGAGAAAAAGATCCTCCGCCAGGCGCTGGAGAAGACCGGCGGCAACAAGACCCGGGTGGCGGAACTGCTGAAAGTGAGCTACCCGAGCCTGCTGAGCAAGGTGAAGGAATACGGGCTCGACGAGTAAATAATTTTTACAGGGTATTAAAAGTTTTTATAGTTTATCTTCCCGTGACCATCCCGGCGACTGATGGGTTATTCATGAAATCAATGAGTTAGCGATAGCTGTCGTTCTGGCACTCCTCTTGCTTCCCTCTGAAGGCAGCCGCTTTGGCAAGCGGCAGAGGAGGGGTGATGCGCATAACATAAATAGAGAGAACCCAGAGGGCCAAGGCCATTCGTGCTGTAGATCAAATCTGGGCAGCAGGAATGGAGATGTTCTGAAGTGAAGGATTCCGCACAACGCATTATAACCAAGGAGATCCCATATGGAGAGGCGTTTGGTCTGCGGGTTGTTTATCAGTGTTCTTGCCTTGTGTCTCGCATCGCCGAAACCAATTAAAGCCATTACAATCCGTTCGGCCGATATCGCTCCTGCCGACGGAACCTCGGGACAAGTCCTTGCCACCGGGAGCGGAGTCAAAACGGGCCACATCCAAGACCTCGCTGTCACCGGGGCTAAGATCGCTGCTGGAACAATCACCTCGGGCAACATTGATAACGGTCAAATCACAAACGCTCTCCTCGCCCCCAATGCGGTCACCGCCGACAAGATCCAGGACGGGGCGGTGGGTCACCTAGACCTGGCCAACGGTGCGGTGACCGATGATAATATTACCGGGCCGATCTCGGGCTCGAAGATTTCCTCCAGCGACTTGAACGCCGACACTGTTGACGGCAAACATGCCGCGGACTTGGCGGCTGCTCTACATACGCACAGTCAGTCCGACGTAACGGGACTCACGAATGCGCTGGCCGGTAAAGCCGACTTCAACCACGACCACGATGATGTATACCAGAAAAAGGATGCCCATGTCCTCGTGGTCTCCCTTGATGGCAACGGCGATTTTGCCAGCCCCGGGGACGCCATTAACTCCATTACCGACTCCGCAGAAAACAACCGCTACCTTGTCCGGGTTATGCCGGGTGTCTACGAAGTCTCGGGCCTGAACGTCCCAGATTATGTAGATCTAATCGGTTCCGGCATCGACGCTACTTAATTTCATTGTACTTCCAATTATGCCGTAGGTGCAGGTAGTCACGCCACGTTGGGATCTCTTACAGTGGAAACAGAAGGCTATGCTGATCCCAGAACATTCACGTATTGTGTAGCTATGGGCGGGGTGAACTCGCGGATAGAAAACGTTAAAGCCATCGTCTCTGGTGGCGATCATAACTATGCCGTGTTCATTCAGTCCGGCGTCGACTCGGCAGTGCTGAATAATGTGACAGCCATCGCCAAAGGCACGAACGCGATAAACTATGCAATTAGACTGGAACCGGATTCCGTTAACACAACGATCTCGAACTCGACCGTCTTGGCGCAGGACGGGTGGAATGTTGGGGTCAGTAATAATTCAAGTGCAAAGCTTACACTCCACAGGATCGAGGTCATGGCCACTGGTGGATCCAGCTCTATGGGACTTGATCTTGGCTCTAGCGAGGTGAAGGTGCTGGACTCGAACATTGAGGCGAAGGACGCATACGGCAATACCGGCATCTCTTGCTCCGGCAGAGTTCATGTCGACCGTTCTACGGTCATTTCATCGGGGACCGCGGTATCCAAGGGCGGCGTCGAGAGCATGTTCATTGGAGGATCGCGACTCGAAGGCACTGTGAGCAGTCCGGTCGGTCTTTTAAAGTGCGTCGCCTCGTACAATGGGGATTACGACCCGCTGGACAGCGCCTGCCAGTAGTCAATATTGATTCCAGAGATTTTCTGGCATATAGAACATTGAAAGGGCCAGAAAATGTGGCTGCAGGGGAGGTGCCGCGCTCTTCCCCTTCAGTCGCCGACACCGAATTTCTGGTCAGCCGGTGGGGATGTTGCTTCGTAAGACCTCGCCCTAGCCCGTCTTGCCGCTGAGCGGCTGAAAGCCGATTCTGGAGCCACACAAACACAGGAGGTTCCAGGATGATCGAGAACGAGTTGGAAGGTATACGTCGGCAGTTGCCCGAGATCCGCAGCAAGAAGTCCACGAGGCGTCGTTGCCCCAAGGAGTTGCGCCAAGCTGTCCAGGCATACATCCACGGCCGTCATGCGCAGGGCGTTCGCAGGCACCGCCAGTCGCTGGCTACGTGGCGCCGCAGAGGAGGCGCCGGAGGCAGGGGCGGGGCACCCCGGAAAGCGGCTTGCGCAAGGCCGTGATGTATCTGCTGGAGCGCCGCGTGGGGCTGACGTGGTCCTCGATGACCCGCGCGTTCCGTTGGACAACAACGCCGCGGAACGGGCGCTGCGCGGGGTGGTGCTCGGCCGCAAGAATCATTACGGTTCGCGTTCTTTGCGCGGTACGCAGGTAGCCGCGCTGTCTACAGCCTCCTGGAGACCGCGAAGCTTTGCAGCGTGGAGCCCAAGGCCTATCCGCAGGCCGCCGCGGTAGCGGCGATCACGGAGCCGGGGCGCGCCGTTCTGCCCGAGGAATTCAAGAAGATCTCAGAGTAACCGGCCAACGCCACCCCTGCCGGCCCACCAGCGTCTACGAAAAGGCCGCGGGTCTCAAAAAATACCCATCGGGGTAGGGCGAGGTCTTACCCCCGGCGGCCAACCCGGAGGAGGCGACCGATGCCTATGTCGATGCTTGAACTCGAACGCGCCTTGCCGGCGCCGGCAACGAACTCGCCGGTGCTGATGAGCCGCTACGAGAAGACCTCGACGATCATCACCTCAAATCGCGTGGTCGAGGACTGGCCGAAGATGCTCGGGGAGTCGTCGTGGCGCCGCTGCTCGATCGGGTGATGCACCACGGCCATCTGCTCAAGTTCGCGGGCAAGAGCTGGCGGTTCAAGGAGGCCGCTGCGCGGGGTGAGGGATTTTGATCCGGCCACATAACAGAGGAATTAATCCGGGATGGTTTCCGGTATTCCCTGTGCTGAATATCTCCCCGTCCCAGCTACCCCAACGTCAAAGGAATCAGAGAAAAAAGGGTGTTGGTTCGTGGTGCAATGTGTGAACCGACAACGTGATTGATTACTCCCCAGGTTACATTCATGGATGCCTTGATGGGCTAGACCCGCTTGGAACACAACGACAACTCCTGTTTTCCCATCGTTGTTCTTGACAGCCGCAGTGCTCATGTAGCGGCGAACGTTCTCGATGACGATGGTGTGGCCTTCGCGTGCACACCAACCGCTTGACGATACCTGACCACCGCCTTACGTTATAGAAGGAGGTATTTTGTGACGCATAGCGAGCAGTCATCGACCGCAGATAGCCGAACCGGCATTATTTCCTCGAGAGTGGATGGCTTTTCCAATGCTCTCTGTATCCTCGCAGTCGCCGGCACTTGTGTCTTCTTGAGTTGGTTCAAGTTCAAGAATCCCGATGGCTTTTTTCACCTTAAAATCGGCCAGTTAATTCTCGAGCAGGGACGCCTTCTCACGACCAACACCTTGTCGAACCTCTACGCCGACCATCCGTGGGGTAATCCGGAGTGGCTCTTTCAGGTCCTGCTCGCCCTCGCGTACCAGTCGGCAGGCTGGTTCGGCATAGCCATCCTGAAATCGTCCCTGGCGGTCGCACTCACGCTCATCGTCTATTTCATGGCTCGAAAGCTGAACTCTGGCCAGGTTGCCTCGGTGGCACTCTCACTCATCTTCCTCTCGGCTGTCCGTTTTCGGATTACCGAGCGGCCGCACCTCCTCTCGCACGTTTTCTTCGCGCTGACGGTCATGCTCGTGGAGAACTACCGTCGCGGAGAGAAGGGTCCCCATCGAGTCATTCTCCCCGCAATCTTCGCCGTTTGGAGCAACTTCCACCCCGGACTGATCTTTGGTCTCATATACCTTGGTGCGATCGCACTCTCAGAGATGGCGCTGGGTCGACGTGCACGGTGCGGATCCTCGGGGCGTGGGCGGGGGCTCCTCATTATCACACTGGTCTGCATCGGCGCGTCGCTGCTGAATCCTCTCGGCTACCACGTGCTGACCTATGGATGGGAGCATAGGGAGTACCACAACGTCCTTGGCATCACGGAGTTCATGAGCGCCGGCCCAGCAGCTCATCCCATCTTCTTCTTGTTGGCCTTCCTTGCGGTTCTCGCGGCCCTCCTCGTCAAGAGCGTCGATGTCCCCGTGTTACTTGCTAAGGTGATCTTTTTCGTGCTCGGGGTCACCTACCAGAGAACCATTCCGGATTTCTCCGTGCTCGCAGTCTTGGTTGTCGCAAAGGCGTTGGGTTGCGTTGGGCCGACGAAAGGAGCGAGAGGGTCGTCCTTCGTCTTGGCATTCATTGCGCTTGTTTCCATTCTTTGGTGTTGGAATTGGGACCGAAACTACACCTATCGTTTCGGCTACGGGACTCTTGACGACGTTCTTCCAGCGGAAGCGGCCGACTTCCTCAGTCGGGAATCGCTTCCCGAGAACCTCTATAACGAGTTCGAAACGGGTGGCTATCTGGCCTTCCGTCTCTTTCCGCGCTATCACATTTTTCTGGACGGTAGAATTCCCGCCTATCCGCGAGACTTTCTTATCACCCCCCATCAGCGGAACACCGGCGCGAGTTGGTCTTCAAGGCTCGCCAAGTACAACATCAACAGCGCAGTGATAGTGATCCCGCTCCTCACTACGTTCTTTCGCGGGGACGAGTGGGCCGTCATCCATTGGGATGACAGGTACGCTGTGGTGGTCCGGAGATCAAGAGCTGAACCGCAGTTGCTCGAAAGACTCGAGTATCAATTCTACAAGCCGTACAAGTCGCTGAGTTCAAATGTTTCCGTGGAGGTGGCCCAGCGGACTGAAGAGGAGATGACCCGCAATCTCCGCGGAAGGCGCAACCCCGCGTGGAGGGTCCTTCTCGATCTTGCGCATCTCAAATCATTGACCGGACGCAGACCAGAAGCCATTGCGCTAATCGGTGAGGCAGAGAAGATTCTCCCTCCCGGTCAACAACCTCTGAACAGCCTTGCGCAAGAATGGATGTTCGCCGGCAGATTCGATTTGTCCGCCGCCGCCGTTGAACGCGCCCGGCGGTCTACAGCCGGCCGGTGAGCAGGAGGCGCACACTGATAACTGATTATTCGAGAAAGTGGCTATCCGGTTGACTCTAGTTGGCTCTAGGCGCAGACTCGGGCTATGGTACCGGGAACTCAGCCGCCGGAGGACTACCCCGGCACCCTGTTGGAATTCGAGGAACGGTTCGCCACAGAGGATGCTTGCCGGGCGTACTTGGAGCAACTCCGCTGGCCCAACGGGTTTGAGTGTCCCGCCTGCGGGAGTAGAGATGCGTGGCGTACGGGGCGTGGCCAGTGGTTTTGCTCCGGGTGCAGGCGGCAGACCTCGGTGACCGCCGGGACGATCTTCGATGGGACACGAAAACCTCTACGGATGTGGTTCCTGTTGATATGGCTTGTTACCACCCAAAAGACGGGTGCGAGCGCGCTCGGGCTACAGCGGCAACTCGGGCTCAGGCGCTACGAAACGGTCTGGACGTGGCTCCACAAACTTCGCCGTGCGATGGTGCGGCCGGGCCGGGACCGTTTGTCAGGTGTGGTGGAAGTAGACGAGACATACGTTGGCGGAAAGGAAGTGGGCGTTCACGGCAGGCAAACGGAGACGAAGAGTATCGTGGTGATCGCGGCTGAGGAGGACGGCAAGCGCATCGGCCGAATCCGTTTGGCCCGGGTGCCTGACGTTTCTGGCGCGAGCCTGGTTTCCTTCGTAGAGAGCGTCGCGGTGCCAGGCGCCGTTGTGCACACAGATGGATGGGAAGGGTATGCGGGTCTTCAGAGCCGGGGCTATGTGCACAAGATCAGCAACATCAGTCGAAGTGGTCGTCTTGCTCACGAGCTTCTACCTCGTGTCCACCGTGTCGCGTCCCAACTCGGGCGCTGGTGGCCCGGTACGCATCAAGGTGCCATTGAGGCCCAGCACCTCGAATACTACCTCGATGAGTTCACGTTTAGGTTCAACCGCAGGTCGAGCAGGCAGCGGGGGAAGCTGTTCTATCGACTCGTGCAGCAAGCACTCGAAGTGAATCCGATCTCGTGGGATGATGTGGCCGCTGCGAATAGAAGCAGCGGCAAGTGGCGGGGCGGGGAACTAGAGTCTACCGTATAGCCCTTTTCGAGAAAAAGATCCTCCGCCAGGCGCTGGAGAAGACCGGCGGCAACAAGACCCGGGTGGCGGAACTGCTGAAAGTGAGCTACCCGAGCCTGCTGAGCAAGGTGAAGGAATACGGGCTCGACGAGTAAATAATTTTTACAGGGTATTAAAAGTTTTTATAGTTTATCTTCCCGTGACCATCCCGGCGACTGATGGGTTATTCATGAAATCAATGAGTTAGCGATAGCTGTCGTTCTGGCACTCCTCTTGCTTCCCTCTGAAGGCAGCCGCTTTGGCAAGCGGCAGAGGAGGGGTGATGCGCATAGCGGCAACTGTCGGGTTGAGCCTGGAACCGCGCTCCGGTCCCGGAGCGGAACGGACCGAAGAGTCGGCGCACGTCGCCGCTCCCGGTCGCGGCCCGCGTCGGGGGAGGATCCTCATCATGGACGACGACCGCATGGTGCGCGAGACCATGTGTCGTCAGCTCGCGATCTTCGGCTACGAGGTCGTGGCCGCGGTTCGCGGCGAGGATGCCGTGAGCGCCTATCGACAGGCGCGGGAATCAGGGCGGCCCTTCGATGCCGTCATCCTGGACCTGATGGTCCCCGACGGCTGGGGCGGCGAGCAGACGCTGTCGGAGCTGCTGAAGCTGGATCCGTGCGTTAAGGCGCTGGTGTGCAGCGGTTCGCTCTCGGGGTTGGTCGCGGACTACCAGAGGAAGGGTTTCTGCGGCGTCCTGAGCAAGCCGTACGCGATGGGGGAGCTGCGCGGGGTGGTGGAAGCGGCGTTTCCGGCGGCGGGGCTCCTCTGAGTGGTCCCGCGCGGAGGTCAGGAGGCTGGCTCGTGACGCGCGTCGACGACGAAATCGAGGGCAGGGTCCGGAAGCGCACGGCTCATCTCGAAGCCGCCAACCGGGAGCTTGAAGGCTTCGTCTCCGCGGTTTCGCACGATCTGCGCGGTCCGCTGCGCTCGATCCTGGGATTCACCCGGATCGTGCTCGAGGAGCACGTCGGGAAATTGGACGCCGACGCGGTCGGCTGCCTCGAGCGCGTCCAGGTGAGCGCGGCGCAGATGTCCGGGATGCTCGAAGGGCTGCTGCACCTCGCGAGGACCGGACAGAAGGAGCTGTCGAAGACGACGGTCGACATCGGCCGGCTCGCGGGGAAGATCGTTCAGCGTCTCCGGTGGGAAGAGCCGGAGCGCGACGTCGTATGCGTCATCCAGGAGCCGCTGATCGCGCTCGGCGACGAGGAGCTGCTCGCCATCGCCCTCGAGAACCTGCTCGGCAATGCCTGGAAGTACACGCGCCGCACGTCACGCGCGAAGATCGAGTTCACGGGCACTCCCCGGGAGGGACGGTCGGTCTACGTCGTGAAAGACAACGGCGCCGGTTTCGACGAGTCCCAGTCCCGGCGGCTCTTCAAGCCCTTCCAGCGGCTGCACCGCCACGAGGAATTCCCGGGAATCGGCATCGGCCTGGCCACCGTCCAGAGGATCATCAACCATCACGGGGGCAGGATCTGGGCCGAGGGAAAGCCCGGAGCCGGCGCCAGATTCACCTTCACGCTCTAGCAGGCGAAAAACCCTTTTCTCCTTCTGTCTCCTCAAGCTCGACCCGCGTCCCCGCGAAGCCCTTCGGGTGCAGAGAAAGGACCGGGCTGCCCGTGCCCTGCACGAAAAGAGCGTTCAACAAGTTCAAGATCTAGGAAGTGGCCACCGGGGTGGCCGTCAGTGGCGGCACCGGGCAGCCCAGGCCGTCGGCCACCGTGCGCAGCAGTTCGGACTCCTCGACCGTGACGGTTGCGTCTGCGACGGCCATCCTGGCAAGCGCGCCGAGGATCCGCTTTTTCACCTGCGGGGGGGCCTGGCTCGCGCGATCCATAGCCTTCCTGATGCCGTCGGCGCGGCACTCCTCAACGCCCAGGATCTCCGGCGCGCGATCACCGAAGAATTCCCGTGCGGCCAGATCGTAGCACCGGCGGATCGCTCCCTGTTTTTCCGACGACGCCCGGGCGAAGGCGCTGAAGATGACGGTGCAGCACCTCAGGAGCGACTCTCCCGTGCCCCGGCGCCCGCCGCCCCGACCGGGGCGGCCGAGCAGCGGCCGCAGGCGCCTGCCGATCATGGTTGCCAGCATCAGCTCGAACAGAGTGATCCTCCCGTCCGCCGATATCAGCGCGTCGATCTCGTCCATGAAGCGTCCGGCCGACGGGACCCCGAGGGTCCGCAGCGATGCGACCGCCAGGTCGGCGAGGGGAAGGCGCAGCCGGGGATCGATGGCGTCCAGCAGGGGCAGCAGTTCTTCCACTGCGGCGGCCGTAGTGGCGCCCGGCTCGAGCCCCAGAAGCTGTCTCTGGATCGAGCGGATCTGTGGCCGCACATCGAGAAGCATGCCCAGCAGGATCGCGCGGGCTCCGTCGCAGGTCCGGGCCGCCTGCAGGAGCTCTGGCGGGAGGGATTTCAGCAACGCGGCGGCGTAGCCGATCCCATCGGCGGTCATCGTTCCCACCGAGGCCACAATCTCCGCGGCGGCGGCCGGTGTGCCGGAAGCCCTCTGAGCGAAGCCGGCGGCAAGGACCGGGATCTCCTCGTCGAGCGGGGCCAGGAAGCCATCCGGGATCTCGGGGAAGGTGCCGCGGAATCCCGGCTCCAGCCGCCTGACCCGCTCCGCGAGCGGCGGGTGGGTGGAGAAGATCGAGAAAAGGGAGTTTCCGGTCCCCTTGGCGAAGTAGAAATGGCTCATCTCGGCGGCGTGCTCGTTGCCGATTTCAGAGCCGGCGCCCAACCCGCCGATCTTCTTGAGCGCCCCGGCGATCCCGGAGGGGTTGCGCGTGAACTGTACGGCGGAGGAGTCGGCCAGGAACTCGCGGTTGCGGGAGACTGCCGCCTTGATCAGGTTGGCGAAGAGGACGCCGATGTAGCCGATGACCATCATCGCCACAGCGAGCAGGACGAACGGCCCCCCGCCGCCGTGGCGGGCCCGGGAACCGCTGGAGCGCGATCCGAACGAGAAACGCAGGACCTGTGTGCCGATAAGCGCGATCAGCAGGATCCCGTGCACCAGTCCCATCAGCCGGATGTTGAGCCGCATGTCGCCGTTGAGGATGTGGCTGAATTCGTGGGCGACGACTCCCTGCAACTCGTCGCGGGTCAGCTTGCGCAGGCAGCCCCGCGTGACGGTCACGATGGCGTCGGCGGTGGTAAAGCCGGCGGCGAAGGCATTGATCCCTTCTTCGTCCACGACGTAAACTGTCGGGATCGGCACGCCCGAGGCGATGGCCATCTCCTCGACCACGTTAAGGAACCGCCGTTCGTGGCCGTCGGCCGTGTCGGGCGCCACCAGACGTCCCCCCAACAGCGCTGCCACCGCCGCACCCCCGCCGTCGCGCAGCTGCAGGATCTTGTAGAGACTGCCCAAGCCGATCAGCGACAGCCCCGCGGCGGCCACGATGCCCAGCAGCTGCGGGTCGAAGCCGTTCGGCCGGCCCTGGTACAACAGCAGGAAGCCGACCACTTTGTAGAGCGCGGCAATGATGGCCGCCACGGCGGCCGCGAACAGCGCCAGCATCAGGGCCGTCTGGCGGCGGGCCCGATCCTGGTGGGCAAAGAAGTCCATGGGCGCCTAGAATTGGACGCGAACGGGTTCCTTCTCGACGGGATTCGCGATCTCGAACAGGACCGCCGGCTGAAAATCGAACATTCCCGCCAGCAGCGAATTGGGGAAGACCTCGCGTGCCGTGTTGTACTCCATCACCGCATCATTGAAGGCCTGCCGGGCGAAGGAGACGCGGTTCTCCGTGGAGGTCAGTTCTTCCATCAGGTGGGCCATTGTCTGGTTCGCTTTCAGGTCCGGGTAGGTCTCGGCCAGCGCGAAGAGCCGCCCGAGGGCCGTGGAAAGAGAGGCCTCGGCCGTTGCCAACCCGGCCATGGCCGGGGCGGCCCCGGGTTGAGCGGCGGCCCGACCGGCGGCGCCGGCCGCCTGGTTGCGCGCCTGGATCACGGCCTCGAGCGTCTCCCGCTCGTGCTTGAGATAGGCCCTTGCCGTGTCGACCAGATTCGGTATCAGATCGTAGCGCCGTTTGAGCTGGACATCGATCTGCGAGAAGGCGTTCCTGAACCGATTGCGGTAGCTCACCAGCCGGTTGTAGATGCCGACGAGGAAAATGACGGTCACGACGACGACCCCGAGGAAGATCAGCGATGGTGTCAAGGCTGGCTCCTTTCTATGGTGTCTCTTCAAGTTCCACGAGGGTACCGCAGAAGTCCTTCGGGTGCAGGAAGAGCACCGGGGTGCCGTGGGCGCCCTTCTTCGGTTCGCCGTCGCCGAGGACGCGGGCGCCTTGCGCGGTGAGAGCGGCGGCCGCCTCGCGGACGTCGGGGACCTCGAGCGAGAGGTGGTGGATCCCGCCGCCGGGGCTCTTCTCGAGGAAGGAGCGCAGCGGGGAGCGTTCGCCGAGGGGCGTGACCAGCTCGATCTTCGTGTTCGGCAGCTCGACGAAGACGACGGTCACGCCGTGCTCCGGCAGCGCCAGCGGTTCTGAGACGCGGGCGCCCGGAAGCCGGGCGAAAGCGGCGCGAGCCGCCTCAAGGTCGGGGACGGCAATCGCGACGTGGTTGAGGCGCCCCGCGGCGGCCGACGATGGCGGTGCGGCCGCGTCTGCCGCCGCTCTCGCAGGTCCGCCCGGCTCGCCGGCCGCCCCGAGGAAGCTCGCGACGAGGCGGCGCGCCCCGACCGTCGGCGGCAGGGTGCCCTCGCGCACGGCGCGCTCCAAAAGCGGCAGGCGCTCGCGCACGCCCGCGTGCTCGCGCAGGTGCTCGAGCAGCGTCTCGGCGGTCTCCCCCCAGAGCCAGTCGCCGGCCTGCGCGGCGCGGCGCGCGGCGAGTTCCCCGCCCGCGGCCAGCGTCTCGCGATAGCGGCGCATCGTGGACCAGGCCGCGGGGATCCCTGCGCCGGTGCGGGAGGAGCAGGACGCCACCGGGACTTCCCAACCGGCGGTGCGGGGCCGCAGCAAGGTCAGGGCATTGCGATAGGCCACGACGGCGCGCTCGGCGGCGTCCGCCAGGTCGCCGTCGGCCTTGTTGACGAGCACCAGGTCCGCCAGCTCGACGATCCCGCGCTTGATTCCCTGCAGCTCGTCGCCGCCGCCGGGGACGAGCAGCAGGAGAAACAGGTCGGTCATCCCGGCGACCGCGCTCTCGCTCTGACCGACGCCGACCGTCTCGACGAGAACGACGTCGAACCCGGCGGCCTCGCAGATCAGCAGCGCCTCGCGGGTGCGCCGGGCGACCCCGCCGAGCGTGCCGCCTGAGGGGGTGGGGCGGATGAAAGCCTCGGGGCGGCGGGCAAGCTCGGCCATGCGGGTCTTGTCACCGAGGATCGATCCGCCGCTTGCGGGCGACGAGGGATCGACGGAAAGCACCGCGACGCGCTGCCCCTGCGCGATCAGGTGCAGGCCGAACGCCTCGATGAAGGTCGATTTCCCGACACCGGGGACACCGGAGATGCCGATGCGGAAGGCGCCTCCCGCGGCGGGCGCAAGCAGCTCGATCAGGCGCGCCGCGTCCTCGCGGTGGTCGGCACGCGTGGACTCGACGAGGGTGACGGCCCGCGCGAGCGCCCGACGGTCGCCGGCGCGGACCGCCGCGGCTAGATCTTCTGTCGTACTCCTGTTCATCAGCTGCATGTCGTGTTCTTGTCGACGAGTTTCTGTCGGGGGCGGTGACGGGACGGCGCCGGGCGGTCGCCAGCTTCGCGCTCGACCGGAGCCTGTCCACCCCTGCGCTCAAAGCGTGCAACTCGCCATACGGGCTCAAACAGCACGCTTTGCCCCTTCGGGGCCGCTCCGGTGCGGCCGCTCCGGTTCCCTCGCGCTCCGCCATGCGCCCGAACGTCACCGTCCCGCCACCGCCCAAGTCGGTCACGGAAAAGGCGGAGGGGTGGCGCGGAGGGGAGGTATCCAGCGGCGGACCGAAGGGAGCACGATGGAGGTCCGTAGCGACAGGACCCCGCAGCCAACATGGGAACGGCTTGACCTCGAACGCCCGAGGGCATCGACGCTAGTGCTTGAATTCCAGGATCGGCTGGTCGACGGCGAGGCTGTCGCCCTTGTTCGCCAGCACCGCCGCAACCACGGCGTCGCGGGGTGCGAGCAGCGAGTTCTCCATCTTCATCGCCTCGACGACCGCCAGCGCCTCGCCCTCCTTGACCTCCTGCCCGGCGACGACCAGCAGGGAGACGAGCAGCCCCGGCATCGGCGAGAGCAGGAAGCGCGAGAGGTCGGGGGGTTGCTTGTGCGGCATCAGGGCGTGCAGCTCGGCCTCGCGTCGCGAGAGCACGAGCACGTCCGTCTGCGAACCGGCGTGGATCAGCCGGTAGCCGACCCCGCGCCGCTCGACCTGCACCGAGACCGGGGCGTTGTTGACCGTGCCGGTGAACAGCAGCTCGCCGAAATGCCAGGGGCTGCGTACCGCGTACAGCGCCCCCTGGAAGGTGACGTCGTGGCCCCCGGGCACCCCGACGACGCGCGCGGGCCCCGAATCGCCGCCGCTTTGGATCTCCCACTCGTCGGGGACGACCCGCTCGTGCCCCGGGAGCTGGCCTTCGACGGTGGCCTCGCGGTCGATGTGGCGGCGGTGCAGGGACGCGGCGATGGCCGCCATCAGCGCGGGGTTTTCGTGCGCGACGTCCCCGGGGTGGAACCCGCCCGGGTATTCCTCGGCGATGAAGTTCGTCGTGATCCGGCCCTCGACGAAACGCGGGTGCTGCACCAGCGCCGCGAGAAAGCTGATGTTGTGCTGCACGCCGCGGATCACGAAGCGGTCCAGCGCGGTGCGTATCCTCGCCAGCGCTTCGTCGCGGGTCGCGCCGTGGGCGACGAGCTTGGCGATCATCGGGTCGTAGAACATCGAGACTTCGCCGCCCTCGTAGACGCCGGTGTCGACGCGCACGCCGTCCACCGCCGGGGGGGGGACGTAGCGCACGAGGCGGCCCGTCGAGGGGAGGAACTTCCTGAAGGGGTCCTCGGCGTAGACGCGCGCCTCCACGGCCCAGCCGTCGAGGCGCACCTGCTCCTGCGTCAGCGGCAGGCGCTCGCCGGCGGCGACGCGGAGCATCAGCTCAACCAGGTCGAGGCCGGTGACGAACTCCGTCACCGGATGCTCAACCTGGAGCCGGGTGTTCATCTCGAGGAAGTAGAACGTGCGGTGCGCGTCGACCACGAACTCCACGGTGCCCGCGGAGGTGTAGCCGACCGCGCGCGCCAGGGCCACGGCCTGCTCGCCCATCGCGCGGCGGGTCGCGGCGTCGAGGAAGGGGGAGGGCGCCTCCTCGAGGACCTTCTGGTGGCGGCGCTGCACCGAGCACTCGCGCTCGTTCAGGTACAGCACGGTGCCGTGGGCGTCGGCGATGAGCTGGATCTCGATGTGCCGGGGTTGCTCGATGAACTTCTCGACGAAGACCCGCGCATCGCCGAAGCTCGACGCCGCCTCGCTGGAGGAGCGCGCGAAGCCCTCGCGGCACTCCTTGTCGGAGTGCGCGATGCGCATTCCCTTGCCGCCGCCGCCGGCGCTGGCCTTGAGCATCACCGGGTAGCCGATCGAGCGCGCGACCTCGAGGGCGTGGTCGGCGTCGCGCATTACCTCCAGCGCGCCGGGGATGACGCTGACCCCGGCCTCGGCCGCGAGGCGCTTGGAGGTGACCTTGTCGCCCATCGCGGCCACGGCCGCGGGCGGCGGGCCGATGAAGACGATGCCGGCGGCGGCCAGCGCCTCGGCGAACCGGGCGTTCTCCGAGAGAAAGCCGTAGCCCGGGTGGACCGCCTCGGCGCCCGTGGCGCGGCAGGCGTCGATGATCCGGTCCATCAGCAGATAGCTCTGCGCCGCGGGGGGCGGGCCGATCGCGACGGCCTCGTCGGCGAGGCGCACGTGCAGCGCGTCGCGGTCGGCGTCGGAGTACACGGCCACGGTGCGGATCCCCATGCGCCGCGCGGTCGCGATGACCCGGCAGGCGATCTCGCCCCGGTTGGCTATCAGGATCTTGCTAAACACGTCTCGCTCCGCATACGTGACGAAGTCTGCAGGCGCGGGGCGGCGCCGGGTGTCCGCCAGCTACGCGCTCGACCGCAGCCTGTCCGGCCCTGCGCACGAAACGCACAACTCGCCCTGCGGGCTCAGACAGTGCGTTTCGCCCCTGCGGGGACGCTCCGGTCCGGCCGCTGCGGTTCCCTCGCGCTCCGCCATGCGGCCGCCCGTCGCCGCCCCGCGCCTGCAGAAGTCCGTCACGGGAAAGGCGAAGGCGTAGGGGTGGCGCGGAGGCGAGGACTCCGTCGCGCGGACCGGAGGGAGCACGGCGGAGTGCCGCAGCGACAGGACCCCGCAGCCTGCACGGAAACGATCGAGTCGGTGCGGTCATCACAGGGGTATGTTCCCGTGCTTGCGCCAGGGGTTCTCGAGCTTCTTGTCCCGCAGCATCGCCAGCGACCGGCAGATCCGCGTGCGGGTGTTGCGCGGCAGGATCACGTCGTCGATGTAGCCGCGGTGCCCGGCGATGAACGGGTTGGCGAACTTCTGCCGGTACTCCTCGGTGCGCTCGGCGATCGCCCCCGGGTCGCCGGCCTCCTTGCGGAAGATGATCTCGACCGCGCCCTTCGGCCCCATCACGGCGATCTCCGCGGTCGGCCAGGCGAAGTTCACGTCGCCGCGCAGGTGCTTGGAACTCATGACGTCGTAGGCGCCCCCGTAGGCCTTGCGCGTGATCACCGTGATCTTGGGCACCGTGGCCTCGGCGAAGGCGTAGAGCAGCTTGGCGCCGTGGCGGATGATCCCGCCGTACTCCTGCGCGGTGCCCGGCATGAAGCCCGGCACGTCGACGAAGGTGATGATCGGGATGTTGAACGCGTCGCAGAAGCGCACGAAGCGCGCCCCCTTGTCCGAGGAGTTGATGTCGAGGCAGCCGGCGAGCACCATCGGCTGGTTCGCGACGATCCCGACCGTCGAGCCCTGCATCCGGGCGAAGCCGGTGACGATGTTCCTGGCGTACTCTGCCTTGAGCTCGAAGAACTCCCCGTCGTCGACGACCTTGTTGATCAGCTCCCTGATGTCGTAGGGCTTGTTCGGGCTGTCGGGCACGAGCGTGTCGAGCGAGGCCTCGACGCGCTCGGCCGGATCTGACGTCGCCAGCACGGGTGGCTTCTGTCGGTTGTTCAGCGGCAGGAAGTTCAGGAAGCGGCGCATCATCAGCAGCGCCTCGACGTCGTTCTCGAAGACCCCGTCGGCGACGCCGGAGCGCGTCGCGTGCGTCACCGAGCCGCCGAGCTCCTCGTGGGTGACCTCCTCGTGGGTGACGGTCTTCACGACGTCGGGGCCGGTCACGAACATGTACGAGGTGTCCTTGACCATGAAGATGAAGTCGGTCATCGCCGGCGAGTAGACCGCGCCGCCGGCGCAGGGGCCCATCACGATCGAGATCTGCGGCACGACGCCGGACGCCAGCACGTTGCGCTGGAACACGTCGGCGTAACCGGCGAGCGAGACGACGCCCTCGTGGATCCGCGCGCCGCCCGAGTCGTTGATGCCGATCACCGGGAGACCGACGCGCATCGCGTGGTCCATGATCTTGCAGATCTTCTCGGCGTGCGCCTCGGAGAGCGAGCCGCCGAAGACCGTGAAGTCCTGGGAGAAGACGAAGACGGCGCGGCCGTGGATCGTCCCGTAGCCGGTGACGACGCCATCCCCGGGCACCGTCTTGCCGGCCATGTCGAAGTCGGCGCAGCGGTGCTCGACGAACATGTCCCACTCTTCGAAGCTGCCTTCGTCCAGCAGCAGCTCGATGCGCTCGCGGGCCGTGAGCTTGCCCTTGGCGTGGTGGGCTTCGATGCGCTCGCGACCCCCGCCGAGGCGGGCGCCGGCGCGTTTTTCCTCGAGCTTCTTCAGAATCTCCTGCACGCGGGAATTGTATCCGAAAATGGGGGCAGATTTATTTTTTCAATTTGTCAGGAAAAATATATCTGCCCCCATTTTTGTGTTCTCAGCGCCGGACCTCTCCCCGTCCACGGCGCAGCAGCTCGAGCACCCTGCGCGCCGCCTCCGGTATGCGGGTCCCGGGGCCGAAGACCGCGCCGACCCCCATGGCGAGGAGCGCGGCGTGATCCTGCGGCGGCACGACACCGCCGACGACCACGAGCATCTCCGCCGCGCCGGCCGCGCGCAGCCCGTCGACGACGGCCGGGACGAGCGTGAGGTGTCCGCCGGCGAGCGTCGAGATGCCGACGGCGTGGACGTCGTTTTCCAGTGCCTGACGGACGACCTCCTCGGGCGTGGCGAAGAGCGGGCCGACATCGACATCGTAGCCGGCGTCCGCAAAGGCGCTCGCGACGACCTTCGAGCCGCGGTCGTGGCCGTCCTGGCCGATCTTGGCGACGAGCAGCCGCGGGCGGCGCCCTTCGGCGCGCGCGAACTCCGCGACGGCGCGACGCAACTCGGCGAACTCGCCCTCGTCGCCCCAGCCGGAGCCGTAGACGCCGCCCGAGACGAACGAGTCGGCGCGGTGGCGGCCATAGACCGCCTCCAGCGCGTCGGAGATCTCGCCGACCGTGGCGCGCGCGCGGGCCGCACGTACGGCGAGCGGCAGCAGCGGTTCGTTGCGCTCGGCCGCGGCGGTGATCGCCGCGAGCGCTTCGCGGCACGCGCGCTCGTCGCGGCCGGCCCGGACGGCGGCCAGGCGCGCGACCTGGCTGGCGCGCACCGCGGTGTTGTCGACGGTCAGGATCTCGACCGTCTCCTCGCGCTCCGGGCGGTAGCGGTTGACGCCGACGACCGTCTCCTCGGCGCGGTCGATCCGGGCCTGGCGCCGCGCGGCCGACTCCTCGACGCGGCGCTTCGGCAGGCCGTGCTCGACGGCGCGGGTCATGCCGCCGAGTCTCTCGGCTTCCTCGATTAACACCGAGGCTTCGCGCGCCAGCGTGTCGGTCAGCGACTCGACGTAGTGCGAGCCGCCGAGCGGGTCGGCCACGTGCGTGACCCCGGTCTCCTCGCGCAGGATCAGCTGGGTGTTGCGGGCGATGCGCGCCGAGGTTTCGGAGGGCAGCGCCAGCGCCTCGTCGAAGGAGTTGGTGTGCAGCGACTGCGTGCCGCCGAGCACCGCCGCCAGCGCCTCGATCGCCGTGCGCACGACGTTGTTGTACGGGTCCTGCGAGGTCAGACTCACTCCACTGGTCTGGCAGTGGGTCCGCAGCAGCAGCGAGCGCTCGTCTTTCGGGTCGAAGTGCCGGCGCATCAGCTCGGCCCAGAGTCGTCGCGCGGCGCGCAGCTTGGCGATCTCCATGAAGAAGTTCATGCCGACCCCGAAGAAGAACGAGAGCCGCGGCGCGAACTGGTCGACCGTGAGGCCGGTCTTCAGCGCCGCGCGCACGTATTCGATGCCGTCCGCGAGCGTGTAGGCCAGCTCCTGCACGGCGGTCGCCCCGGCCTCCTGCATGTGGTAGCCGGAGATCGAGATCGGGTTGAACCTCGGGGCGTTCGCCGCGCACCAGGCGATGATGTCGGCGACGACGATCATCGATGGCGCCGGCGGATAGATGTAGGTGTTGCGGACCATGAACTCCTTCAGGATGTCGTTCTGGATCGTGCCGGTGAGCTTCGACGGCGGGACTCCCTGTTCCTCGGCGGCCACCACGAACATCGCCATGATCGGCAGCGCTGCGCCGTTCATCGTCATCGAGACTGACATTTTATCCAGCGGGATGCCGTCGAAGAGGATCTTCATGTCCTCGACCGAGTCGATCGCGACCCCGGCCTTGCCGACGTCGCCGACGACGCGCGGGTGGTCCGAGTCGTAGCCGCGGTGCGTCGGCAGGTCGAAGGCGACCGAGAGCCCGGCCTGCCCGGCGTTGATGTTGCGCCGGTAGAAGGCGTTGGACTCCGCCGCGGTCGAGAAGCCGGCATACTGCCGCAGCGTCCAGGGGCGTCCGGCGTACATCGTGGCGCGCACTCCGCGCGTGAACGGGAAGAGCCCCGGGGGCGCATCGAGCCCCGGGATCCCCTCGATGTCTGCCGCGGTGTAGAGCGGCTTGACCGGAATCCCCTCGGGAGTCTGCCAGACGAGATCAGCGGGGTCGCCCTTGATCTCCTCGCGGGCGAGCCGCTCCCACTCGTCGGGATAGTTCCGGCCGGGCGTGCTGGGTGTCGTCATGGAGCTGTCCTCCGGGACCGGGTCGCTCTCCTGTTTTCTGTACGATCGGAACCTACATTTTGACGGAGGCCCTGTCAAATACGCGCCGCAGGCGGTCGGATCCGGAGATGCGTCGGATTGACAACCTCCCCGTCGCCGCCCAGAATCGCGGACCATGCTTGTCAGATGGCCGCCGAACAATCCGTTGAACAGGCAGGTTGCTCGATAAGGTCCGGATGCAGGGCTTGCGGAAATCCGACGCGCCCCGGACCGGTGCCGGCGCCGCCCCGTCTGCAGCGGACGGCTGGCAGCGGGTCCACCGGGTTCTCGTTCTCGTTCTTTTTTCGGCGCTCTTTTGCGCGCTCACCCTGCCGGAGTTCGGTCCGGACTTCTGGTGGCACCTTGCCTCCGGCCGCTGGACGTGGGAGCACCGCGCGTTACTGCAGACGGACCCGTTCGACTTCACCTCCGCGATCTTCGGCGCGTCGGGACAGGTCCAATCACGACTCACCTTGTACTGGCTGGCCCAGGTGCTCTCGTACGGCGCATACCTGCTCGGCGGATTGAAAGGCGCCGCGCTGCTGCAGGCCGCGGTATTCACCGCGATGTTCTCACTGCTCCTCAGGCTGCTGCGTCGCACCGGAGCGGGATTGCTGCCATCCGTGCTCCTGCTCGCTCTTGCCGTCCAGGCAATCGTGCGAGAGCTCGTCTACATCGAGAACCGGCCGCAGATGTGGTCCAGCTTGTTGTTCGTCGCGCTGCTGCTGCTTCTCGAACACCTCAGGGAGGGGAAGCTGTGGGCCCAGGTTGCGCTCCCCCCGTTCATGGTCCTCTGGGCGAATCTCCACGGCGGCTACATCATCGGCGTGATCGTGATCGTGATCGCGGCGGCTGCGGCGCAACTCACGCGCCACGAACGGCGCGGCAGGATCCTCGTGGTCGCCCTTGCCGCGATCGCGCTGACCGGCTGCAATCCCGCGGGCTACGAGACCCTGATCTCCTATCCGAAGCTGCGGATCTCGGGGGCCGGGGCCTCCTTGCCGGGGATCGTCGAGGAGGCTTCCCTGTTCACCTACCTGCGGGTCACCGCGCTGCCGGCGACGATGCCCGGGTTGACGGCGTGCTTTCTGCTGCCGCTGCTGACCTTTCTGCCGCGGCTGAAGTCGCTGCGGCAGGTGCGCTGGGACCTGCTCCTGATTTACCTGCTCGCGCTCGGCATGGGTGTCACGGCCCAGCGCCACCTGGTCTTCATGGTGCCGATGGCCTGCTGGCTGACCGCGCTCAATTTCGCCGCGGTCCGCGAGCGGCTGGCTCAGACCTGCCGCCGGCTCTTCCCTCGCCAGGTCCCGCCGTGGGCCATGGGAGCGCTGACCGCGGCGGTGCTCCTCTTGCTGGCGGCGTCGTACGCCCTCGTGGCGGCGCGCTCTTCCCAGTTCAGGTCGTCGACGGCATTCCACCATCCGGCGGAGGGCGCCGCGGACTATCTGGTGCGCAGCGGCGTCACGGGCAACGTCTTCAACGAATACAACATGGGCGGCTATCTGGCGTGGCGGCTCCATCCGGCGATGAAGATTTTCGTCTACGGTAGGATGGTGTACCCGGAGCTCCTTGCCCTCTACAACGACATGGTGCTCCGGCCTGACAAGACGGTCTCGCTCTCCGGCTCCGGGGGATTGTCCGTCTTCTACCAGAAGGTCCTGGACCAGTATTCGATCGACACCGTGATCATCCCGGCGGGGGAGCTCCACAGCGGCGACGTTGTTCCGTTGACCTTGAAGCTCGCGCAGAACGACACCTGGGCGCTGGTCTACGCCCAGCCGGCGGCCCTCGTATTCCTGCGCAAGACCCCGGCTCACGCGCTCCTCGTCAATAACGCGCTGCCGAAGAGCACGGTGTATGACGCCATGATCGCCCTCGCCCGCGATGTTGCCCAATCGGACCTCGGGCGCTCCACCCCGATCTGGCGGCGGACGATCGCTTACGCCTACTTCCTCAAGGGACAGAAGGCGGAGGCGCTCCGGCACTTCGACGACTACCTGAGATATGCGCCGGGCGACACGGCCGCCGTCCAGATGCGCAACGGCATCGCAAGAGAGGCAGGGTGGGGCGGCCGGTAGGTGTTTGACTTCCAGCGGCGGTCCAGCGGCGGTGAGGAATTCTCCCAGCGGAGGTGAGTGAGATGCGATGTGGAATCTTCCCGGTGCCGACGGTCGCTGGAGCAATCGCCTTGCTGGCGGCTCTGCTCGCCCCGGACACGGAAGCCCTTGCCCTCACCTTCGACAGATTCAGCGTTCCCCTGTCGGATCTCCGCATGGAAATCGGGCCAGCCGTAGTTGCCAGCGACTTTGGAGCGCCATCGGTCACGGTCGTCGCGAGCGGGGTGGTGGTTTCCCCCGCCCAGGAATGGGAAGCCCTGGCGACCGGCGTCGAAACCTTCAGCATTCGCCACCGGGAGTGGCGCAACCTGCGCCTGGACGTCGATTGCGCCTCGGGTTCGGTATTCCGGGTCGACGGCGACCTTGGCAACCTCGTAGCCTGGCAGCGCGCCCTGGCGGGAGCCACCTGCTGGCGGGACGCGCTGGGAGCAAGACGAATCGTTGCCCTCCCGAACGTCTCGCTCTCCTATCGTCCCTCTGAAAAGCGTCCCCTGATCGCCTCGGGCAGCCAGCGCAACGCAATCGCACTCTCGGGGGCGGAGGGCTGGGAAGTCGAAGAGCCCGGAGTCTCCTTCTATCGTCTGCGCCGCCGGGAATGGGGCAGCGACGAATTCTGGGAAGTGGATGCCGCACGACGCACCGCAAAGACGGCCGGCGGGAAGCGTCTCGATCTTGCGGAAGGCGACGCGAACTCGGCGGGCTCCGGAGTCCGGGTTGAGCTCGTCCGCAACAACGCGCAAAAAGGAACCCTCACGAGAAAGGATCCCTCGGGACGCAAGAAGCCGGTGGTGCAGCCCCCGTTCGTGCAGGCCTGGTTCATGAAGCAGGAAGAGGGGGCCGTTCCGGTGCTGCGCTCGGAGGCCGGAGCACCAGACGGCAAGCTTCGTCCCCCCGCTTCGAGATGGCGGGAAAAGGAAAAGGAAGTCTTCCACAGGACGCTGCTCGAGGAGCCTTGCGATGTGCTCGTTGTTCCCTTTCAGGTGGAAGGCTGGGCCGTGGACCGGATCGAGCGCGCTCTGCTGACGAGGTACCTTTCCGACGAGATCGCCCGAGCCACCGGCCTGCGGCTTCCCAACCCGACCTTGGTGGCGCGGGCTCTGGGAGACGGCGCGCGCGCCATGCCCGACGAGGAGATCGGCCGGCTTGCAGAGAGCGTAAAGGCCAAGACCCTGATCACGGGCTTCGTCGGGCACGACCGCGAAGAGAAGATGCAGGTCACGATCGTGGTCCGGGAACGGCATGGCACTCAACCATTCGGCGAGGGCAGCGAGCCGGTACGGCATACGTGGAAGGATATCCCGTTCTCAGATGAGCGCCTCCCCTCGGAGGCATTCCTCGCGATCCTTGGGGACGTCGTGGCGCGGATCTTCCCCGGCGCGACGAAACCGCCCGCTCCGGCACCGACTGCGACGGCGGACGCGCTGCCGATTCCCGCCACGCTTGGGGATGCGGCCGCCGGCGGCAAAGGTCCGGTGCAGGACGCTTTTACGCTGCAACTGCTGGGCCTTCTCGTCGCGGGCGAAGGCACCGTCGCCGAGTCGTTCTTCGAGCGCTCCCTCGTCGCCCTGCGGAGTGTTTCTCCCGAATCACCCGACTACTGTGTGCTCAAGGCCAGTGCCTATGCCGCGCTCCAACGGCGACCAGCGGCACTGGCGGCGCTCGGGCCTCCCGTCTCCGCCGAGGGGCAGGCACTGGAGGCATTTCTGAACGGCGACCTGCCGCTGCTGCGGGAGCGCGTCGCCGGGATCGCACGGCCCGTCCCCCGGCTCATTGCGCGCATCCGGTTGAACGATCTGGAGCGAAGTTTCGGGGGGGATCGGGAGGCGATCAACCGGGAGATGCGGCTTCTCGTCGGGGAGAACCCCGGACTCGGCGAGGCTCTGGTCGACCGGCTCGAGCAGCACGATCAGTGGGCCCAGCCGTCCTCCATCCAGATCAAGCAGGAATTTGACGCGCTCTTTCCCGTCGCGGGCCTGCGGCTGGAGGATCTTGCCGCACACTCACGCGCCACGGGCCAGGTGCCGAGCGAGGAGGACGTGGACCGGGCGATCTTCAACCACTATCACCGGGCGTTGAAAGGGGAGCTCTTCGCTCCCCGGGGCGGCGCCTCCCCGGTACCCGGCGACGCGCTCGACGTGCTCTTCGCGGCCGCCCAGGGAGCGGCCCTGAAGAGGATCGGGGGACTGATCAATGTGGCGGCGCTCTTCGAGGACGGCCTCGCGGCACTGGCCCGCTACGAGGGCTTGTACCCGGATCACCTCGATTTCGCCTACCTCAAGGAGGCGGGGCTGCGCCTCTCCGCGAAGCCGGGAGGCGAAGCGGAACGCCAGATCGAGGCGGAAGCGTCGACTCTCGCACAGAAGATCTACTTCTGGAGCGACGGGCAGTCGCCAGCCGCCGCGGTCGCGGCGAGGTGGGTCGGGTGGGAGCACTATGCGCTTCCCTCCTACGATGCCGACTACCCGCGGCGCCCCTACTGGAAGCTCGAGACGCTCGGCGACCGGCGAAGCCTCGCGGGATTTGCGGCAGTGCCGGCCGTTCGCGCTCTGCCCGAGGCCACGCGCCACGAATTGAAGAACGCCCTTGTCAGCCTCGCCTACACGACCACCGACCTGCGCATCTTGCGGGACCTCTACGGGAAGCTCGTCGGCCTGGGGCTGCCTGCCGAGGCGCGCGCACTGCTGGAGGCAAATCGGCGTCGCTTCCAGGGGAACGCGTTCTGGCCGGACCTGCTCGCGCAAGCCGCGGCCGACGATGGCGAAGACCACCGCGCGCGCCAGGTCTACGAGCAGGCCATAGCCGACTCCCCCTTGAGTTGGGATCCGTATTACGAGCTCGGCAACATATTGATCGGCGAGGGCGACTTCGCAGGCGCTTCCCGGACGTTTCTGAGCTACCCCTTGTTTCGGGAGCCGGAGCGGGGCGACCGGGTGGGCCTCAGCCACGCCGCCTACGGCGCCGCGCTCGACCTGCTCTTCCGCGGCGCGGTGAAGGAGTCGATCCCCCTGCTCGAAATCTGCGTCGGCCTCGGGAGCGGCTCGGGATCCGAGATGGGCGCGCTCGCCTACCTTGCCCTATTGCAGGGGGACTTCGCCGAGAGCGCTCGGCACTTCAGGGATCGGGGCAACCGCTACCGGCATCGGCTGTCCTATGGGATCTATGCCAGGTTCTTGCACGCCATGGGCCGCCACCAGGAAGCCGAGGCCCTGTTCGATTCCTTGCAGGCCGGACTCGAGGAGAATGGGCTGTGGAACGCCGCGGTCGTCGGACTTCGGGTCGCCGGCAAGTCCGATACCGAAGTGGCGGCCTGGTTCCGGGAGCGACCGATCGGCAGGGCACACTTGCTCTACCTCAACGACGGACAGCCGCTTGTCATGGCCTTCCTCGTCGATCGGGGGCCGAATGACCATCTCCCGATGTTCCTTTCCGAAAGGGAAGACGCGGCGAATCTGTACACGGTCTGGTTCGCGGAGGGGTACCGCCTGCTCAAGGAGGGGCGCTACGGGGACGCGTACCGCACTCTGCTGACCCGTCTGACGGCACCTGCCGAGGAGAGCTTCCCGGCATACCGCTATGCCTTCCCGGCGCTCGCCTGGGCCGGGGTGCGAAGCGGCAACGCGGACGAAGTTGCGGCCTTGCTCCGGCGATATCAGGACACCATGGGGAAAGACTTCCACTATCACCTCGCTCTCGCGTTGCTCGAGGGAGGGAGAGGGGAAGCCGAGGGGGCGGTCCGGGAACTTCGCAAGTCGAGGTACTCCCTGGACGCCAGCTATCCGCCGATCGACCTTTCCTACCCCTGGTATCAGCTCCTCGAGGCCGCCGAATGGCTTCAGGCCGCGTCTCCCCGGCAATCCTATGTCGAATCGATCGTCCAATGGTCCAAGATCTGCCAGCAGCTGTACCCCACGGATGCCTGGACCTACACCGTGGAGGCGCTTCACACCTCCTCGCCCGAGGACCGGATCAGAGCCCTGGCATTGGGCCTCCACCTCGACCGGAACAGCCAGCGTCTCTCAGGCTTCTCGGAGGCGGATCGGCAGGAGGCACGCGCGTGGCTGCGCGACAACAACCCGTTTGCCGTGAAGGATCGGCCTCGTCGGATCCCGGGAAACACTTTCTGAAAATTTCCAGGAGCCGCCGGGCGGAATCCGCCACTTCCCCTGGTTCGGACGAATAACCGTCCCGGGCGCAAGATGCGGTGGCTGCAGGCCAGCGCCGAGCTACGGAAGATCCAGCAAGGCCGCCACTTCATTGCGCAGTGCGGCAAGTCCTTTCCCCGTCGTGCTGGAAACCCACGCGAGGTCGTCGGGATGCAGGTGCAGGGCGGCCGCCACGTCCCGGCGCTGGGCGAGCTGGCGACCGGGCTTCACCCGGTCCGCCTTCGTGGCGACGATGCGGTGGGGCATGCGCACGTGGCGAAGCCAGACCACCATCTGCTGGTCCAGCCTGGTGGGGCCAGCTTCCGCATCCACCAGCACGAAGACCGTGCGCAGAGTGGGGCGCCCGAGAAGGTAGCCCTCGATCATCGTCTGCCACGCGGCGGATTCGTCCTTGGGGCCCGCCGCGTAACCGTAGCCCGGCAGGTCCACGATCCAGCGATCCGGGCCGGCCAGGAAGATATTTATGAGCCGTGTGCGGCCCGGGGTCCTGGAGACTCGCGCCAGTTTGGTCTGGCTGACCAGGGCGTTCAGCAGCGAGCTCTTGCCCACATTGGAACGGCCTGCGAAGGCAACCTCCGCGCGACAGGTTCCGATCTGCCCTGCGTTGGAAGCGGAGATCAGGAAATGAGCGTTGTGCAGGGGGTGGGGCATGGGCTACTCGTATCTCATGGCTGGGAAGATACTCGCGTTGACAGAGGTCGAAGTCAAGGCAGGCCGGCTCAGGGCCGCCCCTCCAGGAGGCCCGGGTTCACCGTCATGACGTGGTACATCCCGTTGAGGTTCGCGATCATGTCGCGGAGGAATTGCCGCATCGAGTCCGCGGAGTAGCCGTCGTTTCGCAGATCCTGCATCCCGCGCCGCAGCGCCAGCTCGAGCGCCTCCTGTCGGCGCTCAGTCCCCAAGGCAGATGTTCAGGCGCCGCAGGGTCTGGATCCAGGGGTGGTCGGGAGGGACGCTCCGTCGCTTTCCCGCCACCTCGGCGAGCTCCACGTGGACCGGAGTCTGACCCCGGATCCCCACCATGACCCCCGAGACCCCTTTTGCGAGAAGCCGGGCAGCCTCGGAACCGAGAACGGTGGCCAGGGTCCTGTCCGCGGCGGTCGGCGTCCCACCCCGCATCACGTGCCCGAGCGCCGTGAGGCGAGTCTCGAGCCCGCTCCCCTCTTCGATCTGGCGGGTCAGGCGCAGACTGAGGGACATCTCCGGGTGTGGCGACGGCACCGGCGGCTTCTTTGCCCGTTTCCCCGCGTCGGCCTTCCCCCGCGAGGTCCCCTTCTTGTCGTTCGCCTTCGCCTGCCGCGCCGCCTCCTGCGCCGAGAGGGCCCCCTCGGCGAACGCGACGATGGAGAAGCGCTTGCCGCTGCGCTTGCGCTCGACGACGGCGTCGATCACCGCGTCGACGGAGTAGGGCAGCTCGGGTATCAGCACGACGTCCGCCCCCCCGGCGAGACCGGCCGCCGCGGCGATCCACCCCGTGTTGTGGCCCATGACCTCGACGAGCATCACGCGCTGGTGGCTCGACGCCGTGGAGTGGATCCGGTCGATCGCGTCCGTCGCGATCTGGACGGCGGAGTCGAAGCCGAAGCAGACGTCCGTCCCCCAGACGTCGTTGTCGATCGTCTTCGGCAGGGTCACGATGTTCATGTCCGAGTTCTGCATCAGGTGCAGCGCGTTCTTCTGCGTCCCGCCGCCGCCGATGCAGACCAGGGCGTCGAGGTGCAGCTTGTGGTAGTTCTCGACCGCCTGTTCCGTCATGTCGACGGTGCGGCCGCCGAGGGGCATCTTGTTCGGCTTGTCCCGGCTCGTCCCGAGGATGGTCCCGCCCAGCGTCAGGATATCCGAGAGGTTGGCGTCGGAGAGCCGCTGCGAGCGGTTTTCCACCAGGCCGCGGAACCCGTCCAGAATCCCCACCACGTCCATCCCGTAGGATTTCATCGCCGTCTTTGCCACGGCGCGGATCGCGGCGTTCAGCCCCTGGCAGTCGCCGCCGGAGGTGAGGATCCCGATCGATCTGATTTTCTTCCTGGCCATCGTATCCCCCCCGTGGTCACCGACATTCTCTCTCGGTACGTGCACCACCGCGGACTGCCTCGTCAGTCTCCTGCGGCTACCTCCAACAATATCAGCATTCACCAGCGAACGCGGCTCGTAAAGGGTCGGCCAAGCATTTCGACCAGAAGTTGTCTATGATGGCTTAATCATGGATCCTGGGGTCAGTCCGCGCAAGACAAACAATAGTCGGAGCGTTGTCCTGGCCGCCTTGATCGTGGTGGCGGTCCTGGCGGCATTCGCGCCCGCGGTGCGCAATGAATTCATCAATTACGACGACGACAAGTTCTTGCTCCGGAACACGCCCGTCCAGCAGGGATTCACCCTCGAGGCGCTGCGCTGGGCCTTCACGGCGGTGCTGACCGCGAACTGGCACCCCCTGACCTGGATCTCCCACATGATCGATTTTGGCCTCTTCGGCGCCTGGGCGGGCGGCCATCACGCGACGAGCGTCCTCATCCACGCGGCCAGCGCGGCGTTGCTGTGCGGCGTGCTCCACGCGATGACCGGCGCCCTCTGGCGCAGCGCCCTCGTCGCCGCCCTCTTCGGCCTGCACCCGCTGCGGGTCGAGTCGGTGGCCTGGGCCGCCGAGCGCAAGGACGTGCTCACGTTCCTCTTCGGCCTGCTCGCCCTGGGTGCCTATCTGCGCTTCGCGCGTCGTCGCACCGCCGGCAGCTACACCGCGGCGCTGGCCCTCTATGCCGCCGCCCTGATGAGCAAGGCGATGCTCGTCACCTTCCCGGCGATTCTGCTGCTGTTGGACCTCTGGCCCCTGAACCGCTGGACCCGGGGCCGAGCCATCGCCTGTTACCCCGGCCGGCGCCTGCTGCTGGAGAAAATCCCCTTCCTGGCCGCGGCGGCCACGGTAAGTGTCGTCACCTTCCTCATCCAGCAGAGCGGCGGAGCGGTGGGGTACATCGTCCAGTTCCCGCTCCGCCAACGCCTCGGCAACGTCTTTTGCGCCTATGTCGCCTACCTCGGCAAGACGTTCTGGCCGACCAGGCTCGCCGTCATCTATCCCTACTACTGGGAAGACGTGCCCTGGTGGCAGCCCGTCTTCGGGGCGGTGTTGGTCGCGGCGGTCACGATCGCGTCGATCCTCGCCCTGCGGCGCCGCCCGGCGTGGTTCGTCGGGTGGATGTGGTACCTCGGCACCCTGCTGCCGGTGATCGGGATTGTCCAGGTTGGCTCCCAGTCCATGGCGGACCGGTATACGTACATTCCGCAGATCGGGGTGCTGATCATGGTCGTCTGGTGGCTCGGGGGTCTTGCGCAGGGCCGGCCGCGGGCGAGGGCGGTGATCATCGCCGCCGTGCCGGTCGTCCTCGCGACGCTGGCGGGCGCCACCTGGGCGCAGGTCACCCGCTGGCGCACGAGCGAGACGCTCTTCTCCCACGCCGCGCGGGTCACCGAGAAGAATTTCATCGCCTACTCGCAACTCGGCGCCGCGCTGATGGACCAGGGACGCACGTCGGAAGGGAGCGAGTACCTCGCGCGGGCCTACCGCGTCGCCCCCACCTATCGTGCCGTGGTCTACGATGCGAGCGGGGACTACTACGTCGAGCAGGGGAACCCGGAAGCGGCGGCGGAGCAGTACCGCAAGGCACTGGCCATCGTCCCCTACAACAGCCGGATCCGCGCGAAGCTGGACGCCCTGGGGAATCTGGCGAGCGCCCCCGCGAGCACGCCTTCGCCGGACCCGCACCGGGACAGCTACAACCGGGGCAATGTGCTGGCGAGCTCAGGCCGGCGCGAGGAAGCGGAGGCGGCCTACCGCGCGGCGATCCGCTCGCTGCCGGAGGACTACGAGGCCTGGCACAACCTCGGCTGTGTGCTCTACCAGCTCGGCCGCACGGACGAGGCGGTCGCCGCGCTCGAACAGACGCTGCGCCTCAAACCGGACCACCCGCTCGCCCGGAAAAACCTGGAGGCGATCCGCGACCACGTCCGGCGGTGACCTCGGGCTACTCGTTCTTCTTCGCGTAGCCGATGTGGTGCAGGGCTTCCTCCATCTCGCCGAGGATCGCCGGGTCGTCGATCGTCGCCGGCATGTTATAGGGCTCGGAATCGGCGATGCGGCGCATGATCCCGCGCAGGATCTTGCCCGAGCGGGTCTTCGGCAGGCGTTTGATCACGGTCGCGGTCTTGAACGCGGCGACCGGTCCGATCCTGTCGCGGACCATGCCGACGACCTCCTTGACGATCTCGGCCTCGGGCCGCGAGACGCCGGCCTTGAGCACGAGGAAGCCGAGCGGGACCTGCCCCTTGAGGTTGTCGTGCACGCCGATCACCGCGCACTCGGCGACGTTCGGGTGCGACGCGAGCACCTCCTCCATCGCGCCGGTGGAGAGCCGGTGCCCGGCGACGTTGATGATGTCGTCGGTGCGGCTCATCACGTGGACGTAGCCGTCGTCGTCGACGATGCCGGCGTCATAGGTCTGGTAGAACCCCGGGAAGGTATCGAGATACGTCTTCTTGAAGCGCTCCTCGGCCTGCCAGAGGGTCGGGAAATTACCAGGGGGCAGCGGCAGTTTGATGACCAGCGCGCCGAGGGTATTGCGGTCGACTTCCTGCCCCTCGTTGTCGAGCACGCGAATGTCCACGCCGGGGACCGGCTTCGTCGGCGAGCCGGCCTTGACCGGCAGGTGCTCGATGCCCATGCAGTTGGCGCAGATCGCCCAGCCGGTCTCGGTCTGCCACCAGTGGTCGATCACCGGCACCTTGAGGGCCTTCTCGGCCCAGAGCAGCGTGTCCGGGTCGCAGCGCTCGCCGGCCAGAAACAGGGTCTTGAAACCGGCGAGGTCGTATTTCTTCAGATACTCGGCGTTCGGGTCGTCGCGCTTGATGGCGCGAAACGCGGTCGGTGCGGTGAACAGAGCGCGCACCTTGTGCTGCGAGATCACGCGCCAGAAGGCGCCGGGGTCCGGCGTGCCGACCGGCTTGCCCTCGTAGAGCACGGTCGTGTTGCCGTTGAAGAGCGGGCCGTAGACGATGTAGGAGTGCCCGACCACCCAGCCGATGTCGGAGGCCGCCCAGAAGACGCTCCCCGGCGGGCAGTCGTAGATGTTGTTCATCGTCCACTGCAGCGCGACGATGTGGCCGCCGTTGTCGCGCACGACCCCCTTGGGCTGGCCGGTGGTCCCGGAGGTGTAGAGGATGTAGAGCGGGTCGGTTGCCGAGACCGGCACGCAGTCGTGCGGCCGGGCCTTGGTCATCGCGTCGTTCCAGTCGATGTCGAAGCCGGGAGTCAGGGCGGCCGTCGCCAGCGGCCGCTGGAAGATCAGGCAGCGCTCCGGTTTGTGGCGCGCCAGCCGGATCGCCTCGTCGAGCAGCGGCTTGTACTCGATGACTTTCTTGACCTCGATGCCGCAGGAGGCCGAGATGATGACCTTGGGCTCGGCGTCGTTGATGCGCACCGCCAGCTCGTTGGCGGCAAACCCGCCGAAGACCACGGAGTGCACCGCCCCGAGGCGCGCGCAGGCGAGCATCGCGACCACGGCCTCCGGGACCATCGGCATGTAGATGATGACGCGGTCGCCCTTGCCGACGC
>CAZEOK010000023.1:0-442 GCA_964513745.1 uncultured bacterium
TCACGCGGTTCATCTTCTGTTCCATCTCGGCGTCGCCGCGCTGCACCGCGTTGAAGTCCAGCTCCGCGACGTTCTCCCCCTGGAGCATCGAGGAGGCCGCCCCGCCACCGAAGCCGACGCGGTAGGCCGGGCCGCCGACCTGCAGGATGCGCATCCCACGCTCGGGGTCGGCCTTTGCGATGTGGCGGTCGTCGATCTGTCCGATGCCGCCGGCGAACATGATCGGCTTCAGGTACGCCCAGCGTTCACCCTTGGGCAGCACCAGGTCAAAGCTGCGCGTAAACCCCTGGATCAGCGGCTCGCCGAACTTGTTGCCGTAGTCCGAGGCGCCGTTGGAGGCCTCGATCTCGATCTGGAGACCGGTCGCGATGTTCCCCGGGCGCGGGAGCCGCTCCTCCCAGGGGAGGGGGTGGCCGGGAATGAGGAGGTTCCCGACGCAGTA
>CAZEOK010000023.1:452-33504 GCA_964513745.1 uncultured bacterium
GGGTACTCGAGGCCGGGTGTCTCCCAGGGCTGCTCGTAGCCGGGGATGTGCAGGTTCGCCACGCAATAGGCAGCGGTACCCGCAACGACGAAGCCGCCGCGGCCCGTGCCCTGCACGTCGCGGATGCGCCCGCCGGTGCCGGTCTCGGCCCCGGGGAAGGGCGCGACGCCGGTCGGGAAGTTGTGCGTCTCCGCGGTGAAGATCACGTGATAGCGCACCCGCTGCGGGACCAGCTTTGATGGGCTGCCCGGCTCGGCCGGGAAGATCGTCTCGATCTCGCGGCCCGCAATGCCGCTCGAGTTGTCCTTGAACGCGATGACGCTGTTGGCCGGGTTCGCCGCGAGCGTCGACCTGACAATCTCCATCAGCGTCTCGGGCAACGCCACGCCGTCGATGATCTGCCGGCCGCGGAAGAAACCGTGCCGCGAGTGCTCGGAATTCGCGTTGTTCAGATCCATGATCTCGACGATCGTGGGGTTGCGGCCGTGCTTCCTGATGAAGTAATCGTGGTAGAAAGCGCGGTCCCACGCGTCCATCGAGATGCCGGGGATCTCGCCGAGCGCGTCGGGGCCCTTCTCCATGAGCGGGATCTCGTAGACCGCCTCGGGCGTGATGCCGGTCTCGAACGTGCGCAGCGGCTCGGGGTAGACGCACTCGGTCATGCGATCGTGGTGCGCGGCGACAAACGCCTGCATGTCCGCGCCGGCGGGGACCAGATACCGGCGCGATCGCTCGACGCGCGTCACCTGCGGCAATCCGATCGCCTGGCAGATCGAGACGAGATTCGACGAACACGCGGTGGCGAAGTTCAGCCGCGGCCCCACTTCCACCACCCGGTCGCCGACAAGGTGCGGCCGTTCGGCGACCGAGGCCGACACGAAGCCGTCGCCCAGCAGCAGGCGGAGCTTCCCCCACTGTGCCGGGCCAAGCGTGACGCTCGTCGCGACGTTGAAGCAGGACTCGAAGTCGTCGCCGACCCGCAGATAGAACTGCCGGACATCGTCACTCATGGGCAATCCCGGTCTCCGAGGTTGCAGGAACTGCTCCGCGCATTTGCGCACCAATGTACACATAATTGCGCGGATCGCAAAGACCGCGCTGGAACCTTGACTTTTTGTCCTCCCGGGCCAAGAATTCCGCCAAACCCGGTGAGTCTCCTCGCGGGAAGGAATTTCCGGTGAAACGTCGCTGTCGGATCGAAGTTTTCGCGGGTGGCTCGCCTGGGAACTACCTCGGGGCGCTCCGTCGCGCCCTGATCGCGGCCGCCCTCTGGCTGGCGGCCCCAGGTGTCGCGTTCGCCCAGGGGACGGTCGAATGGGTCGAGGTCCAGCTGGCCCTCGACCACTCCGGCAAGGCGCAGATCATCTACCAGACCCGCTGGCGCACCTCCAAGCCTATGCACGGTTTCTACTTCCAGGGAGAGGCGGCCGGACCCCGGTTCCACGGCGGCATGGCCGAGCTCCCGGACGGGAGCCGGGTCCCGCTCTCGATCAATCTGGTAGAGGGCGGGCGCTGGGACATCGTCCTCGCGGGCGATCGTGCCTGGGGGCCCGGGGAGGCGACCTACACGTTCTCCTACGATGCCGATCTGGCGACAGCCGGGCTTGTCGCCACCACCGTTGCCGAGGACGGAACGGAACTGGTCGTGTTCAACTGGGCACCGGTCGAGTGGGACGCCCCGCTCGGTCACGAAACCCTGGCCGTGACTTTCTCCGCGGTGCCGGCACCCCGCGCCGGGGATCTCACCCTCGAGGATGCAGCCGCGACCGGCCTGCGGACCGAGCCCTGGGTCAATGAGCGCTACCGGATCTCCTACCGTGGCATCGGCGACCCGCCGAAGCTCTGGATGCGCTTCCACCAGGAGGATGTGCCGGCCCGCGGGGACCATCGTGTCCAGCTCTACCTTCCCGCCAACCTCGTGCCGGCCGTCGTCGCAGCCGCCCGGGCGCGGGAGGCCGAGATCGCCGCGGAACAGGAGAGGCAGGCGGCGAGCGCTGCAGACATGGAGCGAGCGCTGAAGCAGCAGGAGGAGCGGGCAATCGAGATTGCCCGGCGGGAGAAGGCCCTCGGGATCCCCGCGGCACTCGCTCTCGTCCTCACCTGCCTGCTGGCGGCCGGCTTCAAGCTCAAGGGCATCGCCCGCGCTCACGCCACCGCCCCGGACGTTCTCTGGGAACGCGACGACTGGGAGCCGCCGCGCCTGCGGCTCTCGAGTTTCCGCAAGCCGGGCAAGGTGGCCGAGCTCTCGCAGATCGAGGCGCTCGCCCTTCTCGGCCTGCCCTTCCAGGTGATCCTCGCGATGGTGCTCGACCTCCTCGCGACGCGCGGCGCGATCCGGCGCCAGACGCGGGACGGGGCGCTCCTGCTCGCGCGCGCGGAATCCGCGCCTCCTACGGAGGCGCCGTACGAGGCATTCGTCTGGAAGGATCTGCCGGCCGAGCCGGCGCCCCCACCGGAGGGGCTCGCCGGGCGCCTCGGCGAACTGCTCGTCGGGACAGTGCAGCGCAAGGCCTGGGACGCGGACCTCGACGCAACCCGCGAACACTACCGCACGCTTTTCCGGAATCTCTTCCCGGATGTCGCCGCGGTGGCCGCGCTGCGCTTTGGGCGGCCGTCGGACGATTACTCGAACTACGGCGCCTGGTGGGTGAGCAGCCACCACGGCGACGGACCGGGGGTGTGGAAGGGCGGGGGTCCGACGCCTTTCGCCGGCGGCGGCCGCTTCGGCGGCGGCGGCGCCACGGGAACCTTCGCGGCGCCCCTCGCCGCGCTCGGACCGTTGCCGGCCAGGGAATCGATGGCCGCGTACGGACCGGAAGACCTCGTGCCGGCCTACGAGCACAGCGCCTGTCACTCCGCCTGCCACAGCGCCTGCCACAGCGCGTGTCACAGTGCCTGCCACAGCGCCTGCCACTCGGCCTGTCACAGCGCCTGCCACTCGGCCTGTCACAGCGCCTGCGTCTCGGGGGGATCGCATTGAGCCGATTTTTCCCCACCGCCGCCGAAGCGACCTCCCTGCGCTTTTTCGTCCCGTTCGGCGGGCTCGCGCGGCGCTTTCTCGCAACCGGTGCAAGCTTTGCCGCTGGTTTCTCTCTCGCCTGCCTCGCCGAGGGAACGTGGCTGCAGCGCCTCGGTTACGCGATCATCGTCTCCGGACACCTGCCGCTCTGGGTGCGGACGCAGACAAACGCCCCAGGTGGCGCCACGCCGAAGCACGAAGAGGTCTGGGTCCCGGTGGAGGACGCCTGGCTCGAGCGGGTGCTAACCCACGAGCGCCGGGGAGAGCGCTGGGACACGTCGCCCTGGGACATCTCCAACCGCCAGGGCAAGATGGTCCTCATCGTGCTGCTGGCCGCCCTCTTCGTCGCCCCGTACGTGGCCGGCGTCTTTCTGGAATCCGGCTTCATGATGCGCGCCGCCCGCGCGATCCCGTACCTCCTCGTCCCGCTCTGGTTCAACGGTATGCGGACGGTCTGGAATCCCAGCGAGCTGCGAAAGAAGGGCGAGGCCCTGGCCCTGGCCCTCGCCCGCGCCGCGGCCGCAGGGCCCGCAAAGGGCATCTTCGACTTCGTCCCGATGCTCGCGCTGCGCGAAGGCAGCCGGGGCCGCTACCCCGTGGACGCGCGGCTGATGTTGCGCCCGACGCGCGAGGACTCGTCGGGATTCCTCGGCGTACAGATCCAGGTGTCGATCAACAGCGTGCAGGGCAAAGATTATCCTTACCTGTACGCCGTGGTCCTCGGCAAGGGAAACTTCCGCCTGCCCGGCAAGGCCGGCCGGCAACGCACCCCGGGGGGCGTGGACCTGGTCTCCGAGTTCGGAGAAAAAGAGGGTGTTCACTACCACGTTATCCGCCAGCACGCGGACCGGAGCGGCGGCTGGCACACGGAAACCGCCCAGATCGACGCGATCATCGATGAAGCGCTCCGCGCCGGGCTCGATGCCTGGCAAGCGAACGGCGGGAAGGCTCCCCCGTGACCGACGCCGGGCCGCGGCGCCACCGGCACCCGTCGCTTGAACTGGCGGCGGCGCCCCGCGTCCCGCTCTGGGTGCAGGTGTCTCCTGTCCAGCCGCACCCGATCGATCTGAGGTGGGTGGACGAATTCGTGGCAGGCATCCGGGAGCATGTCGTGGTCCGGCCCGAGGACGAGCTGCTCATCCTCGTCCCCAACACCCCGGTCAAGGTCAACCGGACTGCGCTGCGAATCCTGGCCGCGATGGTGCACGGGGGGGCGGGAATCGCCGAGGTCCTCGCGCTCGAGGGGGACACCCCGCACCGGCGACTCGAGATCCACAACTTCTTCACCGACCTGGCCGCCTGGCTGCGGGGGGGGCTCGGCGAGGGAGAGGGGCGCCGCGCGGTCGTGCGCGAGCCGTTCACGAAAGATTTCTGCCGCTACCCGGTCCTCTCCGAGGTCGCCCTGACCTATCGCTGCAATCTCTCGTGCTCCTTCTGCTATGCAGGGTGCGGGAAGCCCGGGCCTGCCAGCGGCGGGGAGGCGGTGGAGATGAGCGACGAGGAGGTCTGCCGCGTCCTCGAGACGATCCGCCGGGACGCCCGCTGCCCGAGCGTGAGCTTCACCGGCGGCGAGCCGACGCTGCGCCCCGGCCTGCCGCGCCTTGTCCGCCACGCCAAAGATCTTGGGCTCTCGGTGAACCTGATCTCGAACGGCCAGCGCATCGACGACCACCTCGCGGACGAGCTCGCCGGGTCCGGCCTGGACTCCGCGCAGCTCTCCCTCGAGGGATCCGAGGCAGGCCTCCACGACGATCTCGTCGGCCGGGATGGGGCCTTCGCGCGGCTCTGGGAGGCCGCGGAACGGCTCCGGGCGCAAAGCGTGCGGGTGCACACGAACACGACCGTCAATCGACGGAACATCGGGCGGCTGGAGGAGATCGTTGATCTGGCCGCGGCGCGCGGGATGGATCGACTCACGATGAATCTGCTGATCCCCTGCGGCAGAGCCGCCGGCGACCCGGGTCTGCGCGTCAGCTACACCGAGGCGGGCGAGCACATCCTGCGAGTGCGGGCGCGGGCCGATGCCCGAGGCATCCAACTCGTCTGGTACTCCCCGCTGCCTCTCTGCCTGTTCAACACGATCGCCCACGGGCTCGGCAACCGCGGCTGCGCCGCGGCCGACGGCTTGCTCCACGTCGGCCCCGCGGGCGACGTGCTTCCCTGCTCGAGCTTCCCGCCCGGCGAGGGCCTCGGGAATCTCCTGCGCCAGAACTTCGAGGAGATCTGGGCCTCCGACAGGGCGCGTTTCTTTCGCGAGAAGCGCATGATGCCACCCGGTTGCGCCGGCTGCGCCGACGCCGACGCCTGCCAGGGGGCGTGCGTGCTCTACTGGCGCACCGTAGGCTTCGGAGAACTGGGCGGGACCGCCGATGGTCGCTTTCGGCAACCCGTCAATCGACTGCCCGCTGCCGCGTGCGGCAGCCCTTAAAGCTCGATTTGCATCCCCTCCCGCGCAAAGAAGGAAGCCGGAAACCGCTCCCGGCATTCCTGCTCAAGGCGCAGTAAAAACGCATCGTCGTGCTCCGGATCGTGGTGAAAAAGCGCTAGCCGCTTCACGCCGGCACGCTGCGCCACCTCCACCGCCTGCTCCCAGCTGCTGTGCCCCCATCCTTTTTTCCCCGGCAACTCCTCGGGCGTGTACTGGGCGTCGTGGATCAGAAGATCGGCATCGCGGGCCAGGGCGACGACGGTCGGGGCGATCTCGTCGCCGTATTCCACGTCCGTGCAGTAGACGAGCGTTGCGGCTCCCTCGGTGATGCGGTACCCGTATGCCCCCCCGGGGTGATTATGCTCGGCAGCGGTGACGTGGACGCCGCTTGCCGCCGTGAAACTCGGGACCTCGGGCTGCCAGAACCTCACCGCAGCGCCCATCTTCTCGAGCGGTACGGGGAAGTAGTCTCGCTGCATCTGGATCTCGAAGGCACTGGCAAGACTGGCGGAGCCATGCGCTTTCCCGTACATGGCGATCGTGAAGTGACGTCGTGCGTCGTATGCCGGCTTGAAGAAGGGGAACCCCTGGATGTGATCCCAATGCGTGTGCGACAGGCCGATGAAGATGTCGTCGTATTGCTCATGGGACCGCGCCAGGATGTCGTTCCCGAGCTTTCGCAGGCCGGTGCCCGCGTCGAGGATGGCGATGCGGCCGTTGGCGAAGCTCAGCAGGATGCAGGCGGTGTTGCCGCCGAATTCCGAGAAGTTCTTCTCCGGGACGGAAATGGATCCCCTCGTCCCGTAAAAGGTGACCTTCATCGTCCTTCCCTCGGACAGGCTGCCGGAGTTTCCAGGCTGGACGGTTTCAGCAGTGCGAGGAGGCAGTTCCGCAGGGCACCCAGCCGATAGGGTTTGTTCAAACAGGCGGAGAAGCCGTACGACCGGTAGTCAGCCACCACGGCCGCATCCGAGTACCCGCTTGATACGACAGCCTTGATGCCCGGGTCCAGCTCGCGCAGCTTGAGGATCGTCCCCTCGCCTCCCATCCCCCTCTTCACCGTCAAATCGAGAATGACAACGTCGAAAGGGCCGCCCTCTTCCCTGGCCCTGCAGTACAGGTTCACCGCTTCCTCCCCGCTCGCGGCGGTGGTCACGGCATGGCCGAGCGACTCCAGCATCCCGGCGGCAACGTCCCTCACCACCTCGTCGTCGTCCATGACGAGGATTTTCCCCACCCCCTCGCCGAGGTTGGCACCCGTTTCCGGGGCTCGAATTCCACCACCCAAGCTCGCCGGCAGATACACCGAAAATACGCTTCCCTCGCCAAGGCGGGAAGTCACGTCGATGAAACCGTTGTGGCCCCTGACGATCGAATACGAGGTCGCCAGGCCAAGCCCGCTGCCTTTCTGCTTGGTCGTGAAATAGGGGTCGAAGATCCGCGTCAGGTGCTGCCCGACTATACCCGCGCCCGAATCCCTCACGTCGATCCTGACGAAGTGCCCACCGGCGGGGACCAGCGGATTGCCGCCTTCCGCAATGACCTCGTTTTGCGCGGCGACCTCAACCGTGCCCCCCTGCGGCATCGCTTCGCTGGCATTGAGCACGAGGTTCTGGATGACCTGGCCCAGCTGCCCCTCGTCGGCGTCTACGCTCCACAGGTCCTTGTCGACGACGATCCGGTAATCGGACCGCGATCCGCTCAGCGCGAACTTTACGGGGTCTTCCAGTACCGCCGGCACCGCGATCAGCCGCTTCACCGGTTTGCCCCCCTTCGCGAACGTCAGCAGCTGGGTCGTCAGGTTCACGGACAGATTGAGCGCCTTTTCGGCCTGCTCAAGCAATTCCGCTGCCTTGCCGCCGTGCTCGAGGTTCACTCTCGCCAGCGAGATGTACCCGAACAATCCCTGCAGCAGGTTGTTGAAATCATGAGCGATCCCGCCGGCCAATGTCCCGATCGCCTCAAGCTTCTGGGTCTTGATCAGCTCGTTTTCCAGCCGCCGACGCTCGGTGACATCCCGATCGACGCCTCTGAAGCCGACGAGTTTGCCCCTGGCATCCGTCACGGGCACTGCGTTGGACTCGAGCCAGCGGTAGGTTCCATCCTTGTGCCGCCACCGCAGCACGGCCCCCTGCCACCCCCGCCCGGAGGATCGGCTCGCGCCGAGCAGCTCCCCGATGCGCGGGACATCATCGGGATGCAACAGCTCGAGCGAGGAGGAGTTCAGCAGTTGTGCCGGTTCGATCCCGAGGATTTCCCGCACCCTCTCGTTTGAGAACGCGTGCTTCCCCTCGAGGTCGATCTCCCAGATCCAGTCGGTGCTGGTTTCGACGAACGAGCGGTATTTCTCCTCGGACTCCCGCAACGCGTCGATGCTGTTCTTCCTGGCGATGTCGGCCTCGTGCAGGGCCTCCGCCATCGCGTTGAGGGCGATCGCCAGCGAGGAAAATTCGTTCCTGCCCACGGGGGCGAGCCGACTGTCCAGGTCGCCCGAGGCGATTTGCTCGGCGAAGGTCTGGCTCTCGACCACCGAGCGCGTCACGGTGTGGGCGACGGCGAGCGAGAACAGCCCGGTCAGAGCCAGCGCCAATCCGCCGGCAACGATGACCGGCAGGCTCAGGCGACGGGTGCTCCTCTCGATCGCGCGCTGCTTCTCCGCCACGCGGTTGAGCGAACCGACATAGAGCTGTTCGAGAAGCGGGTCGACGGCCTGGACCGCCCTGAGATACTCCCTCTTGATCGTCCTGATCTCCTCGGTCGCCTGCACGTACCGGAGGAAGAGCCCGAGGTAGCGTGCGGCGCGCGCCTGGATGCTCGCCCGGGCTTCGGCGGGCAGGCGCGCCGCGGCCGCGGCCGCGGTGAACTCCTCGAGGGCCGCCTCAAGCGAGGCGACATCGGCGTCCTGCTCTCGTTCGACGAAGTTCTTCTCCGCGCGGCGTACCACCAGAAGTCCGACGAGAAGCCTGTCGCTCCCGTTTTCCCTGACCAGCTTTTCTATCTCGAGCGCCTCGGACCTCATGCTCCCGTGAATGCCCGTGTCGAGAAAGCCGCGCTCCCCGAACTTGTCGGCCAGCGCCTCAACGCCCCTGCGGTACCGCTCGAGAGCGTGCCCCACCTCGGTCGTCTGTCGCGCCGTCTCGCGATCACTGCCCAGGTTGCGAATCCGCGCCAGGTTCTCCTTGATCTCGGCGATGCCGGTGATCAGGCGCGTGATGTATCTCGAGCGCGACTCGTCGAAGCCGAATTCCTTGTAGTTCAGCAGGAAGTCCTTCTCGAGCCGCCGGGCATCGGTCATTGCGGCGTTGCTCTTGAGACAGAGGTCGGCAATCGCGTTGTCAACGTTGATCAGGCTGTCCATCATGCTGAACGTGATCCCCTGGCTCACGCGCACATAGATGATGACCAGGACGCAGAAAAGGACCACCATGCCGACACTGCCCATCAGGAGCGACTTCAGGGAATAGCGGTTGAGCAGGGAAAAGCCCGTTGCGGGAGCCGAACGGCGTGCCGGTGCTGTCCCGCTAATCTTCATACGGGACGAAGTCGAACCTCTCGATGATGTCCACCACCTTCGAGGAGAGGCAGTAGTTGATGAAATCCTTGGCCGCCCCGGAGGGGAGATCCCGGGTGATCAGGGAGAGGGACCGGGTGAGCGGGTAATTCCCGGTGATGACGTTTCTCCCGGTCGGCATCACACCGCCCACGGGGATGATGCGGATCGCGGCACCCGAGCCCGCCTGGCGCTCCGCCTCCCCCGACGAGACATACCCGATCGCGTCGGGGTCTGCCGCGACGGCCCCGATGGTGACGGGGTTGTCGCCGGGGACGACCTTCCCCTGGATCCGCCCCTTGAGATTGAAGTGCTTCTCGAAAAGCTCCGTCACCGGCTTCTCTTTCTCCCGGAGGATGACGGTGATCGGTGCGCTTTTCCCGTTCAGCGGCTGCCAGGCCCTGATTCCCCCGGAGAATATCGCGGCAATCTGCTGGTCGGACAGCGACGTCAGGGGGTTGGTCTTGTGCACGATGAGACTGACCCCGTCACGGGCCATCGGGAAACCGAACAGATCCTTCTCGTCCCCCTTCAGGGCGCGCGCGATCATGCCGATCTCGGCATTTCCTTCCCTGAGGTCCCTGATACCGCGGTCCGACCCGCCGCACTGCACCTCGATCCGGACGCCGGATTGCACGGCGTGGAACCTCTCGCCGATCGCGGCGATCATCGGGCACATCGTGCTGGAACCGGTGACCCGCAACAGGCCGTCCGGCGGCTTGGCCGGGCGATCGGCTGCCTCGCCCGCCCACGCTTCGGGGATCCCGGCGCACAGAAGGAAGAGCGCGGACACAGCCAGACATACCCTAGCCATCCGTTGAAAATCCATCGCTTGCTCCCCTCTCATTGCATGAATTGATAGTGGCGAGATTCTTGGGCTGGAAATTCGAAAAGTCAAGGATCACCGGAGGCAGCCACGTGGTTCCCGGGGTTCTTGTTCAACTCCAGAACGCCGACCGCTTCGTGAACGCCCCGTTTCATCGCAGTCCCACGCCCTGGCTCACCGCCGGGAGAGCCGATCCCGCACGCTCGGAAAGAGACCCAGGTCGGTGTGCGGCAGGAAGCGCGCCGCCATGAAGCCGGCCATGAACTCCCGGCTCTCGTTCATCTCGACATAGGTCATCGCCCGCCCGATGCGTTCGATCTCATCGAGGGCCTGGACCGAAAGCAGCACCTGCGCCGCCCCGCTGAGCGAGGAGTTGCCGAGAAGGGCGTACTTCGACAGCTCGATGTCTGGCACCATGCCGATCGTCACGGCCTTGTCGGCTGCGACGTATGCCCCGAACGCGCCGGCAATGAAGAACTGCTCCAGCTCGTCGAAGCGCACCCCCGCCGCCTCGGTCATGACGCTGAGCATCGTGTACATCGCGGCCTTGCTCAGCATCAGGTTGTCCAGGTCCGGCTGCGCGAACGAAATCTCGTCGCCGGTCGACGTCTCCGTGGCCTCGGCGACAACGAACCGGGCCACCCCGTCGCTCTCCTTCACGCGCGGGCTTCTGGCGGGCGTGACGAACCGGCCGCGGACGTCGACGATGCCGTTGGTGAACAGCTCCGCCATCAGGTCGATCAGTGCCGAACCGCACATCCCCCGCGGCCGGCCGCCGCCGATCACTGCGTACGACGGCAGGAGGTTCCCCGGGTCGATCGCGATACGCTCGATCGCCCCGGGCGCCGCGCGCATCCCGTGGCGGACAACGCCGCCCTCAAGCCCGGGGCCAGCGGAACCGGCGCCGACGAGCAGGAACTCCCGGTTGCCGACGACAATCTCGGCGTTCGTGCCGATGTCCACCAGCAGCGCGACCCGGTCGCGCTCATGCATCCCCGAGACCAGAACGCCGGCGAGGGCATCGCCGCCGACGTAGCTGCCGACGTTCGGCAGGACAATGACGGGTGCCGCGGAGTTCACGCCGAGCCCCAGCTCCCCGGCGCGCGCCACGGGGAAGCGGTTGGCGACCGGCACGTATGGCGCGCGACAGAGATGGAAGGGGTCGAGCCCCAGCAGAAAGTGCGCCATCGTCGTGTTGCCGGCCACCGAGACGCAGCAGATGTCGGCGGGTTTGGCGCCGGCGGCGCGAGCGAGCCACGCGGCGATCTCGCCGATGCACCCCGTCGCGTGCGCCTGCAGCCGCGCCAGCCCCCCCGGCGCCTGGCAGAAATGCGTCCGCGCGAGGATGTCCTCGCCGTGCTCGATCTGGGGGTTGAGCGCTGAGCGCTCCCCGAGCACCGTGCCGCTTTCGAGGTCGACCAGAGCGCCGACCACATTCGTCGAGCCCAGGTCGACGGCGAGGCCGAGGTTTCGGGAGGCCGTGGTTGCCGGCTCCACGCGCAGCAGTGTCGGCGCCGGGACCAGCGCGACGGTCGCCGCTACGGTGAAGCCGGCAGCGCGAAGGGTCTTCGGCAGGCCGGCGGCCACCGGCAGCGGCACCTGCACGCCTCTCAGCCCACCGGCCTCCAACCCGCGAACGATGCGGTCCAGGTCCGCGGCGTGATCGGCAGCGGTCGGCGGCGAGAGCTCGAGGCGCACGCGCCGGACGAGCGGCCCGTCGGGCGACTTCAGCATCGTCCGGAACGGGTGCGGGGCTGCATCACTCCCCGGTTGCGGCCGGTTCGGCCGCCACCGTCCCCCCCCACGCCAGCAGGTTTCTCCTGATGAAATCGATGACCTGCTGGTGCTCCGTCGCGCCGGCACCGTTGACGCGCAGCGGTTCGCCGAAGAGGAAGTGGACCGTCCGCGCCGGATTGATCCGGCCAATGTCCTTGACGAGCCTGCCGTTGCCCCAGGCGTCGGTTTTGAGCGCGATCGGCACAACCGGGACCTGCGCCCGCTTTGCCAGCTTGACGCCGATCGAGTTGAAGGCGCCGGGATCGAAGACTGGCGTGCGCGTCGTCTGCGGAAAGACGATGATCGAGATGCCGTCCCGCAGCCGCTGCGCGCCGCCCTCGAGCACCGCCTTGAGGTCGTCGCGCGGGTTGGCGCGGCCGACCAGCACCGGGTCGCGCGAGCGCATGACGTGTCCGAAGACCGGATAATCGGTCAACTCCTTCTTGACGATGAAGGTGACCGGCTTCGTCGGCCGTATGATCGTCGGCAGCAGGAAGGTCTCCAGCGTGCTCATGTGGTTGCCGATGAAGACGCAGGCGCCGTCGACGGCCGAGAAGCGGTCGACGCCGTCGATCTCGATCCGCATGCCGACCGCCTCGAGCGCCCGGAAGATCTCCAGGCTGCTGCGGCTCCAGTCAGCGTCGTCGTAGGGCCCGCGAGCCGCCTTGCGGCCGGCGCGCCAGACGATCGACGCGGCCCGGGCGTAGAACGCGAGGCCAGGCAGGCGACGGGTGAACGGCGGGATCGCGACGGATGCCGATCGGTAGGAGCCCGCGACGATCCCGGGCGACGCGATACCCGCAGTCCCGTCCACGGCCGACTCCTCTCCTCCTCCAGCGCACGCCAGCAGGCGCGATGCGAGAGGTTCCATGTTGGTAAAACCTCTCCGGGTCACGGTGAAGTATAGGCAAGCCCTCGGGCGAAGCAAGCCATGTTGCCAACGCGCGGAACCCCCTGCCGGCAACCGGCAGGGGGCTCGCGGCGCCGCATCCGGATCAGGGGAGAACAGTGACGGTGACGGTGATTGTCCCACCCCGGTTCGTCCCGTCGAAAACGGTCAACGAGAACTGTCCGGTCTCGGTGAGCGTGATCTCGGCTTCGTTCGTGCCGCTCTGGCCCGCGTTGGGCGGGGTGTATGAGCCCGTGCCGCCGGGAGTCTCGAGGTAACCGTACGGCTCGGTCTCCGACGGACCGGTGAGCGTGATCTTGATCGTCTGCCCGGAAGCGCCCTGGAAATATACCGTCGCGGAGCCCCCGTCCGCGGCCACTGACACAGAGGTGTCGAGGAGGACGACCTCGGCGGTGTCGCCGCCACCGCCACCACAGCCCGCGGGGAGAAGCGGGACGGCGAGGAACAGAACGGCGACAAGGACCAGAGCGGGGGTGAAGCCTCTTCTGCCGGCAATCTCGATCATGGACTTCTCCTTTCCTGTGGTGGTGACGCCCTGTTGACCCGCCTTATGCTCAACCCGACCGAGGGCCCGGGTGCCGCCATTCCCGCCCGACCCGGTCCGAGAAAGACCTGAAACGCCGCCCGACGGCAAAAAGACTGAGGAAATCATCCGCCCACCCCGCCTGGCTGTCAAGGAACTCCAGCAGCGCGAACCGACTGCCCGCGTCTTGACAAGGATCGCCCGGCGCCGGAATATCCTCCCGTCCGCAGGGGAAATCCCATGGGGGGGCGCCGCCGATGGAGAACAAACAGTCGTTTGACCCCGTGCACGACATCATCCACGGCTGCACGGGCCGCACGGACCCGAGCGTCGAGGGCTTCAAGCGGTCACTGATCGAGAACCTCTGCTACGTCCAGGGGAGGCTCCCCCGGGTCGCAACCGAGAACGACTGGTACATGGCGCTGGCCTACACGGTGCGCGACCACATCCTTCAGCGATGGATGGAGACGATGGAGGGCCTCATCGGCTTCAACGTCAAGTCGGCCAGTTACCTCTCGGCGGAGTTTCTGATGGGCCCCCACCTGATGAACAACATCGTCAACCTCGGTATCGAGCAGAAGGTGCGCGCCTGTCTGCGCGAGATCGGGCGCGACCTCGACGAGCTCGCTGCCGTCGAGCAGGAGCCCGGTCTCGGCAACGGCGGCCTCGGGCGCCTCGCGGCGTGCTTCCTCGACTCGCTGGCCTCGCTCGAGTACCTCGCCACGGGGTACGGCATCCGCTACGAGTTCGGCATCTTCGACCAGGTCATCCGCGACGGCTGGCAGACGGAGGTCACGGACGAGTGGCTGCTCCTCGGCAATCCCTGGGAGATCGGCAGGCCAGAGCTCGCCTTCGACGTCAAATTCGGCGGCCGGTGCGAGCCCTTCCAGAACGAGCGCGGCGAGCACTGCGTGCGCTGGGTCCCCGACTCCGTCGTGCGCGGGATCGCCTACGACACGCCGGTGCCCGGCTACCGCGTCGGGACGGTGAACTTACTGCGACTGTGGAAGGCCGTGGCCTGCAAGTCCTTCGATTTCCAGGCCTTCAACGTCGGCGACTATTACCGCGCGGTGAATGAGAAGATCGTCTCCGAGAACCTGACGAAGGTGCTCTACCCGAACGACGAGGCGGTCGCCGGCCGGCGGCTGCGCCTGCACCAGCAGTACTTCTTCGTCTCCTGCTCGCTCCAGGACATGATCCGCGTGCACCTGATGCGGGGCAACCCGATCGGGAGCTTCGACGAGAAGTACGCCGTCCAGCTCAACGACACGCACCCGGCGATCGCGGTCGCCGAGCTGATGCGGCTGCTCGTCGACGAGCACGGCCTCGGTTGGGAAGAGGCCTGGCGGATCACCTGCCGCTCCCTGGCCTACACGAACCATACGCTGCTGCCCGAAGCGCTCGAGAAGTGGCCGGTCGGACTCTTCGGCAGCCTGCTGCCGCGCCACCTCGAGATCATCTACGAGATCAACCGCCGCTTCCTCGAGCAAGTGCGAGCGCGCTACCCCGGGGACGAGGCGCGCGCCGCGCGCCTCTCGCTGATCGACGAGACGGGGGAGCGCTCGATACGCATGGCGCACCTTGCCGTCGTCGGCAGCCACGCCGTCAACGGCGTCGCAGTGCTGCACACCGAGTTGCTGCGCACGACCGTGCTGAAGGACTTCAGCGAGCTCTGGCCGGAGAGGTTCCTGAACATCACGAACGGGGTGACGCCCCGGCGCTGGGTGCTCGTCAGCAACCCGCGGCTCGCGGAGCTGATCACGTCGGCGATCGGCGACGGCTGGACCACCGACATGGCGCAGCTCGAGCGTCTCGAGCCGCTCGCGGACGACCCCGGTTTCCAGCGGCGATGGCGCGAAGTCAAGCGTGGGAACAAGCTCGTGCTCGCAGGACTGATCCGGGAGCGCACCGGCGTCGCGGTCGACCCGGATAGCCTCTTCGACATCCAGGTCAAGCGCATCCACGAGTACAAGCGGCAGCACCTGAACGTCCTGCACATCGTCACGCTGTACAACCGCATCAGGCGGAACCCGTCGATTGACGTCGTCCCGCGGACCTTCGTCTTCGGCGGCAAGGCGGCGCCCGGTTACGCGATGGCCAAGCTGATCATCAAGCTGATCACGAGCGTCGGCGAGGTCGTCAACACGGACCCCGCCGTCGCCGGCCGCCTGAAGGTCGTCTTCTACCCGGACTTCAACGTCAAGAACGCCCAGCCGGTCTATCCCGCCGCCGACCTCTCCGAGCAGATCTCGACGGCCGGCAAGGAGGCCTCGGGGACGGGGAACATGAAGTTTGCGATGAGCGGAGCCCTCACGATCGGCACCCTCGATGGCGCGAACGTCGAGATCCGCGAGGCCGTGGGGGACGAGAACTTCTTTCTCTTCGGCCTGACCGTGCCGGAGGTGGTCGCCCTCAAGGCGGGAGGGTACGACCCGGCGGCCCGCTGCCACGCCGACGACGAGCTCCGGGAAGCGATCGAGTCCATCGGCTCGGGCCGCTTCTCCGGCGGCGACGCCGGGCTCTTCCGGCCGCTCGTCGACGCCCTGCTCGGCTGGGACGAGTACCTGCTCTTCGCCGACTACCGCTCCTACCTCGCCGCGCAGGAACGGGTCAGCCGTCTCTACGGGGATGAACGGCAGTGGACGCGGATGGCGATCCTGAACGTCTCGCGCATCGGGCGCTTCTCCTCCGACCGGGCGATTCGCGAGTACAGCGAACATGTCTGGGGGCTCGAGCCGCAGCGGCCGAAGTGAGCGTCCCGGGCGCAGGGGCGCCTCGCACCCGGGCGCGGGAAACCCGTCCATGAACCACGACGCGATCATCGTCGGCGGCGGCATCGTGGGCCTGGCCACGGCGCACCGGCTCCTGGAATCGCGGCCCGGGCTGCGGCTGCTGCTGCTGGAAAAAGAGCCGAAGCTGGCCGCTCACCAGACGGGCAACAACAGCGGCGTGCTCCACGCCGGCCTCTATTATCGGCCCGGCTCCGAGAAGGCGCGCCTCTGCATCGCCGGGCTCCGGCGAATGGTCGCGTTCTGCCGCGAACAGGGCATCCGGCACGAGACATGCGGCAAGATCGTTGTCGCGACGGCGGCGGACGAGCTCCCGCGCCTGGAGACTCTTTTGCAGCAAGGCGCCGCCAACGGCCTGCAGGGTCTGCGGCGGCTCTCACCCGGGCAGATCAAGGAGATCGAGCCGCACGCCGCCGGACTTGCCGCGATCCATGTGCCGCAGGAGGGCATTGTGGACTACCTGGCGGTCGCGCGCACCATGGGCGATCTGGTTCGAAGCCGTGGCGGCGACGTGCGCCTGGGCACGCGCTGCCTGAAGATGACGCCCGGAGCGGGAGGCTGGAGCGTTGCAACCACTGGCGGCGATTTTCACGGCCGCTTCGTCGTCACCTGTGGCGGCCTGCACGCCGACCGGCTGGTCCGGCTCTCGGGCATCACGCCGAGCGCGAAAATCGTCCCGTTCCGCGGCGAGTACTACCGGATCCGAAAAGAGCGCCAGCATCTCGTCCGCCACCTGATCTATCCCGTGCCCGACCCGAAGTTCCCGTTCCTCGGCGTCCACTTCACGCGCTTGATCCACGGCGGCGTGGAGGCCGGGCCCAACGCCGTGCTGGCTCTCGCGCGCGAAGGCTATCGCTGGACGCACTTCAACCTGCGCGACCTGGCGGAATCGCTCTCCTTCCCGGGCCTCTGGAAGTTCCTCGCCACGTACCCGGGCACGAGCGGCTACGAGATTCGCCGCTCGCTGTCGAAGCGCGAATTCTGCCGTTCGCTCCAGCGTCTCGTGCCCGAGATCCGCGAGGACGACCTGGAGAGCGGCGGCGCCGGCGTGCGCGCCCAGGCCATGACCGCCGACGGCAGGCTGGTGGAGGATTTCCGCTTCGACGAAGCGAAAGGCATCCTCCACGTGCTCAACGCGCCCTCGCCGGCCGCCACGGCATCGCTGGCGATCGGCGAGACAATCGCCGACCGGGTGTTGGCCCAACTGTCATGAGGGAGCTTCCGGGGAACGACCTTCTCAAAGCGTGTCGAGGAGTTCGCGCGCCTGGCGGAGACCGGGATCGGCTGCCAGAGCGCCGACAAGGTAGCGCTTCGCATCCCCTTGCCTGCCGACGGCCACCAGGACCGCCCCCAGGTTGTAGCTCGCCAGCGCAAAGTCCGGCCGCAGCCGCAGCGCCCGGCGGTAGGACTCCTGCGCCTCCGTGAACCGCCGGAGCTTCGTCAGTGCGACGCCGACGTTATTGTGGGCTTCGGGATAATCTGGCCTGACCCGGAGCGCCTGCCGGTAGAATCCAATGGCTTCCTCCCAGCGTCCACGGTCGGCGCAGACCACACCGAGCCCGTAGAGCGCCTCCGCGAAGACCGGGTTGATCCGCAGTGCTTCCCGATAACGGGCGACCGCCTCGTCGAGCGCGCCACGCTCCCTCAAGAGAACGGCAAGGTTGTGGTGCGCCCAGGCATACTCGGGTCTGCTCTGGACGGCCGCGCGGTAATGGCTCTCGGCTTGCGCGTGAAGCCCTTGCTCGTTCAACAGGAATGCGAGCTTGAAATGGGCGAGCGCATTCGTCGGCTCTGCCCGCAACGCCTGGGTGAAGAGCGAGAGCTCGTCGCGCCAGGTCTGGGTCTGAAGGTGCGCCGCGCCCGCGAGCAGAGCGAGCGCGACGGCGAGAGCAGCTGCGGCCGCTCGAACCGCCGAGAGGCGCCGCGCGGTCCAGCCAAGCAGCCAGGCGGCGGCGACGCAGAGGCCGATGTGGGGCAGATAGGTGTACCTGTCGGCCATCGCCTGGTCGCCGACCTGTATCAGGCCGGCGAGCGGCAGCAAGGTCAGGACAAACCAGAACCAGCCCGCAGTCGCGGCCGGGACTCGCTTGCCCAGGCGCCAGGCAGCGACTGAAGCCGCTCCCAGCAGCAGTGCGGCCGCCGCCGTCTTCGCCGGCGCCACCGCAGCCGGATAGGGGTAGAAGACCGAGAGGCCGACGGGCCAGACCGTTTTCCCCAGGTATGTTGCGTAGGACACGACCGCGTTGGCGACGCGGAGGGAGATCGGGTATTCCAGCTGCGAACGCAACGCCTCACCGGAGGCCTGTGCCCACAAGGCGAGTGCGCCGCCGCCGAAGGCGAGGGCCAGCAGCGGTAACTTCTCCGCGAGCGGCCACCAGCGCGACTGCAGCCCCTGCGAGGCGCCCGTGCCCCAGCGGCCGAGCGGCCACCAGTCCAACAGCAGGAGCGCAAGCGGCAGGGTCACCAGCGTCTGTTTGGCCATCAGGCCGAGCGCGAAGAGCGCGGCCACGGCCAGGAAGCGTCCTGCCCCCGGGCGCCGGGCCCAGGCCAGGTAAGCGTGCAGGGTGAGCAGCAGGAAGAGGCCGGCGAGCAGGTCCTTGCGCTGAGCGACCCACGCGACGGATTCGACCCGCAACGGATGGACCGCGAAGAGGGCCGCGGCCGTCGCGCTCGACCAGAGCGACGCCGTGGACCGCTCGAGAAAGAGAAAGAGGAGCGCCCCGTTGGCGAGGTGCAGCAGCAGGCTCACCGCGTGATGAGCACCGGGGTTCAGGCCGAAGAAACGAACATCGAGCGCGTGCGAGAGCCAGGCCAGCGGGTGCCAGTTCGCCTCGCGCACCTCAAGCAGGTAGGAGCGCAGCGCAGCGGCGCTCAGCCCGTCGCGCAGCACCTCGTTGTCCTGGATGTACCCCCGGTCGTCGAAGACAAAGCCGGCCCGGGTCGCAGGCCAGAACGCCGCCGCCGCAATCAGCAGCAGGACCGCAAGCACGGCTGCGCTGCGAACGGCGCTCGGCGACAGTCTCGATGTGGGCGACAACTTCAACGTATCGGCGTCCAACGAAATCTTCTCGCTGCCGCCTGGCTCAGGCTATTCGAGCGGACAGCCAGGCTAGCTCTTGCGCGAAGTCTTCGTGAAAACCGTGGAGAAGCGCTGTTCAACCTTGTTCCCGCCGCACTTCGGGCACGCGACCCGGCCCTTGTCGTGCTCGGCGAAGGTCAAGGTTGCGCTGAACTTCTTCCCGCAGTCGCTGCAGACATACTCATACGTCGGCATGATCCACCTCCCTGGCTCCCGCAAAGCAACCGGTGTCCGCGCTCAGTATAGCCGGTTCCGTCGTGCAGCGCCCCGGAGCGTCCTTCGCGTCAGCCATCCATCAGAACGCGCGTTTGGGCCGCCCGATTCGCGATACCCTTGGACTCGAAGAGGGCGATGGCTTTTCGAATCCCCGAAAGGTCTCCCGGGTAATTTTACCTTTATTCTCAAGATTCGTGCCTTATATTTGAGGTATCGCTGGATGGTCGTCCATCACCGGAAGGAGGTGGTGCTGGGGAGAAGGGGGGAAGGCCTTTCAACGCGGGGAACAGGGAACAAGCAGGCCGAGGAGGAATGATCATGAAAACATCGTTTGTCAAAACATTCGTTGTCTTGATCGCGGTCTTCGCCGTCGCTGCCCTGGTCGCCACGGATGCGGCGGCCCAGGTGAATGCGATGTCCGGAAAATCGAAGATGACATACACCAAGCGGGAGGTCGTGCCGATCGGCGACGTCGAGGGACACGTCGTGATACTGGGAGACGCGAGCGGCCTCAACGCCAACACCGGGAAGTGGGATTTCATGGACGGGGCGAAGGCCAGAAGCGTCAGCACGGTGGACCTCATCAAGGGCAACGGTCCCCAGACTGCTTACTTCATCGTCTCCAAGGACGGCAACGAGACCGTGGCCAAGTGCAGCGGCACGGTCAAGACGACGCTTTCGCCGGAGGGAAAACCGCTGACGAGCTTCTCGGGGGAGTGGAAGTACGTGAAGTGCACCGGCATGTATGAAGGGTGCACCGGCCAGGGAACCTTTCAGGGGAGCTTCACCGCGGAAAACGAGTACGTCGTGGACTTCAAGGGGATTCTCGTCCAGTAACGCTCCCCTTCACGACTCGCGCCCGTCTGCGGCGGGGCGTCCGGTGGTCCGGGCGCCACGCTGCCGACAGCGAGGCGAGTCGCCCTCATTCGTGTTCGTCCGCCTCCTTACAGATGCGTGGCGAGAGGAGGAAATCCTCCCCCTGTTCTCTGAGGCGCCCGTCCCGCGCCAGCGCCTTGAGCGCTTTGGTGACGGACTCCCGCGAGGCCCCGATCCGCGTCGCGAGATGCTTATGAGTGTGCCTGGCGACGCGGATGAAGCCGCTGGCATCGGCCACGCTCTCCTCGGCCTTCTTTCCGGCCAGGTAGCGGCAGAGCCTCTGCCGCACGTCGGGGAAAGCGAACTGCCGCTCGCGCCGCAGCACCGCGAGAGTCGTGCTCTCCTCGGCGATGACGCTGGCCGAGCGCGGCTCGGCGTCGATCAGGCTGATCTCCCCGAAATAATCCCCGCGCCCAACTCGTTGAGGATGAACTCCTCCCCCTCTCCGCTGAGGAGGACCACCCGGACGCTTCCCTGGAGGATGATGTAGAGCTCCGTGCCCGGCTCCTCCTCGAGAACGATCACCTCATCCTTCTTGACGCGCCGGATCGCGAAATCGCGCTGGATCACCTCGGCGTGCTTCGCCGGGAGATGCCGGAAGAGCGGCACCTGGCGGAAGTGCTTCTGCAGCAGCTCGCGTTCCCTAGTCACGGCACCAGCCCCCGCGAAGTATTCTACCTTCTTCGATCGGCGCTCGACAGAATGCCAACCCGCTTGGGGCAGCGTTTCTCTGTCTGCGGGGCAACCAGGGAGCGAGCGACACGACCGCCGAGATGGGAAGATGACGTGTGGCGCGACCCGCTGCCGGAGCTATCTGGTAGATTGGAACAGGAATCCGGGGACAAGCCGGCGGCAACAAGCGGAGAGGCTAGGAGCACTGTGGATTTCAATTCCCCATTTGTCGAGCTGGTGCGTCGTCGCCGCTCGTGCCGGAAATACCTGGGAAGGCCCGTCGCGGAGGGAACGCGGCGCTCGCTCGAGGCCTTTCTCGCCCTGAAACGTGCGGGGCCGTTCGGCAGCCGGGCTCGCTTCGCGCTGATCGCCGCGAGCGCGCAGGACCGCGCCGCCCTCAAGGGGCTCGGGACCTACGGCTTCATCGACGGGGCGACCGCCTTCATCGTCGGCGCAATCGAGCACGTGTCCGGGGACCTCGAGGATTACGGCTATCTCCTGGAGTGCGCGATCCTGAGGGCAACCGATCTCGGGCTCGGGACCTGCTGGCTCGGCGGCACATTCTCGAAGAGCGGCTTCGCGAGGAAGCTCGGGCTCGCCGGGGACGAGCTGATGCCGGCGGTCGCGGCGGTCGGGTACGCCGTGGACAACGACTATTCCAGGGACCGCATCCGGCGGATGGCGGGATCGAATTTCCGGCGGCCTCCGGAGGAGCTGTTCTTCGACGCCGCCTTCGGCGCTCCCCTCTCCCCCGTGGACACGGGAGCATACGCCGGGCCGCTCGAGATGGTCCGCTGGGCCCCGTCGGCCTCCAACAGGCAGCCGTGGCGCATCGTCAGGACCCCGGCTGGCTGGCACTTCTACCTGGCCCGGACGAAGGGCTACGGCAAGGGCACCCTGCTCTTCACCGTGCTGCGGCTCGCCGACCTGCAGCGCGTGGACATGGGCATCGCGATGTGCCACTTCGAGTTGGCTACCCGCGCGGCTGGCCTGTCCGGCGGCTGGGTGATCGAGGACCCGGGAATCGCGCCGCCGCAAGCCGGGGTGGAGTACACGGCCACGTGGCATCCGTACCGCATGCTCCCCCCATCCCCGTGAGGCGCAGCGGCGGCAATCACTCGAGGTTGCTCCCCGTCCCTCTTCGGTGCTAGGCTCGCGACATTCTCCGCGACGCGGCCATCCAGGCCGTGGCGCATCGGGTCGTTGAGGGAAGCGCGGAACGAAGCCCAACCGCTTGCTGAATGGTGTGATCTAACCCAATTCCGGAGGAACGTGTGGATCGACGACAAGCCCCGAGGATACCCGCTCCAATCGACGTCAAGGGAGGAGTGATCCTCATCGAGCACCTGGACATCCTCGACCTGAGTCTCAGCGGCATCCGCTTCAACTGCACCAGGCGCCTCATTCCCGGCCAGACGCTGAACATTGTGCTGCGCAAGAACGACAAGCGCATCGACCTGCGCGGCAAGGTCCTGCGCTCCACGTTCCTGGGAATTGCCCAGATCAAGGGCGAGGACCACAACACCTACGAGGTCGCACTCGCCTTCGAGAACGCTCCCGAGGAGAAGCGGCAACTCATGACTTTCCTGCCCCTCGCGGGGGAAAACAAGCCATAGCGGTCTGCAGCAGTCGAATACTCCTTTCCCGATGCCTCCAGCAGGGGATCTGTGGACTTTGTCTTTCAAGGTAATCTACCATTCGCATGCACGAGGCGCGCAGGAGCGCCTGCCCCGTCGCCGGTTCGAGAGTCGTCTCCCCGGCGGAAGGCAACGTGAACTTCCGCAAACCAGCGGCTCGCGTCCGCGGGAAGAGGAGGCCTTCATGGAGACTGATGTCGCCGCCTTCGCCAGACAGCTCAAGCAGGACGGCATCGATGCCGCGCGGATTGAAGCTGACGCCATCCTGAACGAAGCCCGCTCCCGGGCTGCGGAGATCCTGGAACAGGCCGGCGCGTCCGCGGAGAAGGCCGGGCGGGACGCCCTCACCGAGATCGAGCGGCAGCGGCAGCGTCTGAGCGCGGAGATCGGGCTGATCGCCCGGGACACGATCCTGAAGGTCAGGCAACAGATCGAGAACGCGTCCCTCCAGTTGCTGCGACGGCCGATCGGGGAGGCGCTTGCTGCCGACGAGGTCGTCCGGGAAGCGATCATCGGGCTGGTCCGCGGCTGCGCGACGGCGCAGGAGTGGGAGATCAGGGTCGGGCCGCAGATCGGCAGGGCGCTGGTGCAGGCAGTCGTCAGCGATCTCTTCAAGGGCCGCGAAGCGACCGTGACGCTCATCGAGGAATTTCGCACCTCGGGCCTCGAGCTGCGGACGGCGGAGGGCGAGGTGGTGGAGCTGTCGGAGGAGTCGGTGGCTGCGGTTTTCCGTCGGCTCATGTCGCCGGAATTAAGCCGGATCATCGACACGCTGCCGCGCTGAGCGCCATGGACAGCCGCCTCTGCTACCTCCTGACCCGGCTCCCGCACCTGCCTCCCCTCGATCAACCCCTGCCGATCACCCTCGAGGAGACCCTGGATCTCCTGCGCCGACAGGGCGGGGAGGACCTCGAGCGGCTGGCCGATGTGTTTGCGGCCGAGGGGCCGCTGCGTGAGGCGCTCGATGAGTGGGTCGTGACCCTTCCCGGCTCGCGCGCGGTGCCGGCCACTCTCCCGCCCGCGCTGCAGTCCCTGTTCGACGAGGACAAAGTGGCCGCCATGAGCGAGGAGAGCTGGGTCGGCGCCGTCTGGGACACCTACTTGGGACTGTTGTCCGAAGCGGGACACCACTACGGTTCCCGCCTGCTCACCCGCTGGTCGGCGTGGGAGGCGGATTTACGCCTTGGTGTCGCACGTCAGCGTGAGCGGCTTCGTGGCGATCCCGGGAAGCCCGGGCCGGAGCACACGGCTCCCGGAGGCACTGTCGGACTGGCAGCGGCCATGGAGACCGAATTCGATCTGGACCTCTCGCGGTTCGCCTTCCTCGAGCAGGAGTCGCCCCGCTACTCCTTCACCCGCGACGAACTGGTCGCGTACCTCCTGCAGCTGCGCCTGCACGAGCGGCGCCGGCGCTGGGACCGGCAGCGGGGTCGCGCCCTGCTCGAGGAGATCGTGGCGCCGTGAGCCACACCGGGCGGATCGTCACCATCTACGGGAACATGGTGACCGCCGAGGTCGACGGACCGATCCGGCAGAACGCGGTGACCTACTGCCTGCGCTCCGACGGCACCCGCCTGATGTCCGAGATCATCCGCGTCCGCGGCAGGCAGGCCGACATGCAGGTGTACGAGATCACCCGGGGGCTGCGGGTCGGCGATGCCGTCGAGGTCACCGACGAGCTGCTTTCCCTGGAATTGGGGCCCGGGCTGCTCGGTCAGATCTTCGACGGTCTCCAGATCCCCCTGCCCGCGCTGGCCGCGGCGGCTGGCCGTTTCATGATCCCCGGCCACTACCTGCCGGCCCTCGACCGGGCGCGCCTCTGGGACTACACCCCGCTGCTGAAGCCCGGAGACCGGGTGCGGGCAGCTGACGGCCTCGGGCAGGTACCGGAGGGCATCTTCAATCACGCCATCATGGCCCCCTTCGACCTGGAGGGGGAGTGGACCGTCGCGACCGCTGCCGCAGCCGGCCGCTACGCCGTGGACCGGCAGATCGCCCTGCTGGAGCAGGAGGGCCGCCAACGGCCGGTGAGCATGGTCCAGCGCTGGCCCGTCCGCCTCCCGCTCTCGGTCGGCACGCAGCGGCTGCTCCCGGACACGCCGCTGGTGACCAAGCAGCGCCTCGTCGACACCTTTTTCCCGGTGATGAAGGGGGGGACCTACTGCATTCCTGGCCCCTTCGGCTCGGGCAAGACCGTCCTGCAGCAGATCACCAGCAAGCACGCCGAGGTCGACGTCGTCATCGTCGCCGCCTGCGGCGAGCGCTCCGGCGAGGTCGTGGAGTTGCTGCGGGAGTTCCCCCGGCTGCAGGATCCGCGAACCGGCAGGACGCTGATGGAGCGAACCATCATCATCTGCAACACCTCGAGCATGCCGGTGGCCGCTCGCGAGTCCTCGGTCTACACCGCGGTGACCCTGGGCGAGTACTACCGGCAGCTCGGCCTGGACGTGCTGCTGCTGGCGGATTCCACCTCGCGCTGGGCTCAGGCGCTGCGCGAGATGAGCGGCCGCCTGGAGGAGATCCCCGGGGAGGAGGCCTTCCCGGCCTATCTCGAGAGCTCGATCGCGCGCTTCTACGAGCGGGGCGGCGTCGTGCGGCTGCGGGGCGGTCGCACCGCTTCCCTGACCATCGGCGGAACGGTGAGCCCGGCCGGCGGCAACTTCGAGGAACCGGTGACCCAGGCCACCCTCAAGGTGGTCGGCGCGTTCCTGGGCCTCTCCTACTCCCGCTCCTACGCCCGGCGTTTCCCGGCGATCGACCCCCACGACTCCTGGTCGAAGTACCGCGGGACGATCGATCCCGCGCGGGTGGCATGGGCCCACTCCTTCCTGAAGCGGGGCAAATCCGTCTCCGAGATGATGCAGGTAGTGGGCGAGGAGGGGACCTCCAACGCCGACTACGTGGCCTATCTCAAGTCCGAGCTTCTGGACGCGGTCTACCTGCAGCAAGATTCTTTCGACGAGGTGGACGCCGCCTGTTCGCCCGACCGCCAGGAGCGGCTCTTCCGTCTGGTCTGCCAGGTGCTGGAGCGGGAGTTCGCCTTCACCGCGAAGGACCAGGCCCGCGACCTCTTCATCACCCTGGAGGAGCAGCTGCGCAACTGGAACTTCGCAGCCGAGGGGAGCCCGGCCATGGCGGCGGCAGAGGCGCGGTTCCGGGAGAGCCTGGATCCCGCCGGAGGCGCGGCGTGAGGAAGTACTACACGCGCATCGAGCGGCTTTCCGGAAATGTCGCCACGCTGCGGGCGCCGGGTGTCGGCTACGACGAGCTGGCGCTGGTGGAGGGCAGGAGCGGGAGCACGCTGGCCCAGGTCATCCGGCTCAGCGGGGACGAGGTCACGCTGCAGGTCTTCGCGGGAACCCGGGGCCTCAGCACCGGCGACCGGGTCAGCTTCTCCGGGGCGGCGATGCGCTTCAGCTTCACGGATGCGCTGCTCGGCCGCGTCTTCGACGGCAGCGGCGAGCCGCGGGACGGCCGCAGCGCCCTGACACAGAACCTGGTCGCGCTGGGCGGTCCCTCGGTGAACCCTTGTGTCCGCGTCATGCCCCACCGGATGATCGCGACCAGGATCCCGATGATCGACGTCTTCAACTCCCTCGTCGAGGGCCAGAAGATCCCGATCTTCTCCATCCCCGGGGAGCCGTACAACGAGCTGCTCACCCGCATCGCCCTCCAGGCCGAGGCCGACGTGATCGTCCTCGGCGGCGTCGGCCTCAAACACGACGAGTACCTGCTGATGCGCAAGCGACTCGAGGAGGGGGGGGCGCTGTCGCGTGCCGTGCTCTTCATCCACACCGCGGCCGACCCGGTGATGCTCGGCCTGCAGACGCCGGACCTCGCCCTGATGGTCGCCGAGCAGTTCGCCCTCCAGGGCAAGCGGGTCGTGGCGCTGCTGACCGACATGGCGAACTTCGCCGGCGCGCTCAAGGAGATCGCGATCACCCTGGAGCAGATCCCCTCCAACCGCGGCTATCCCGGCGATCTCTACTCGCAGCTGGCCTCCCGGTACGAGAAGGCGGTGGTCTTCGAGGAGGGCGGCGCGGTGACGATCATGGCCGTGACCACGATGCCGGGGGACGACGTGACCCACCCGGTGCCGGACAACACGGGCTATATCACCGAAGGGCAGTATTATCTCAAGGGCGGGTGGATCGAGCCTTTCGGCTCGCTCTCGCGCCTCAAGCAGCAGGTCAACGGCCGGACGCGGGACGATCACCGGGCGATCATGGACGCCTGCATCCAGCTCTACGCCCGCTGTCGCGAGAGCCGCGAAAAGCGGGCGATGGGTTTCGAGATGTCCGCCTGGGACGCCAAGCTGCTACGATACGGGGAGCTCTTCGAGCAGCGGATCATGGACCTGGGGGTGAACATCGGGCTCTTCGACGCGCTCGATCTGTGCTGGTCCATCCTCGCCGAAGTCTTCGAGCCCCGCGAGACCGGGATCCGCACCGCTCTCTGCGAGCGATTCTGGCCAGGCAAGCCAGGCTAGCGGCCATGGCCTCGATGTTCAAGAAGACCAATCCGGAGCTGCTGCGGCAGCGCCGCGCCCTCGCGCGCTACGAGCGCTTTCTCCCCACCCTCCTGCTGAAGCAGCGGCTGATCAAGGCCGAAATCCTCGGCGTGCGGCGGGAGCGCTCCCTGCTCCAGGCAGGGATCGAGCGCCAGCTCGACGAGGCCGACAGCTGGCTCGGTTACTTCGGCGAGTCCCTGCCGGGGCCGATCACGCGGCTGGTGAGCGTGGCCGGGGTCACCACCGGCGAGCGCACCGTCGCCGGCATCCCGTTGCCGGTCCTGCGGGAGATCTCCTGGAACCTGCGGCCCTACAGCCTCACCGCCACGCCCTCCTGGGTCGAGGCCGGTATAGACTTCGTCAAGGCCCTGCTGCAGACCCGCGAGGCCCTGCGGATCTTTGTCGAGCAGGAGCTGGTTCTCGAACTGGAGCTGCGCAAGGTGACCCAGCGCGTCAACCTCTTCGAAAAGGTGATGATCCCCGCCGCCCGGGAGGCGATCCGGGTCATCCGCATCGCGCTTGCCGAGGAGCAGACGGCCGCCGTCGGCAGGGCCAAGATCGCCAAGGCCAAGAAAGGTCTGGCGGCCACGGGGGCGATCCGGTGATCGCCACGATGGAAAAGGTCCTCGTGGCGGGACGCTCTCTTGACCGACGGGCCGTCATCGAGGCTGTCCGGCGGGCCGGGGTGCTCCACGTGGAGGCTGTGGAGCGGCGGGAGATGATCGCGCTGCCTGCCGTCAGGGAGGAGCTGGCCCTGGCCAGCCGGGCGCTCGACATCCTCGAGACAGTCGCTGCCGCAGCGACCTGCCCCCCGGAGCACACGCCGCCGGTGGTGATCGAGCGCGTCCTCGCGCTCGGAGCCGCTCTCGAGGAGGCCAGGGTCCGGCGGCTGGGCCTGCTCCGGGAGCGGGAGCTGGCCGCGCCCTGGGGGATGCTGGGGTCCGCGGACCTGCAGACCCTGCTCGCGGCCGGACTTCGCATCGAGTTCTTCGTCTGCCCCACCGGGGCCGCCGGTGCTGCCCGGGCCGAGATATCCCACCTCGCCGGACGGGTCAAGGACACGGAGTACCGGGTGGCTGTCTCCCGTGGTGACATTGTCATCGACAAGCCGGCGGCCAGGGTTCCGATCCCGGATCGGGAGGCCGCGGAACTCGATGCTGCCATGGGCGAACTGGACGCAGAGGTTGGGCGGCTCAGAAACGAGCTGGCCGCATATCGGCCCTGCCGGGGTGGACTCCACCAGTACCGTGTCCGACTCCTGGACCAGCTGCGGCTTCTGGAAGTCGAGTCCGGCCTCCACGACGCCGGGGAGGTATTCGTCCTGAAGGGCTGGGTGCCATCCCTGGACGCGCGGGGTCTGGCCGCGGCGTTGGCGGGGCTGGAGGTCCCGGTCGCGCTGCGGCTCTTGCCGCCGAGCGAGGCGGACCAGCCTCCCACCCGCTTCGACAACAGCGCCTGGTGCCGTCCGATCGAGACCCTCTACCGCCTGCTCGGGGTCTTCCCCGGGTATCGCGAAAAGGACATCAGTTTCCTGTTCCTGCCGGCACTGACCGTCTTCGCCGGCTTCCTGATCGCCGACGCCGGGTATGCAGCGTGCGCGTTGCTGGCGCTGGCACTCTCGTACCGGCCCCTCGTCAGGCGCGGCATCCCCGGGGCGGTGCTGAACCTCTCCCTGATCCTCTGCGGCGGCGTGCTCGCCTTCGGCGCCCTGACCAACACCTGGTTCGGCGAGAACCTCCTGAAGCTGACCCCGTTCGACACCGCAGCGGCGGACTCCCAAGCCCTGCTGCAGCAGCTCTGTTTCCTGCTCGGGGCCGTCCACCTCTCGCTGGCCCACCTGCTCAAGATATGGGGCAGGCCCCTGGCCCTGACCATGCTGGCCGAGGCGGGCTGGGTGCTCTTTATCTGGGCGATGCTCGCCCTCGTCAACATGCTCGTGCTCACCGTGCCCGCGCCTCCCTGGATGGTCCCGCTCTTCCAGGTCTCTCTCGCCATGGTGCTGCTGTTCACCGCGCCTTCGCGCAATCTTTTCAAAACGCTCGGCGCGGGGCTCGGCGCCGTCGCCCTCAACGCCGCCGCCTTCCTCACGGACATCATCAGCTACATCCGCCTCTGGGCGGTGGGGCTGGCCGGGAGCATCCTGGCCGCGAGCTTCAACCAGCTGGCCGCGGATCTTCCCCTTGCAGCGATGATCCTGATCCTGGTGCCGGCGCACCTGCTCAACCTGTCGCTGGGGCTGGTGGCGATCTTCGCCCACGGGGTACGCCTCAACCTGCTGGAGTTCTCGAACCACCTCGGGATCGAATGGAGCGGCCGGGAGTACGACCCGTTCAGCGCGAAGGCGGCAGGGCCGTGAGGCCAACCCCGGCAGCCCAGCCGCACAGTCCAACGTCCGCCACACACAAGGAGAAACGGAGATGATCCTGGAAACCATCGGCAGAAGCGCCGCCGGCCTAGTCCTGGGCCTCGGCGCCCTGGGCAGCTGCCTCGGCATCCTGGCCGCGGCCACCGCCGCGACCGGCGCCTGGGCCGGCGAGGGACGGGCGGGCAAGAAACTTTCCTTCACGTACATCATCATGATCGCGGCCCCGATCAGCCAGACCCTCTACTCGATGATCCTGATGAACGGCATGCTCGCCAGGCCGCTGAACCCGGCCAACACGTTTCTCTTCGTCGGCGTCGTGCTCGGCTGCGGCCTGGCCGAGTGCTTCTCGGCCTACTTCCAGGGGAAGATCGGCGCCGCCGGCATCCGCTGCCTCAACGAAAACGGCGGGCAGGGCTTCGGTCTGCTGATCATCGCCCTCGGCATCATCGAGACCGTGGGCATCTTCGCGATGGTCTTCGGGCTGACCATCCTGAACAAGGCAGGCTGAGCGCGCGACGGCTGACGCCGTGAAACCTGACCATCGTATGCGTCCGGTTCCCTCCCGTGTCCGGACGATCGTGCTCTGCGCTCTCTTGTTCCCTCTGGTGGCCTGGACATTCCTGCCCGCGGTCCAGAACGGCTTCGTGAAATACGACGACCAGCATTACATTACCGAAAACCCGCACGTGCAACGCGGCTTGACGCAAGCCGGCCTTGCTTGGGCTTTGCGCAGCACCACGGCCGCCAACTGGCATCCGCTGACCTGGCTCTCCCACATGCTCGATTGCCAGCTGTTCGGCCTCAGGTCCTGGGGACATCACCTGACCAGCATCCTGCTCCACGCGCTCAACGCAGTGCTGCTGTTCCTGGTACTCCGCCGGCTGACCGGCGTGACCTGGCGCAGCCTCTTCGTGGCGACGCTGTTTGGCCTGCACCCGCTGCGCGTCGAATCGGTGGCCTGGGCCGCCGAGCGCAAGGACGTATTGAGCACCCTGTTCTGGTTCCTGACCATGCTGGCTTACGGACGGTACGCCCGTCGGCAGACGGCACTCGCAGAGCGGGCCATGAACCTTGAACCCGCCGCTGCCGGACGATGGCAGCTCGACTACGCCCTGGCGCTGCTCTTCTTCGCCCTCGGCCTGATGAGCAAGCCCATGCTCGTCACCCTGCCTTTTGTCTTGCTCCTGCTGGATCACTGGCCATTGGACCGTTGGAGGCGGCCCGGCCGCGGACGACTGCTGCTGGAAAAGATGCCGTTCTTCCTGCTCGCTGCAGCGGCGAGCGTGCTGACGTTCATCGTCCAGAAAAAGGGACATGCCTTGCTGGCAATGGCGGAGCAATCTTTCACGGCGCGCGTCGGAAACGCGGCAGTTTCATATGCGCGCTACCTCTGCAAGGTGTTCTGGCCCGAGAATCTCTCCGTCATCTATCCGGCGGTCGACTCATGGCCGCCGACGGCCGTGTCGCTGTCCGTGCTGCTCATCCTGGGATTCTCGGCATTTGCGACTGCATTGGGGCGGCGGCGCCCGTACGTTCCGGTCGGCTGGCTCTGGTTTGTGGGCACCCTCCTGCCGGTGGTCGGCCTGGTGGCAATTGGAGACCAATCGCTGGCCGACCGTTACAGTTATGTGCCGACCGTTGGCGTGCTGATCATGGTGGTCTGGGGCGTTCATGACCTGACGAACCGCTGGCGCACTCAGGCGGCTGCCCTGTCGAGCGCTGCCGCCGCACTCGCGGTGGCCTGTATCTTCCTGACGCGCGACAACATCGGCAACTGGGAAAGCACCGAAGCCCTGTTCACGCACGCCGTCGCCGTCACCCGCGGCAATTACCGGGCTCACGGCGAGTTGGGGGCCCTCTTTCTGGGACAGGGCAGGATCGACGAGGCGCTTGACCAATTGCGCGAGGCGGCGCGTCTGAGACCGGCAGCCGCTGCCGCCCGCAACAACCTCGGAGCCGCCCTGGCGCTGAAGGGACTCTTTGCCGATGCGATCGTGGAATTCCGGGGCGCAGCGCGTCTGAGACCTGACGACGCCGAAACCCGTTTCAACCTCGGCAAAGCCCTGGAAGACTCCGGCCAGCTCGGCGAAGCCATCGAGGCATACGAGCAGGCCCTGAAATTGAACCCGAACAGTTTCGTCATCCGCAGCGCGCTGGCCGCGGCCCTCAACCAGCGCAGCCGATTGAACGGGCGTTCTTCGATCGTACGAAACGAAGCCACGCGACCCCGGTGATGAAGATGTCACTCCCCGCGGCCATGAGCTGCTGACTCTGTCGCCCAGACATCGGGTGTCTGCCGAACCAGGGCGAGACTCGGAGAAGCCACCAACACGCTGCTGGCTTCGAGTTTCTCCGCGATCCGGAAGGCGGCGAGGCTCTTGCCGGTACCGCAGGGCATCAGCAGTTTCCCGCGCGTTTCTGCGCCAGTTTGTTCTGGCTCCCCTTCGTTGACACGTATCGAACTCTCCGCCTGGCTCCTGAACGGGATCTCCGCCGGTTGATGGATCACGCCCGTCCGCTCCATTCAGTCACGTCAAGCCGGTGTCCACGTCAGCAGGAGATACCGCCGCAAGGCTTGTAACCGGCTCCTTGTTGACAGCGCATCCCGGGCGGCCTACATTGGTCATAATTCTGACCACACGGAGGGGCACGCGATGAAGACGGTTCCGCTCTCCGAGGCCAAGGCTCGGCTCAGCAGCCTGCTCGACGCCGTGGCGGGCCACGATGAAGAGATCGTGATCACCCGCAACGGCCGGGCGGTCGCTGTTCTCGTGAACCCGGAGGATTTCGAGGGATGGAAGGAAACGGCGGCGGTCCGGGCCAACGCGGACCTCGTCGCCGAGATCCGCCGAGGGCTCTCGGCGCTCGAGAGAGGCAAGGCGAAGCTGTACACGCTGGACGAGCTGTTCACCGACTGATTGTCGCCCGCAATGCGTCGGCTGAGAATCCCCGACGAAGTGGCTGCGCTGATCCGGGGCCTCCATCCGGACTTGAAGCGCAAGATTCGGTCCGCCCTGGACGATCTGCTTGACGACCCCGCCATCGGCAAGTCGCTTCGCGATGAGCTTGCCGGTCTGCGAAGCTGCCGGGTCGCCCGGTTCCGGATCATCTACCGGGTCGCCGGCGGAGCGATCGAGGTCGTGGCGCTCGGGCCGCGCCAGAGCATCTACGAGGAGACCTGGAGGAAGGTTCGCCGAGGCTCTGTTGGCTAATGGCTCCCCGGGCTGGACTCGAACCAGCGACCCTTCGGTTAACAGCCGAATGCTCTGCCGATTGAGCTACCGGGGAGTGTCGGTTGCGTTTCGGCGGGGGTAACGATAGCGGGAGCACCAGCGAGTGTCAAGACAGGAACGTCCCAGCCTCTGCCGGCAGGCTGCTCAAAAGCGTCCTGTTACCCGCCCTGGCCCTTCTTTAGCTCGATCAGCACGAGACGAGCGACCGCCTTGAGCGTGTCGAAAACCCCGGTGCCGATCGGCGCCACGGCTTCGTAGTCGGGCACGCCGGTGGTGTTGAGCAACGCGCGCATCTCGTGCAGCGGCGCGACATTCGGCAGGTCGCGCTTGTTGTACTGGATGACGTACGGCAGCTTGTCGAGGTCGTACCCCTGCTCCTGGAGGTTCACGCGCAGGTTGTCGATGCTCTCGGAGTTGGCCTCCATGCGCTCGACCTGGGAGTCGGCCACGAAGATCGCGCCGTCAACGCCCTTGAGGATCAGCTTGCGCGAGGCGTCATAGAAAACCTGCCCCGGCACGGTGTAGAGGTGGAAGCGCACCTTGAAGCCGCGAATGCTCCCGAGCGCCAGCGGCAAGAAGTCGAAGAACAGCGTGCGCTCGGTCTCGGTGGCGAGCGAGATCATCTTGCCGCGGATGTCGGGGT
>CAZEOK010000024.1:0-33373 GCA_964513745.1 uncultured bacterium
TCGAACAGTCACATGAAACTGAAAAACTCCATGGAGCAGGCCGTCCGGACGCACCTCAACCGGCTTCGCGACCAGTCGCCGTCGGGTGATGAAACCTGTTGGTGCCCGCTCTGCCGGGCCGACATGTTGGCGCTCGCGCTCTCGTCGATCCCCCCTCGCTACGCCACACGCCGCCCCGGGAGCGCCGAAACCGACGCGCATGATGCGACCGCCATCGACGAAGCGATCGACGGCGCCAGCAAGCAGGTGGCGCGCTTCCCCAAGCATCAGAAAGGGGCCGCCGTGACGGCGGAGGAACCAGTCTGGGTGGTGAATTTTCCGCTCGAGGAAGGGTTCCGGGCCGTCGACGAGATCCTGCGCAGGCACGACGGGGCCTGCGACTGCTGGAACTGCCGCTGCGACATGGTGGCGTTCGCCCTGAATCGCTACCCGGCCCGCTACGGCGTGGAGCACGAGGGACGAACCAACCTTTTCGAGAAAGACCGCGAGAAGATGCGCAGCGAGCTCGCGGCCTTCCTCGAGCTTGCCGTCCGGGTCGTCACGACGGTTCCGCGTCACGAAATGTCTTTCGGGACAGCCTGAGGCTTCATCCCGGATTGCCGCCGATCCGCGCATCGCGGACAATGACGGCATGACTCCCATCGAGACCCGCTCCCGACACGTTCCCACCGGGGCGAACCCCGGCACCCACTACGAGCTGTTCGCCGGACTGCGCGACGGCAGTGCAGCGTATCTGATCACCGGCGCGACCGCGCTCGCCCTCCACGGCGTGCCGCGCCTGACACCCGACATCGACCTTCTCGTCGACCCCTGCCCCGCCAATCTCGAACGCCTGGAGCGCCTGCTTGCCGGGTGGGGGTACGGCGAGCCCGCGCCACCGGTTGCGGCAGCCGGGGGCGTGGCGGTGCGCAGATTTCGTCATTCACAGTCGGCACTGAGCGAGATCGACATCGTCCTTGTTTCGCCTGAAACATTCGCGCGCCTGCGGGCCGGGGCGGCAGTCGCCAACCTCGTCGACGTCGGGATTCCCATCGTCGGTGCGGCTGACCTGCTCGCGCTCAAGGGGCAAAGCGCCTGCGCCACCGACCGGGAGGACGCCAACGGACTCGAGACGCTCTTCTCGATCCAGACGGGGGAAGCCGGGAGCGACGAGGACACCCGGCGCGAGCAGATTCGCAAGTTCTCGCGCTGGTCGATCGCGGCCCGCCTCGACTGGCTCCTCGCCGCGGCGCGGCTCGCGCACGGCCTGTCGCCGGAGGCGCGGCCGATGACCAGGGGGCTCGTCCGCCGCCGCCCCTGGACGGAAAGGCGGGGCTAGGCCCAGTCGAGCAGGCGGCGCTCGCCGTCGAGCGCGCGGATCGCCGTCACGTCCTGGCTGACCTCGAGACACCCCCGATACCTGCCGTCCGGATCGCGCATCGCGAAGTAGCGGATATGCAGGAACTTCCCGCGCATCCGGATCCAGAACTCCGCGGTGTCCTTCGTCCCCGCCTTGAACTCCGCGAGAATGCGCTCCACCGTCGCTACGCTCTTGGGCGGGTGGCAGTTCTGCACGCGCCGCCCGATCACTCCCGGCGAGCGCGGAAAGATGCGCTCGGGAGTTGCCGAGTAGTACAGGACCTCGTCGTTCTCGTTGACGAAGGAGAGATCCACCGGCAGGTGCGTGAGCATCAGGTTGATCTGATCGGCGGTCAGCGAACCGGTATCGAGGCTGATGCTGCCGGCGTGGCGCGCCAGGTATTCCGCAGGCGCCCCGGTGCTCGTCGGCCCCCAGGGCTGCTCGGGCGCCAGACCCCAGGCAAAGCCGATCTCGCCCTCGCCCGCCACGACCTTCCCCCAGTCCTCTTCGGTGAGCAGCTCGAGGGCCATCGGGAAGAGGATGTGCTCCTCCTTGTAGACCATATCGCGCACCTGGGTCGCGAGGAACTTCAGGCGCTCCGCGGTGATCGTGCCGTCAGCAACGGCGGCGCGCGCGTCCTTGAGCAGGATCCGGATGTCGTCGTGGACCGCCCACATCACCTTGCTCGGCCCCGAGACGCCCTTGACCTCGAGCACCGGAAAGAGCTGGTTCTCCTTGCGCAGGTAGTGGGTGTCGATGCCGGCGAGGCGCTCCAGCGCTGCGGCGGCGCGGCCGGCTTCGGCCTTCGGGTCGGCGATAGCCTCCATCTCGGCGACAATCCGCTCCGCCTCGCGGTTCTCGCGCATCAGCGTATGCACCGGGTGCCCCGCCGGCAGCCCGGGGACGACCTTCTGATCGAGCGATTCCTTGAAGACCTCGACGTGGACCGAGCAGAGCCGCTTGACCTCGGTCTCGGGGAGCCCCTCCTTGATCAACGTCTGCTCCATCTTCCCGATTTCCCACGGGGCGACATCCTTGATCAGCTCGCGAAAGCGCTCTTTGGCCGCGCCCACATCCTCGTTCGCGTGCAGATCCTTGATGATCCCCTTGAGCGTCTCCTCGCGCGACGCCGCCGGCTGCCCCTCGCCCTGCACGCCGGGGCGCGTGCCGGTGCGCCGCTCGATCTCCCCGGCAAGAGCCGCAAGAAGGTCCGGGAGCTTTGACCCGCCCATGACGGCGGCCTTCGACAGGGTCGCAAACCGCCCGACCGTCTTCCACATCAACGGGTTGTCGAGGGCCTTGAAGTGGGCGTTGAAGCCGATCAGGTACTCCTTCATGAACGGGTACGCCGCGAGAAAATCCTTCAGTTTCGTATCAGGTCCGAGCACCATGGGGTCTCCTCCTCTGCGTGGTGTATCGCAATTTTACGGGCAACTTCGTTCCCGTGCGGACTGCGGGGTCCTGTCGCTGCGCACCCCCGTCGGCGCTCGCGAGGCGCTGCGCGTCCCCCCAGGCGTCAAATTCCTTCGTGGCAACCTGTCTGTGGTTGTCGAGCACTCTGTGAAATTCCTCGTTCCGCAGATCATGAGTGCCAGAATAGGTGACCGGCGCCTGCTGCGCATTGACGCAGATCAATCCCGAGCATACCATCCCCCGCGTGAAAAAGTCCGTCGTCGCCGTCCTGCGCACCTCGCCCGCCACCGTTCTCGGGGACTACCACCGCCTGATGAACCTCGCGGGCTACCGGGACGTGATCGCGAAAGACGCCGACACCGCGCTCAAGGTCAACATCAGCTGGCACTTCTTCTACCCGGGGAGCTCGACCACGCCCTGGCAGCTCGACGGCGTGATCCGCGCGATGAAGCGCGACGGCTTTGACCCGGCGCTGATCCACGCCTGCCACAACCGCACGGTGGTCATCGACGCGCACCTCGGGGAGCGCGAAAACAAGCAGCTGCCGGTGGTCGAGAACCACGGGCTGCGCAACGTCCACCTCTACGAGGGAGACGAGGCGTGGGTCAACGTGCGCGACGCCGTCGGGGACCTCGCCGACCGCTTCCTGTGCCTCAACCAGGTCTATCCGCAGGGCTTCATGATCCCGAAGCGCTTCATCGGCGAAAATATCATCCACCTGCCGACGATCAAGACGCACGTTTTCACGACGACGACCGGCGCGATGAAGAACGCCTTCGGCGGCCTGCTCAACGAGCGGCGCCACTGGACGCACCCGGTGATCCACGAGACGCTCGTCGACCTGCTGATGATCCAGAAGCGGATCCACCGCGGCGTCTTCGCGGTGATGGACGGCACCTTCGCCGGCGACGGCCCCGGGCCGCGCTGCATGCTGCCCCACGTCAAGAACGTGCTGCTGGCCTCGGCCGACCAGGTCGCGATCGACGCCGTGGCCGCGAAGCTGATGGGTTTCGACCCGCTGCGCGACCTGAAGTTCGTCCGCCTCGCCCATGACCTCGGGCTCGGCTGCGGCGACCCGCGCGACATCGAGATCGTCGGCGACCTCGACGCCGCGCGGGAGAACTGGAACTTCGTCGGTCCCTTCAAGAAGATGACCTTCGCCAGCAGCATGCAGCACAAGATCTACTGGGGGCCGCTGAAAAAGCCGATCGAGTGGTCGCTCAAGACGTTTCTCGCCCCCTGGGCCTACGCCGCGAGCGTGCTCTACCACGACTCGTTCTGGTACCCGACGCACCAGAGGCGCGTGCACGACATCCTGTACAGCGACTGGGGACGGCTCTTCCACCACTGGGCCGAGAAGCAGCTGCCGCCGGACGATCTGACCACCGCCGGCTGGGCCGACCCGGGGCCGGACCCCGCCGAGCTGCGGCCCGAGGGGATGCGCCTGTTCCGCCAGTCGCTCGGTATTCTCGGCACCTGCATGCGCGAGGCACCGGAGTTCTCGGCGCGGCGCCGGCGCGCGGCGGCGGCGGCGGCGGCGGCGGCGCGGCACTGAAACCCCTCGACCACCGGAGTTCCCATGCGTGACGCCTCACCCGTCCTTCGGATCGTCAGGACCGTCACCCGCCTCTCGGCGACGCACCCGCGCCTCGTGTTGCTGCTGACCGCGCTGGTGATCGTCGCGAGCTGGGGGTACGCGAGCGGACTGCGGCTCGAGACCGACTTTCTGAACCTGCTGCCGAGCAAGAGCGACGCCGCCCGGCGGTTCCGCGCCGCGGTCGACCGGCGCCGCGGCTCGGCCTCGACGGTGTTCGTGATGATCGAGTCCGGCGACCAGGCCCTGAACCGCCGGTTCATCGACGCCATCGAGCCCGAGGTGCGCGCGCTGCCGAAGGATCTGGTCGGCAGCGTCGAGCACGGGCCGGGCGAGTCGCGCGCCTATTTCGAGCGCAACCGCTGGCTCTTCGCGAGCGAACCCACCCTCGAGCGCATCGCCTGCGAGCTCGAGCAGGCGCGGGCCAGCGCCAGCCCCGGTTACCTCGACCTCGGCAATCCCTGCGAAGACCTCGGCGACCCGCCGCCTGCCGACGCCGCGCCCGGCGAGGCCGGAGCGGATGGGGAGAAGCACAGCGCCCTCAGGGATTTCCAGGCCCGGGCCGACGCCGCCTATCGCAAGCACGACCAGTTCCCCAACGGCTATTTCCACAGCGAGGACGGCCGCACCTGGCTGCTGCTGGTGCGTTCGCCGAGCCAGGGCTTCGGCGACCAGGCCGGCGAGCGGCTGATGACCGAGATCGAGCGGATCAGCACGCAGGTCGGTCGCAGACTGGGCGTTGCGTCCGCGGCCGTTGGCTTCTCCGGCGACATCCCGTCCGCGCTCGCCGACGTGCAGTCGCTGCGCGACGACATCTCCATCGTCTCCGCCGCGGCGATCCTGCTCATCTTCGGCACGATCGTCGTCTTCTTCCGCTCGCCCCTGGCATTGCTGCACATCGGCCTCGCCGTGTTCGCCGGGTCGGGAATCGCCTTCGCGATGGCAATGGCCGCCTACGGCCACCTGAACAACGCCACGGGCTTTCTCGGCTCGATCATCTTCGGCAACGGCATCAACTACGGCATCGTCTATCTTGCCCGGTACCGGGAGCGGCGCGGGCTCGGCGACGGCGTGGGGGCAGCGCTCGAGGACGCCGCCGTCACCTGCTTCACCTCCACCTGGCTGGCCTCGCTGGCAACGAGCGGCGCCTACGTGGCGCTGATGATCACCAGCTTCCGCGGCTTCAGCGAGTTCGGCCTGATCGGCGGGGTCGGCATGCTCTGCTGCTGGCTGGCGACCTTTCTCGTGGTTCCCGCCAGCATCGCCGCGCTCGAGCGGCTGCGCGGCACCGCAGTCGACCGGCAACCACGGCCGCTGCGGACGCCGTTCTCGCAGGCCGTCGCCACGGTGGCGTGCACCCGCCCCGGTCTGGTGCTCGCCCTGACCGCGATCCTGTGCATCGTGAGCGCCCTCCCGCTGGCCCGCTATCTCGCCGATCCCTGGGAGTACGACTTCAGCAAGCTGCGCAGCAAATCGAGCGAGGAGCGCGGCGCCGGGGCACTGAGCAAGCGCGCCGACGAGGTCTTCAAGACCCGCGGCTCGCCCCAGCTCATGCTCGCCGACGACATCGGAGAAGTCCTCGGCCTCGCCGCCCAGGTGCGCGCCGCGGACGCCAGGCGCACCGGTGGGACTTTCGTCGAGCGCGTCGAGACCGTGTACGACATGCTCGGCGGCGCGCCGGACGAGGTCCGGCGCAAGCTGGAGTTGCTCGGCCAGATCCGCACGCACATCGACCACCTGCTGCCGCGCCTGGACGAGGAGGAGACCGCCATCGCGAAAAAATGGCGGCCGCCCGAGTATCTTCGACCGCTGGCGCTCGAGGACCTGCCGGCGCTGGTGCGCGAGCGCTTCACCGAGAAGGACGGGCGGCTCGGGACCTCGCTGTTCGTCTACCTCTCCCCCGCGGTCTCCCAGAGCCGCGGCCAGAACCTGCTCAAGATCTCGGACGTGCTCGCCGACGTGCGCCTGCCGGACGGGCGGGAAACGCCGAACGCGGCGCGCGCCACGGTCTTCGCCGAGATGATCCGCTCGATGCGCCAGGATGCGCCGCGTGCGACCCTGGCGGCGCTGCTGATCGTGTCCGTGGTCTGCCTGCTCGTCGAGCGCAGTCTCGTGCCGGTGGCCACGATCCTCGGGTCGCTCATCTGCGGCGTGCTCTGGACCGTCGGCGGCGCCGCCTGGCTCGACGTGCGCCTGAACTTCCTGAACTTCGTCGCCCTGCCCCTGACCTTCGGCATCGGCGTCGAGTACGCCGTGAATCTCTACGACCGGATCCGCGCCGGCGGCGGCGACGTCGCCGCCGGAGTGAGCTCGGTGGGCGGGGCGGTGATGGCCTGCAGCCTGACGACCATCTTCGGCTACGGCGCGCTGCTCTTCGCCGACAACCAGGCGCTGCGCTCCTTCGGGCGCTACGCGATCGCCGGGGAGTTCGCGTGCATCACCACGGCGCTTTTCGTGATGCCCGCAGCGCTCGTGATGGCGCAGCGACGCCGCGACGAACCAAACCCTCAGGGTTAAAAGGAGATCGACATGAGCTACGTGCCCACCCCAGCCGAGAATTCCTGGGCCGCAGCCTCGACCGAGGCCGCAAAGGCCGGGCTTCTCGTCCCGCTCGCGGCCGCCTTCAACCGCCTGGACACCAGGATTCTCGCGCCATCCCTGGCTGAAGGCTGCGTCTACGAGTCGCAGTCGGCGCTCGAGGGAGTGCGCGGCAAGGAGGAGGTTCTGCGCTACCTCGGCGAGAAGTTCGAGGCGCTGCGCGCGGCCGGTGCCGGGAATCTCACGACCGCGGAGCTCTCGGCGGCGCCGGGCGGCCAGCCCTGCGTCCTGCTGCGACAGCGCTCGAGCGGCTTCGGGCGCCCCGGCCTCGGCTCCATCGCGGGCTTCTTCCGTGTCATGCCTGCCGGCGCGAGCCGCATCGGGCGCTTGATGCTCGTGACATCGGTGCCGCCCCCCGCCCAGTGCCGCGGCACCGGACTTTTCCCCGGCCTCACGGATGAGCAGGTGCAAAGCGCGCGTGATTTCGCGGGCGGACGCATCCCGCTGAGCCGGGAGGTCACCTTCACGCTTTTTGCCATCCAGCGGGTGCTCGCCTGCGACGAGATGGTGCGCAACCTGCGCGATCTCGTGGCCGGATACGCCCCGGCGAGGCTGCGCCTGGTCACCCCGAAGAACCGCGAGGCCTGCATCGAGCACGGCGTGACCGGCTTCCCGACGCTGCTCATCCTCTGGCGCGGCACGACCGTGCGCACCCTCGATGGCTTCCACACGAACGAGCAGGTACGTGAAGCCCTCGCCGACCTCTTCGAATCCCCGCCCACGCCGCCGCGATAACGGCACCGCCACCGATGGGCCCTTTTCAGCACCCGTCCCGTAGCAGGCGTCGCGGGGGCGCCGCCCCCTCGACGCCTTCGCGAATCACCAGCCGCTCGCCGGCTCGCACGCCGTCGCGGTGCACTCCCGGGTCGATCCTGCCGCCGCCGCGGCGAACCGTCGTGCGCCGCGGGTAGCGCGCAGCCAGGTAGCCCGCAAACAGCGGGTCCTGCCCGGTCCGCACGAGGGTCCCGCCCGCTCCCGGGCCCTTGGCGCCGCGCTCGAGCGTGCCGCGAAAGCCCTCGATCACGCCGCAGCCGAAGTCCGTGCGCCGCCGGGCGCCGAGACGCCGGCCGTGGTCGTAGCGTTCCCACTCGGTCGCGATGTGGCGCCGCACGAACGCGTGGACGTATCCTGCCAGCTTCACCTGCGTCGCCGTGCCGCTGAGTTCGAGCACCGTCCCCATGCGCTCGCGCTCCACGACCCAGGCCGGGACCCAGATGCCGTAGACCTCCCAGGTCCGCGTCACCAGAGCGGCGAGCTGGTACTCCTCGCGGCTGTGCCGCAGCGCCGGGCGCCCGGCAAACGCGCTGAGGAACTCGTCGCCTCCCTGCCGCTCGTCCACGTGGTGGCGCCGTGCGAACTCGCGGGCGCGCAGCAGCGCCAGCTCCGCCTCGTGGCGGTTCCTGCTGGAGGCGAGCGCCAGGAGCTTGTGCACCCGCTCGAGCACCCGCGCCCGACCCGGGTCGGCGTCGCCGTCGAGCCGGGCGCCGAGAGGGACGAACTCCCCCGAAGCCCCGGGGTGCGCCCCAAGCAGTCGGCAGGCCTCGCGAAAGGCCGGGCCGTGGGAGGTCTCGGCACCGCCATCGAGGACCTGGTCGGCGAGTTGGTGCGCCATCTCGTGGCGCAGCAGCTCGCGCACCTCGTCCCAGCCGCGCTCGAGTGCGAAACGTCGGCTGACCCGGATCTCCTCGCGCGACGGGTCCCAGGCCCCGAGACGGCGGTCCGCGTCACTGAGTGAAAACTGCGGCCGCCGCAAACGGTCGCGCAGCCGCCGGGGCACGAGAGCCAGCGCTTCGCGCCACTCGGCGGCCAGGCCGAGGAGGATCGCGCGCTCGAGATCGACGTCGCCGCGGTCGGTCATGCGCGGGAGGATGGCGGGCGGGCGCCGAGGTGTCAAGAACTCGCAGCGTCAGGACCCCGCAGCCTGCACGGGAACGGAGATTTTTCCGGTATACTTGTATTTCTGACAATGGAAAGGACCAGCGAGAGAGCATGAGCATCGTCACCCTGCTCGACTACGGCGCCGGCAACGTGCGCAGCGTGCGCAACGCGATCCGATCGCTCGGTTTCGAGGTGCGCGACGTCGTCTCCCCGGAGGAGATCCTGACCGCCGGGAAGCTCGTCTTCCCCGGCGTCGGCGCTTTCGGCAGCGCGATCGGGCGCCTGCAGGCCGACGGTTACTTCGAGCCGCTGCGGCAGCGCCTCCTCGAGGGTAGGCCGTTCCTGGGCATCTGCATCGGACTCCAGGTGCTCTTCGAAGGGAGCGAAGAGTCGCTCGGGGCGACCGGCCTCGGGATCATCCGCGGCCAGGTGCGCCGTTTCCCCGCCCGGGCGCTCGCGGTGCCGCACATGGGCTGGAACGGGGTGCGCATCCGCCAGCGTTCGGCGCTCTTCGACGGCTACGGCGGCGAGAAGCTGTATTTCGTGCACTCCTACCGCGGCGTGCCCGACGCGCGTGACCGCGACTGGGTGCTCGCAACGACGGATTACGGCGAGGAGTTCGTCAGCGCCGTCCAGAAGGGGGACGTCGCAGCCGTGCAGTTCCACCCCGAGAAAAGCGGCGCGGCCGGGCTGGCGATCCTGCGTCGGTACCTCACCGCGGGCGATCTCACCTCCGGCGCCGAGCCGCCCGCCGCCGCGGGCCGGACGCGCCTGGCGCGCCGCATCATCGCCTGTCTCGACGTGCGCACGAACGACGCCGGCGACCTGGTCGTGACCAAGGGCGACCAGTACGACGTGCGCCACGAGGGGGAGGTGCGCAACCTCGGCAAGCCCGTGGATCTCGCGCGCCGCTACTACGAGGAGGGCGCCGACGAGATCACCTTCCTGAACATCACCAGCTTCCGCGAGGAGCCGCTGGCCGACCAGCCGATGCTCGAGGTGCTGCGGCGCACCTCCGAGAACGTCTTCGTGCCGTTGACGATCGGCGGCGGCATCCGCGGCTACATCGACCCCTCCGGCCGGCGCTGGTCCGCGCTCGAGGTCGCCAGCGAGTACTTCCGCTCCGGCGCCGACAAGATCTCGATCGGCTCGGACGCGGTATATGCCGTCGAGGAGTACCTGCGCACGGGCGCGGCCAGCGGCGATTCTTCCATCGAGCAGATCGCCCGCGTCTACGGCAACCAGGCGGTCGTGATCTCGGTGGATCCGCGGCGGGTCTGGGTCCCGGCGGCAGACGGTGTCCCGCACGCGGTCTTCCCGACCCAAACCCCAGGGCCGAACGGCGAGCGCTTCTGCTGGTTCCAGTGCACCGTCAAGGGCGGCCGCGAGGGGCGGCCGGTCGACGCGGTGACCCTCGCCGCGGTCTGCGAGAGGCTCGGCGCCGGCGAGATCCTGCTCAACTCGATCGACCGCGACGGCACGAAAGCCGGGTTCGACCTCGAGTTGATCCGCGCGGTCAAGGCCGCGGTGTCGATCCCGGTCATCGCCTCCAGCGGCGCCGGGACCCCGGAGCACTTCGCGGAGGTCTTCGAGCAGACGGACGTCGAGGCGGCGCTGGCCGCGGGCATCTTCCACCGGCGCGAAGTTCCGATCGCAGCGGTCAAGGAGCACCTGCGGTCCCGGGGCATCGAAACGCGCTAATGAATGGGGGCATTCTCGTTCCGGTGCTGCGGTGGGGCGGTGACGGGCGGTCGCCAGCTGCGCGCTCGACCACGCGCCCGCCCGTCACCGCCCCACCGCAGCACATCCTCGTTACCACAACAGCGTCAGGACCCCGCAGCCGCACGGGAACGGCAAAGGCCATCGACGATCGCTACGTGAATTGAATTGTGTGGCAACCAATCAGGGACACCGAGTCCCTTGAACCGAAAGGGGTACGCATCACATGTCCATCGCCCTTGCCATCGAGAAGAACGGTGAGCTCATCCTCGCCGCCGACACGCTCACCAGCTTCGGCCACACCAAAGTCCCGCCGGTCCTGCACGCCGCGCAGAAGATCCGCCGCATCGGCGCATCCTTCATCGCGACCACCGGCTGGGGCCTTTACGAAAACATCCTCGAAGACGTGATCGCCCGGCGCAAGAACATCCGGCTCGGCTCGCGCGAGCAGATTTTCGAGTTCTTCCTGCGCCTCTGGAGCGACCTGCACAAGAAATACTCGTTCGTGAACGACCAGATCGACGAGAAAGAAGCCGGCCCCTTCGGCAACCTCGACTCGACCTTCATCATCGCCAACCGCGGCGGCATCTTCTACGTCGGCCCGGACATGAGCGTGACGGAAGTCAGGCACTACTTCGCCATCGGCTCGGGCGCGCAGTTCGCCCTCGGGGCCCTCCACGCGCTCCACGACTCGAAGCTCGGCGCCGAGGCGGTCGCCCGGCGGGCCGTGGCGGCCGCGATCGCCTTCGACACCTACTGCGGCGGCGAGGTTCAGATCCACCGCATCGCGGCCGGCAGGAAGCGGGGCGGCCGGGGTGTCCGGGGTTGACCTCCTGCGCCGGCGGGCATATCGTGAAAGCATGACCATCAACGAGGAGGCTGCCATGTTCTGCTCGCACGACGATCGCACCCGCTCCGTTCTCGTGGCACTCGTGGTAGGAGGGCTCGTGGGTGCCGGCATCGCCCTGTTGCTCGCCCCGCAGTCCGGCAAGCGCACTCGCCAGCAGATTGCGGATCTGGCCGAGGACCTGAAGGATTACGCCGCCGATCTGACCGACAAGGTCCGCACCAAGGTCGTTTGATCCCGACGAAGCGACCACCGACCTGCGGAGCGTGACGATGAGCGACGTCGTGCTGGAAACGGTTCTGCCCGGCTACACCCTGCTTCGCCGCGGCAAGGTCCGGGACGTCTACGACGCGGGAGAGCATCTCCTCATCGTCGCGACCGACCGGATCTCCGCATTCGATGTCGTGCTGCCGAATGGCATCCCCGGCAAAGGCAGGGTACTGACGCAGATTTCGATCCACTGGTTCCACCAGGTTGCCGACATCATGGAGAACCACCTGGTGGCGACCGCGGTCGACGACTTCCCGGTGCCCCTTCGCGCGCATCGTTCCCTGCTCGAGGGGCGGAGCATGCTCGTGAAGAAGGCCACCGTGCTGCCCGTGGAGTGCATCGTCCGCGGTTATCTGTCAGGCAGCGGCTGGAAGGAGTATATAAAGTCCGGCACCGTTTGCGGTATCCGGCTGCCGGCCGGGCTCGTGGAGTCCTCGCGCCTCGACGCCCCGATCTTCACGCCCAGCACCAAGGCCGAGGCCGGGCACGACATCAACATCGACTTCGCCGAGATGGAGAAGATCGTCGGCACCGATCTGGCCACCCGCCTGCGCAACGCTGCCCTCGCGGTCTACGGGCGCGGCAGGGAGCTCGCGGCAAAGCGCGGGATCATCATCGCCGACACGAAAATGGAGTTCGGGATGTTCGAGGGACGGCTGGTTCTGATCGACGAGTTGATGACACCGGACTCCTCGCGCTTCTGGTCGGCGGACACCTGGCAGCCGGGGCGCGGCCAGGACAGCTGGGACAAGCAGATCGTCCGCGACTACCTGCTGACGCTGGACTGGGACCAGACCGACCCGGGACCGAAGCTCCCCGACGAGATCGTCGACAAGGCCGCCGCGCGCTACCGCGAGATCTACGAGATCCTGACCGCCGCCTGAGACCTCCGCTCCGCCAAAACCGTGTTCCATGGCGGTGAAATCCATCAACAGGCCGCCAAGAAGGGCCCAGATGCAAGGCGGGCGAGACCTGAGTAGTGAGGCGTCGCTGTTACACGCCGCAGCGACGCAGGGCGAAGCCCAACGCCGCAGTTTGGTCCTTATTGGCGGCCTGAGACGGTGAAACGGAAGTCCCATCCCAGGCCGCTCTTGCCGTGGGTTGCCAGGATTCCGACCGGCCGCCCCGCCTTGTTCGCCGTGAGCCTGAAGGAGTAGCACTCCCCCTCCCGGTTCGGCTCGAGATCGACCTTCACCCAGGCGTCGGTGATCGAGCGCTTGAAGATCCGGCCCGCCGAGGCGTAGCCTTTGCCGCAGACGAGCCGGTCGACGCTCGCCTGGTAGGTCACCCCCGGGTCGAGCGCCTCCCAGGCGAACACGACCTGGGCGGGGGTCACATTCCCCGCGCCGCAGGGGATTTCCAGTCCGCGGATCACGGCGCCGCTGTCCACGGGTTGCCGGAGCCGGATCACCGTGCGCAGCGGGACTTCAAGCGAGACGGGACGCGCCGCTTCGACCACGAACTCCGACCACCCGTTGAGGTCTCCGGGGTAATTGGCCGGGTTGGATGGATCGAGGTCGATTCGCACGCTCATCCCGTAACGGCCGGGCGGCAGATCGCGAACAGTGAAGGCGCCGGCTGCATAGTCGACCTGCGGTTTCACATCGGACCTGGTCCCGTCGTTGCGAAACCAGAACGATGGCGCCGGCCCGGCGACGCTCGTGAACGGCTTCCCGTCGAGGGATAACCGTCCTTCCACAACGGCGGGCGGCGTGTCAATCGGCGGGGCAGGCGTCGGCGCTGGTTCGGCCGATCCCGATGCCAGTCCGGCCTCGGGGAAAGACGCGTTCGTCGCGCCGGGGGCAATGTCAGCCGTCGGTGCGGCGGAGCGGGCTGCGGAGTCGACGGACGGCGCGCTCGATGGTCCGGCTTCGGCCGCGGGCTCCCGAACGGCGGTCTGCTCTCCTGGCGCCGGCGGAACGAGCAGCGACCTCCCCGGCGTCGGCTGGTTTCTCAAGCGCATCGCCGCAAGGGCCAACGCTACGAGCACGAGCACGGCGCCGGCGATGACCAGGGGCCGGGAGGTGCGCCGGGGACGAGGCTCCCCGGCGGGGGGAGTGGCGTGCTTGGGCGCGGCGGGTTTGGGCGCGGCGGGTTGCGGCACGACAGCCGCCCTCACGCCGGCAAGCTTCGCCAGATCGGCCTCCAGGGCGCGTGCATCCGGGTAGCGGCGCTCCAGCGCTGGCTCGAGCATGCGCAGGAGCACGCCGGCAAAGGCCTCGCTTACCCCGAGCGCATCGCGCAGCCGGGGCCGGGCCCCTTCGCGAAGCAGCGCGGCCGGGTCCTCCGTGGTCATCGCGCGGATGATCGCCAGACCGAGCGCATAGATATCGGAGCCCGGGACCACTTTGCCCATGTAGACTTCCGGAGCCGCCAGAGCCAGCTCGTCGGGGCCGGGCGGTGCCTGCTCCTGGATCCCAGCCTCCAGCTCCGCTTCGGCAAAACCCATATCGGTGAGGCAGGGCCGCCCGTCGGGGCCGACGATGATTCCCGACAGCTTCACGCCGCGGTGCACGACCGGTGGCTCGAGCCCATGGAGGTACACCAACACCGGGACAATGCGGCGCAGCAGTGCGAGCGCCTGCGGTTCGCCGAGCAGCCGCCCCTTGGAGATAAGACGCTCCAGACTCTCGCCCGCGTGATAGCTGGTGACGAGAATGCGCTCCCGCTCCTCTCCCTCGCCCGTGGTGAACCCTGCGATGAAGCGTGGCAGGCCGGGGTGGTCGAATTTCTCGAGGATGGCGGCCTGCGACTCGAAGCGCCGCCCCTCGACCGGGGAGGCCCTGGCCAGGAACAGCCGGCGCAGCACGCAGGGGCGGCCGTTGCGCAGATCGGTCACGAGCAGCGATTGTGCGTGGGGGCTGCGCCGCAGTTCCCGGTCGAGCCGGTACCGCCCCTCGATGTGTTGTCCCAGATCGCCCAGGGCCATGGTGCTCTAGAAAGTCCCGAGGGGCATCATGTCGCCGGTTACCCGATGGGCCGGATCGAAGTACTTGACGGAGCGTCGCTGCCCGATGGCGACGAATGTATCCACGACGATCGTCCTCCCCCGGCTGTTAGCCGTATCCTCTCCGGTCGCGGATTGTACCATTTCTCAAGCTCCGGGCTGCGAATTCGGCGGAAAGGAAGGAAATCAGAACCCCGCAGCCTGCACGGCAGCGTGACACGCTCATCGCCAGCCGCTCGATCCCGCTCACAGCATCTCGTAGTGGTTCGCTGCGGTGAAGAAGAGTCCCATCTCGGCGACGGCCTCGCCGGTTATCCGCGCCCAGATGTCCGCGTAGAGGCGCACCTGCGGCGCGTAGTGGCGGACCCGCTCGGCCAGTTCCGCTCGGGTGCGCGCTGCGTCCGTCTTCCAGTCGACGATGACCCAGCCGGCAGCTTCGCGGAAGACGAGGTCGATGACACCGCGGATGAGGACGGGGACCGTATCTGACGAGGGCAACAGGAGCGGATCGCCTGGGTTCAGGCAGATCCCGAAAGGGACCTCCACGAGCAGGCGCTCAGCGGCCGTGGCCCGCCTCCAGGTCGCCGCGGTCCGCACCGCGGCGACCACCGCCAACGCCTCGGGCGCGCGGGAGGCCGGCAACCCCTGCTCCTCGAGAGCCGTGCGAGCCGAGCCCGAGAGGTCGCGGCCGGGCTCGCGCAGCGCCGACTCGAGCAGGAAGTGGATCACGGTCCCCCACTCGGTGCCATGCTCGCCGGACGACGGGCGCCGGTGCATTTCCGCTGCGCTCAGCGCGATTTCTTTGGCGCCGCGCAGTTCATAGGTCTTCGCGCCGGCAATCCGCCAGCGCTCCAGGATCGCCGCCTCGGCAGCCGCGACGTCGTCATCCGTCACCGTCACCTCGCCGACCGCCGGCGCCTGCTGGGGGCCGGGGTCGGCCAGCTCCGGCGCCCCGGCGAGCCAGTCCCGGAAGAACTCCCAGGGGCTGGTGTGGCTCCCCCTCCCCGGCCGGCGCGTCACGATCAGCTGGTTGCCCGCCCGGGTGGCCGCCACATAGAGCAGGCGGGTGCGCTCGGCTTCGGCGAACCGCAGCTCCTCTTCCACATAGTCATCCCAGCCGTGGGGATACGCGAGGACCTTCCTCGCAAACGGCCCCGTCTGCTGCTCCACGGCCAGGTAGCCGACAACGCGCCCCCCCATGCGGTCGATGTGCAGGCTGCACCCGTCTCTCGGCTTGCCGCCGGGGTCGGCAAGGAAAACGACCGGGGCCTCCAGACCCTTGACCTTGTGCAGGTTCATCACGCGCACGACCCCAGACGCCGGGGAGCGCGCGGGCTGGCCGTCGAAAGGCGTCTCCTCGGCGATAAGCCGCTCGAGCAGGTCGACGATCCCGGCTGTCGACCCGAGCTCCGCGCCCTGCGCGCGCAGGATCGCGAAGGCCTTGCCGAGGCTGCCGGCGCGGACGTCACCGCCGGGGCTCGCCAGCGCGCGCAGCACGAGGCCAAGGTCGGTGGCGATCCGCTCCAGAGCGGCGACGGGCGGCAGCGTGTGCAGCCAGGAGGCGTGGCGTTCCAGGCGCGCGAACGCATCGCCGAAACGACGGCTCGTCTCCGCGTCGAGGCCCTCCGGCAGCGGGGCGTTGTACGAGAAATGCCCGCCTGCCCGCTTGAAATCGTAGAGCTCGGCGTCGCTGACTCCGAAGATTTCGCCGCGCAGCACGCCGACGAGCGCGACGGTGTTCTCGGGTTCGACAAGGGCGCGCAGCAGGTCTGCGAGCAACCCGAGCTCACTGACCTGCCCCCAGGCGCTGCCCCCGCTGACCTGGTGGGGAATGCCCAGCTGCTGCAGCGCGGCGCCGTAGAGGTGCAGGCACTTGCGGCGCCAGGTGACGATCATGAAATCACCGGCTGTCGCGGGAGACGTCGAAGCGCGGGGGACCCCGGACGCCGGGGGCCGCAAGATCGGCAGCTGCGCGTCGATTGCGTGTCGGATGAATCGGGCGATGCGCTTTTCGTCGGTGTCGCCGCCGGTACCATCGGCCGCAGGCGGGCCGGCGACGGTAATCGTCCCGATGCCCGCGAGTCCGCCGCCGGGGGGTGCGGCGGGCCGCCCGATCTTGAGCGGATGCGCGGCGGGCGAGTAGCGGTCTTCCCCCTCGGGGAAGCTCGTCGCGAAGATGCCGTTGCCCCATGCGACCAGGTCGGGAAGCATGCGGAAGCACGCGTCCAGCTCGACGATATCGCCACCCGAGTCGCGGATGACCCGCTTGACGATCTGGTAGGTCACGATGTCGGCGCGGCGGAAGCGGTAGATCGACTGCTTCGGGTCGCCGACCACGAAGAGCGAACCGGGCACCGGACGGCAGGCTCGCCAATCGGCCTGCGCCGGGTCGTCCGCCGTCAGGTAGAGCACCACCTCGGCCTGCAGCGGATCGGTGTCCTGGAACTCGTCGACGAACAGGTGCGTGAAACGCTCGCGGAAATACGCGCGCACACCCGGCTGGTCGCGCAGCAGCCCGCGGGCCTTGAGGAGCAAGTCCTGGAAGTTGAGCGCACCCGCCTCGGCGCGCAAGCCGTCGTAGACGTCGACCGCGGCCTGCAGCAGCGGTATCACCGCCGAGTAGCGCATCTCGCGCCAGCGGGCAACAAACGGGGCGGCGACCTCCTCGCGAAACGTGTCCCAGGTCTCGATCTCGCCGAGAACCACGCGGCCCCTCGTCCCGCCGGGCCAGTGCTTCTGGGTGGCGCCGTGCGGGCGGTCGAACTCCTCGAGCACTTCCAGCAGGCTGACGGGACGACCGAGGTCGCGGTGGCGCGCGAAGCGCTCGATGCTCTCGTAACGCGCCATGAGCCTGTCGGTGCCGCGCTCCCGGGGGAAGGACGGCAGCAGGGCGCGGATGCGGGACAGGTAGCGCTCGAGCGCCCGGCGCGCCGGCACGAGGTCGCCGAGCCGGACCTCCGGCGCTGGCCACTCCTCGACGTCGGGATAGGTGGCGAACGTCTGGAAGGACTTCTTGAGCTGCCCGAGGTGGATGCCGAGGTCCGCGAGCCGGGCGATGCGCGGGTCCCCCGACGCGAAAAGATCGCCCACGAACTGCTCCCAGGCGCGCTCGCGCAGGATCGCGTCCGCGTCGTCGTCGATCTCCTCGAATGCCAGGGCCACGCCGGCCTCGATCGGCCGCTCGCGCAGCAGCCGGGCGCAGAACGAGTGGATCGTCCCGATGAAGCAGCGATCGATGTGGAGACGGGCCGCGGCGAGCCGGGCGGCGCGCCCCGCGGCATCCTCGCGCGCCGCCCGCTCGAGCGCAGCCGTGAAGCGCGAGCGCAGCTCGGCGGCGGCCTTGCGGGTGAACGTCACGGCGGCGAGCCGGCCGATTTCGCCGCGCCCCGTGGCGATCAATTCGACCATGCGCCCGACCAGGGCGGTTGTCTTGCCGGTGCCGGCGGCGGCCTCGACGAGCAGCGTGGTGTCGAGATCGCGCAGCAGGCGCTCGCGCGCTGGCTGATCGGGGTCCGGCCGATCGGCGGGCTTTTTCACTCCTCGTCCTCCCGGCGGCCGACGGCTTTCGCGAGACTCTTCGCCCGCAGTTCCCCCAGCGGCGCCAGCAGCGGCTCTCCCGCGAGCACCTTGCGAACCGAGGCTCTGGCCTGCGCCCCGACGTCGCCGCAGGCGGTGCGATAGTCGCAGTAACCGCAGTCCCGGCCCGCGTCGGTCGTCGCGGCAAAGGCTCCCGAAGCGATGATGCGGCAGAGCCGGACGAGCACTTCGCCGCCGGCCGCAAGTTGCCCGGCTTCCCAGCCGATGCGATCGCCCCTGCCCTTCTCTCCCGGGAAAAAGTAACCGAAGGTGCTCACGGAGGCTCGCGGGTCGGTCGCGTCGCGCAGGCGACGTTCGACCATCCTGAGGTAGAGATAGGGTTGGATCTTGCGGCCTTCGGGGAAGGGATCGGAGCGGTCGTACCCGAACGTGCCCCCCGTCTTGTAGTCCCAGATCGCCCAGCCGCCGCCCGGGCCGCCGGTGCGATCGATTCGGTCCACTCGCCCTCGCGCGCGGATCACCAGCCCACCGGGGAGCTCGACCGGGATCGGGACCGGGTGATCGAGCGCGCTGCCGTGCTCGCCCGGGGGCATCCCCAGCGAAGCCTCGAGGAAAACCGGTTCGCTCCCGGTCTCGAGGGCCTGGCGCTCCTCCTCGCGCACGAATGTCTCGGCTGCCAGCACGAGTAAATCCCGCTCGCGGGCGAAAGCCGCCAGCGAAGGCGACGGGTACCGCACGCGATACTCGGCCAGTTTCCTCTCCAGCATGCCGAGAATCAGCGTCCTGCCGTGAGTGACGTCCGCCGGACGCCCCGCGCGAAGGATCTCGCGCACGTAGTGCTCGAACAGTTCGTGCAACAGCGAACCGGTGGCACGCGGGTCGAGCCAGCGCTCCGGGTCGACGACGAGCTCCTCGGGCGGCACGATGCCGAGCGCGTACCGATAGAAGAACTTCCGGGGACAGCCGCCGGCCGCCTCGAGACCGTTCGAGGAGAGAACCTTGCCCTGCGGCGCGGTCGGGTCGAGGTCGGAGCCGGCGAGCGGCACCCGGCCGTCCCATATCGTGAACGCGGCGCTCGCGCGCTGTGCCCGCGCGCCGAGGCCGCGGGCCAGGTGCGGCACGAGCCGCTGGAGGACCGCGTCGGCGTTGGCCACCGCTTCATCACCGGTGAAACGCCAGAGCCACCACTCACCGGAGTCGAGTGCCTGCTCCGGTACGGCCGGCGCCATGGAAACCGGCGTCCCCGCCGCGTCGACCAGGTGCCGCTGTTCCGCAGCGGGATGGCCGCTCGCCGACCGGAAAGCGTCGATGACGACCTGGCTCGGGGCGAGGTCGGCGTCCTCGACAACATCGCGGGAAGGCCAGCAGAGCGTTGCCGTGCCGCGCAGGCGCCCGAGGAGCATGGCAAAAGCCCGGGTGGTCTCCTCCAGGCGCCGCCCGGCCGTGGGCATGGCTGCGTCGAGCAACGCGCGCTCGCTGTCGAGCAACAGCGGATCCTGCAATCCCGCGCCGGGGAACCGACGGTCGTCGAGGCCGATGATGAAGGTGTGCGGGCGGCCGGTGTGGCCCCCCGAGCGCACGTGATCGACGTGCACGCAGCCCGGCTGCGGCCCGCTGCCGCCGACGCGGGTCTGCGCAGGGAGCTCGGCGAGCCACGAGCGGACGTCCGCGGCATCCCCTCCGCCCACGCGCTCGAGCCAGTGGGCCATCTCGTCGAGCTCCTCGCGCAGTTTCTGGCCGGCGAAGTTGTCGAAGCGCCCGGCGCTGCGGCAGCTCGTCGCGAGGAACCGCTGCGCAGCCGCGATGATCTCCGGACCACCGGCGCCGATGGCCGGCGAGATGTCCATCAGGCGCGCGACGAGGCCCCGCACCAGGACGAGTCCGTCGAGGGCGCCCGCGAGTTGTTCACGCCGCACCTCCGGGTCCTCGCCGGGTTTCCCATCGGCATCACCGTCGTCCGCCGCGTCCCCGGCGACGAGCGCCTCCAGGCGGGTGCGGCCGGCGGCGATGCGCTCGTCGATCCTGGCCAGGTACCGCTCGCGCTCCTGCCCGATCGGAACGGAGCGCAGCAGCCGGGCCAGGCGCGAGAAGCCGATTCCCCTCCCCCCCCCGATCCCGTCGGTCTCGAGGAGCCCCTCGCGGACCATGGCTACCAGGACGGTCTGGGGATAGCCCTCGTCCATCCAGCGCAACCACAGGGAGAGAGCGCGGCCGGGGCGCGACAGGGCGCAGGGGAGACCCTCGGCGAAGGTGACCGGCGCATCGTCGGTCGGTTCGACGCCGGGTCGAGCAATGGCGGCGAATGTCTCCGCCACCGCCTGCGCGTAGGCCGGGTCGGTGTGCAGCACCTCGACCTCGTCGAGGGATGTTCCCGATTCGAGGCACGAGCGCAGCACGGCCCGCACCTCGTTGCCGGCGCCCGCTGCGCACATGAAGCGGATTCGCGCCGGGATGCCGGGAGGGTCGACAGCGAGCCGCAGGAGCCGGGCGGGAGGCATCGCCTCGAGAAGGCGGCGCTCCAGCCCGTTCGTTGCGAGGTCCTCCGGCAGCAGCATGAGGGTCCCGCGACCGAGCGCGTCGGGGTCGGCCGCAAGCCGGGCGGCGGCAAGGCGCAACACGCGCGCATAGTCGGCGAGGCCTCTGGCGTCCAGCAGCCTGCCGTACTCACCGACGAGCAGCTTCAGGTCGGCGGCCTTGGCGGCTGGCTCAAACACTCCCGGCCGCAGCCGATCGTCGGCGACACCCTCCAGCCGCAATTCGGCGAGGCTCGACAACAGGGTTGCGGCCAGGCCGGCGCCCGGCGCAGCCTTGCCCAGCCAGGGGAGCTTCCCGTCCCGCAGCAGCGCGTGCAGGGTTCGCTCGACCAGCAACTGCTCCGCCCGGCGCGGGGCAACCGTGAGTCCGGCATCCGCAAGCGCCGGCGCCGCCAGCTCTACCGCGAGCGAGCGCAGCGTCTCGACGCGCACATTGAGCACCGGGCGCCCGGCGCGGGCGGCGGCGTCCAGCCACTGGTTCCCGACGCGGCGCGTCGGGGCGAGCAGCCGCTTTTCGTCGAGCGGCCGCGCGGTACACAGTCCGGCGATGGCGGTGACAAATGCATTCATCGGTGGCGGTATTCTACACCCCGCGAGCCGGCGTCTTCAGCATTACCGAGGTGATCTTGTCGCGGCTTGTGTTGAAACCCGTCAACGGTAAGGACCCCTGCAGGCGAAGGGGTGGCGCGGAGGGGGGGCTCCAGCGCGCGGAGCCTGCTACAATGGTCGCCATCATGAAACTGCTCCCCGTAAAGACGGTGACCATCTCCTCGGGCCTGCCCCCCGCCGCGCTCGCCGACCTGCTGCGCGGGCTCATCGGCAACGGTCCTGCGGCACCTTTCGCCGGTTCGGTCGCGACTAACGGCTTCGCCATCACCCGCATGAACGAATTCCGGAGCACCTTCATGCCGATGGTACACGGCAGCCTTCGCGCCGCGTCCGGCGGCACCGAGGTCCGGTTGCGGCTGCGTCCACCCGGGACCGTCCTTGTCTTCATGGGCATCTGGCTCGGCTTCCTCACCGCGATCGCCGGACTGATCCTGACCGCCCACGCACGGGACGCCGGCCGCAGCCTCCTGCTGCTGCTGGCGCCCGCCGGCCTCACCGTGTTCTCCTGGTTTCTGATGACCTCGGTGTTCGCCGCCGACGCCCGCTGGGCCGTCGAGCATCTGCACGAGAGGGTCACGGCACTTCATCCCTCGGGCGCCCTGCCGTCCGACCCGTCCGACCCGTCCCGCCCGGAAATCCCGATGGCGGCAGGAACCAGTTCCCCTTGACCCGCATCTATGATACGGAAGAGAAGATGTGCGACCGGAAACGAGAGAAGAATACCCGTAAAGGAGAAGTGATGGCTGCCATAAGAAAGTCCGTCTGGGCGGGTATCGCCGCGGCGGCGCTGCTTGTCGTGCTGCTCAAAGTCGCTCCGCTTCCCGCGTTCAGCCCCTCCGGCGGCAAGTCCGGGCTGCCCGCCGGGCACGGTTCCTCGCAGTCCATCACGAACCAGGCCTTCATGTACATCGACGCCTTCTACGTCGACCCCAGGCGCGTCGTGCCGATCGCGCTGCTCGAAGGCACGTTTCGCGTCATCGAGTCCCAGTACCCGGAAGTCATCATCGACCTGGCGGCGGACAAGAAGTCCGTCACCGTGCACGCGCGCGGCTTCGACAAGACATTCGACCTCACGGCGGTCGAGGGCACCGCTGAAATCGCCCGGGCGATCGACGAGGTCGTCGGCTTCGTGTCCGAGCGTCTCGGCGCCGACGTGGAGAAGGACAAGTTGATTTACTTTGCCGTCAACGGCGCGCTGCGGGCGCTGGACCCGCACACCAACATCTTCGGAATGAAGCATTTCAAGGACTTCAAGACCTCCACCAGCGGGAGCTTCGGCGGCATCGGTTTCACCTTCAACGCCCAGGACGGCGAGCTGACGATCATCTCCCCGATCCCCGACACCCCGGCCTCCCGTGCCGGCCTCCAGAGCGGCGACCGCATCGTGTTCATCGACGGGGTGCCGACCACGAACATGTCCTCGGACGACGCGGTCGGTCGCATGCGCGGCGAGCCGGGCACCCCGGTGACCCTGACCGTGGCGCGCGAGGGCTGGAGCGAGCCGCACGACTTTCCCATCATCCGCGAGATCATCAAGATCATCAGCGTCGAGAGTCGCCTGCTCACGGGTGACGACGCGCCGCAGGTGGTCTACGCCCGGGTGAAGAACTTCCAGACCGACACCAGCACGGAGCTGGCCGCCGCGATCCGCAAGCTCGAGACCCCCGCGACCGCCGGCGTCATCCTCGATTTGCGCGACAATCCCGGGGGCCTGCTCGACGAGGCGGTGAAGCTCGCGGACGGCTTCCTCGACGAGGGTGCCATCGTCTCCACGCGCAACCGGACGGGCCGCGGCAAGGTCGAGTCCGCGAGCCGGAACGACAGGCCCTTCACCCGCCTGCCGCTGATCGTGCTCGTCAACCGCGGCAGCGCCTCGGCCGCCGAGATCGTCTCGGCGGCCCTTCAGGACCGGCGCGCCCTGCTGCTGGGCGAGCGGACCTTCGGCAAGGGCTCGGTCCAGCAGGCGTTCCCGCTCTCCGACGGCGGCGGGGCCCTGGTAACGATCGCCCAGTACCTCACCCCCGGGGACGTGAGCATCCAGTCCATCGGCGTCGAGCCGGACATCGCGCTCGAGCCGGTGCTCGTGAGCCCGGAAAGGCTCCTGCTGTCCCCCGTCAAGGACCACGCCGCCGAAGCCACGCTCGAGAACGCCTTTTCGACCTGGGGCAACTCGCAGCGTGAAGCCCTGGCGACCCTGCGCTTCCTGCGCACCGAGAGCGGCGAGCACGGGATCGTGACGAAGAAAAAGGAGGACCGCCGCGAGCCATCCGAACAGGAGAAGGCCGCGAAACTTGCCGCAGAATTCGAGGTGCGCCTCGCGCGACGCATCCTCGGCGCAACCGTGGGCAAAAAGGACGCCGCCCAGCGCTCCGGTCTGCTTGCCGTGGCGCAGGAAATAGCGAAGAACGCCACTCCTGAGGAAGAGCAGAAGATCGGTGCCGCGCTCGCCGGCCTTGCCGTCGACTGGTCGGCGGGGATTGCCTCCGCCGGGGCGACAGCGAAGCTGGCGGCCCGCCTCCCGCACGAGCAGACTCTCAAGGCCGGCGAGAAGTCCGGCCTGACGATCGCCGTCACCAACACCGGCAGCGAGACCCTGCACCGGGTCTGGGGCAGGACGGAATCCGAGAACCCCCTGCTGCGCAACCGCGATTTCGCCTTTGGCACGATCGAGCCCGGACAGACGCGCGAGTGGACCGCGCCGTTCGAAGTCCCCGGTGCGGTCGACGAGCGCTGGGACACCCTGTCGCTCAAGCTCCGGGCCGACGGCGCCGAGGCCGTCACCGTGACGGGCGGCAGCGTCGGGACGAAGTCCCGGCCGGCGCCGGAATATGCCTACCGCTACACGCTCGCCGACGAGAATCCGCAGGACAAGGCGAAGAGCGGCGACGGGCTCCTCGAGGAGGGCGAGCGGGCGCGGCTCATGTTGGAGATCACCAACCGCGGCCTTGCCGAGAGCCCGCTGCTCGAGGTCAACCTGAGCGCCGACGAGAAGGAGGAGCTCTTTCTCGAGGAGGCGCGCCGCAAGATCGAAAAGCTTGCCGCGGGGGCTGGCCAGAGCGCGCTTTTCTCCTTCAAGGTGGTCCGGCCCCTCGAGTCCGGGCGCGTCAAGGTCGGCCTGAGTTTCTCCGATCGCGGCGCGGGCGGGTTCTTCGCCGACGGGCTGGAGATCCCGACGAAGACGCCCTACACCGCCGGCGAGTCTCGCGTGCCCCCGCAGATCACCCTGGCCGAGCCACCTCCTGCCGTGACCGATGCGGAGCAGGTGACCCTCACGGCGACCGCCTCCGACGACGGCTCGGTCAAGGATCTGATCGTCTACCGCGGCGAGAAGAAAATCTCGTATTCGCGCAACCGGGAGGGAGCCGCGTCCTTCCCGGTGACGGTGGCGGTGCCACTCGAGTTCGGGTCGAACCGGATCGTGGTCTTCGCCCGCGACGACAAGGACCTCCCCTCGCAGAAGGTGCTCTATGTCCATCGCCTGGGCGGACCAGGGAAGGTCGCGGTCACCACGCCCGCGGCAGTGGCGCAGCCATGAAGATCGGGATCGCGGGTATCCTGGCGCTGCCGCTGCTGTTCGCCCTCACCGCGCGTCGGGCCGAGGCCGTCGTGCAGGAGCAGACCGCCGTCTTCGCGGGCGGGTGCTTCTGGTGCATGGAGTCGCCGTTCGAAAAAATCAACGGGGTGAGCGCCGTGGTCTCCGGGTACACGGGCGGCACGAAGGAGAACCCGACCTACAAGGAGGTCTCGGCGGGAACAACCGGGCACATCGAGGCGGTGCGGGTCCACTTCGACCCGGCGAAGGTGAGCTACGCCAGGCTCCTCGACGTTTTCTGGCGCCAGGTTGACCCGACCGACGCCGGCGGGCAGTTCGTCGACCGCGGCAGCCAGTACCGCGCCGCCATCTTCTATGCCACGGACGAGCAGAAGCTGCTCGCCGAGAAATCGAAAAAGAAGCTCGCCGACACGAAGCGTTTCGGCAAGCCGCTGGTCACCGAAATCCTGCCGGCCGGGAAGTTCTGGCCAGCCGAGGACTACCATCAGGACTACTACAAGAAAAACCCCGTCCGCTACAAGTACTACCGCTGGGGATCGGGGCGCGACGAGTTCCTCGACAAGGCCTGGGGCAAGGAGCGCGACGCCGCCGACGTCGAGCCGGCCCCGCCCGCCGCCGCGTGGCACGGATTCGTCAAACCTGCGAAGGAGGAATTGAAGAAGCGCCTCACGCCCCTGCAGTACGAGGTGACCCAGCAGGAGGGGACGGAGCCGGCCTTCAAGAACGAATACCATGACAATCACCGCGAGGGGATCTACGTCGACGTCGTTTCGGGCGAGCCGCTCTTCTCCTCGCGCGACAAGTACGACTCCGGCACCGGCTGGCCGAGCTTCTCCCGACCGATCGAGCCGGGGCTGGTCGTCGAGAAGGTCGACCGGCGGCTCTTCTCCGAGCGTACCGAGGTCCGCAGCCGTCATGCCGACTCGCACCTCGGGCACGTCTTTCCCGATGGCCCGGCACCCACGGGCAGACGCTACTGCATGAACTCCGCCGCGATGCGCTTTATCCCGAAAGAGGAAATGGAGCGCGCGGGCTACGGCGACCACCTCCTGCTGTTCGAGAAGTAGCAGCCGGCCGCTGAAAAGAAGCAAATACTCCTTAAAGGCACATGCCATGGGAATAATCTGGTTGAATTTATCAAAACCACAGTTTACACTTCATTATATAAACTATCTAGGGGAGCAGCCACCATGAAAGCAACCGCAAAGGATTTAAGGTTTCAGTCAAAAATGCTCATTGACTCCGTTATCAGGGGCGAGGATGTCATTATCACATTCCGCGGAAAGCCCTGCGCCAAACTGGTTGCCTACCATAAACCGAAGAGAAAAACAGGGAAAAATGAACTGTTTGGTATATGGAAGGATAAGGATGCAACCCGGAATGTAGATGAGTATGTAAGGAATTTAAGAAAAGTGCGGTTCTAAATGGTGATCGATACTGACGTTCTCATCTGGTACATGAAAGGGAACGAGAAGGCATATGAGGTGATTGAAAGTTCTAAAACGCTTTTCATTTCTGTTGTGACGTATATGGAACTCGTTCAGGGCATGAGAAACAAAACAGAATTGGTCAATCTCAGGAAAGCTCTGCTCGGTTGGAATGCGCATATTCTATATATATCCGAAGAGATTTCTGCGAAAGCCATGTTTTACGTAGAACAACATTATCTCAGCCATTCCATCCAGCTGGCTGATGCTTTAATCGGAGCCACAGCAATCGCATATGGCTACCCCCTTCTTACCGCAAATGATAAACATTACAAAGTATTGAAAGATATCCAGATAGAGAAATTCAGGCCACAGAATCCGAAATAGTGAAGAACACTCAAGAGAACCTGACCTGGGCGCCCGCAAGCGCGCCAGGCGGCTAACAGCTGCCGTTTGGAGTTCCTCCAGTTCTGTTGACAGCCAGGACCAACTCGACCTATACTTACCGTTAAGTATAGACGGGAGAGGTGGTCATCGATGTCAGCCAATATTCCAGAACACGCCGACGACAGAAAAACCGCGGACCTGTGCGCGCGCGAGCGCCTGTTGCGCGCCGCGGCCGACATCTTCAGCCGCAAGGGCTACGCCGCCACGTCGGTCGGGGAGATCGTGGCCGCCGCCGGCGTGACCAAGCCGGTCCTCTACTACCACTTCGTGAGCAAGGAGGGCCTCTACCTCAAGCTCATGGAGGAGGCTCTGGGCGCCATCCGGCCGGTGGTCGAGGCCTCCCTGCACAGTGACGGGAGGACCGCCGCGGACCGCATCCGGCGGCTCTGCGGGGCGATCGTTGAGCACGCTCTGGCGAACCTGAGCATCGTCCGGCTCACGAGGGGCCTCCACTACGCCCCGCCGCAGGGGGCCCCCAAGTTCGACGCCTGGGAGTTCCCGCTGGCCATCAAGAGGGCCCTCGAGCAACTCGTCGAGGAAGGGGTGCGCTCGAAGGAGTTTGGCGCCGCCCACTCGCAGGACCTCGTCTGGGCCATTCTCGGCCTGATCAACGTCTGCGTCGACTCGAACCTCGTCGACCTGAAGATCGCGCTGAATCCGCGCGGGTTCCGTTCGGCCCTGGACCGCGTGCTCGCGGGCGTCACGCCAGCGGGCGGCAAACGGCAAGGAGAGAACGCCAAGTCATGAACGCCAGCGCAGCCGCCATTATTCCCCGGCTCGCCGCCGGGGTGCTGCTCGCCTTCGTCCTCGCCGCGTGCGACAAGCCGTCGCCGCCAACGACGGCGAAGCAGGCCGCGACAGCGGGCGTCGCCGTCGACACGATCGCCGCGGCGCCCGCCGACGTCGTCGACGAGATCACCGTCGTCGGCACCCTGGTGCCGCGCGCCCAGGCGGAGATCAAGTCGGATATTTCCGGCAGGGTCGTGGAGATCCCGGTCCGCGAGTGGGTCGGCGTACGCCGCGGCGACGTGCTGGCGCGAGTGGACACCCGGGAGATCGACTCGCAGATCGCCAAGGCCGTAACGGCGGTCGAGCTGGCGAAAGCCAACCTCGCCGCGGCCGAGGCCGGGTTCACCGAGGCACAGGTCACCGCCGATCAGGCCCGCCGCGAGGCCGAACGGCTCGGCGGGTTGAAGGAGACCGGGCTCGCGACGCAGCAGTCGCTCGATGACGCCGGCAGCCGCCGGAGTGCCGCTCAGGCCCGGAATCGTGCCGCCGAAGCGCAGATCGCTGCGGCCCACGCACAGGTTGCCGTCACCGAGGAGGAGGTCAGGACCCTGACCACGCGCCGCGACAAGGCCGTCGTCCGCGCCCCGTTCGACGGCACGGTCGCCGAGCGCCTCGTCGGCGAGGGCGAGGTCGTCGGCGAGATGCAGAAGGTGCTCTTCCGGCTCGTCGATAACCGCCTGCTCGATCTGACGGTCGTCGTGCCGTCCGCCGACCTGGCGCGGGTCGTCCCGGGGCAACAGCTGATCTTCTCGACCGACGCGTTTCCCGGGCAACGCTTCTTTGGCACCGTGCGACGGATTAACCCGGTCGCGGGAGAGGCTGATCGCGCGGTACGGGTCACAGCCGAGGTCGCCAACGACCCCGAAGTGCTGCGCGGCGGGCTGTACGCCACCGGCAGCATCGTCACCGGGCGTCGCAAAGGCGTGCTGCAGGTGCCGCGCACGGCGCTGCTGGGCTGGGACCGCGCGGCGGGAACGGCTGCACTCTTCGTGATCGAGGGCGGCGTCGCGCGGCGGCGCGAGGTGGCCACCGGCGCCGTGCGCGGCGAGAGCGTCGAGATCACCGCGGGCCTCATCGCCGGCGACCGCGTCGTGGTCCGCGGCGGCTTCACGCTCAAGGACGGCGATCCCGTCCGCGCCGACGAGGGGGGACGCGGCTAGTGTTCCTCTCGGACCTCTCGATCCGCCGGCCGGTCTTCGCTGCCGTGATCATGCTGGCGCTCGTGACGTTCGGCATCTTCTCGTACCGTCGCCTCGGCCTTGATTTCTTTCCGAACATCGACATCCCGGTGGTGCTGATCACCACCGCCTACCCCGGTGCCTCCCCGGAGACCGTGGAGCGCGAGGTCTCCAAACGCATCGAAGAGGCGGTGAACCCGATCGCCGGAGTCAAGCACATCTCGTCGACGTCGCTCGAGGGGGTCTCGTTCGTCGTCGCGCAGTTCCACCTCGAGGCGAGCATCAACGACGTCGTGCAGGAGGCGCGCGCCAAGATCAACGCGATGCGCGGCGACCTGCCCGAGGCGATTGGGGACCCGGTGATCCAGAAATTCGACGTCGCCGCGATGCCGATCGTCTCGCTGGCCGCGCAATCCGACACGCTCTCGCCACTGGAACTCTCGACCTGGGTCGACAAGAAGCTCAAACCCCGCATCGAGAGCCTCCCCGGGGTCGGCAAGGTCGACCTGGTCGGCCTCGCCCGGCGCGAGGTCTCCGTGGAACTCGACCCGGCGCGGCTCGAGGCCCTCGGGCTCGGGGTCGACGAGGTGGCAGCCGGCGTGCGCTCCGAGAATGTCAACACGCCGCTCGGGCGGCTGAGCCGCGGCGGCACCGAGGTGTCGGCGCGCATCTCCGGCAAGCCGGTCTACGCCGAAGACTACGCCGACATGATCGTCACCTCCCGGGCTGACCGCCCGGTTAGCCTCGGTGACGTGGCGCGGGTCCGCGACACGGTTGAGGAGCGCCGATCGCTGGCGTTCGTCGACGGCACGCCGGGGGTGGGGATCGACGTGCTCAAGCAGTCGGGCGCCAACACGGTTGCGGTCGCCAAGGCGGTGAAGGCCGCGCTCGGACAGGTGCAGAGGGACGTCCCCCCCGGCGTCACCGTGTCGCTCGTGCGCGACAGCTCGATCTACATCCTCGAGTTCGTCGACGACGTCGTCAACAGCATCGTGCTCGGCGGCGTGCTGACGGTCGTCATCGTCTTTCTCTTCCTGAACTCGTGGCGCTCCACGGTGATCACCGGCCTGACGCTGCCGATCTCGGTGGTCTCGGCGTTCATCGTCATGAACTTCATGGGCATGACGCTCAATGCGCTGACCCTGATGGCCCTCTCGCTGTCGATCGGGCTGCTGATCGACGATGCGATCGTCGTGCGCGAAAACATCGTGCGCCACCTCGAGCAGGGCAAGGACCACTACGCCGCCGCCCGCGAGGGGACCGCGGAGATCGGGCTGGCGGTGCTCGCGACCTCGCTGTCGATCGTCGCGGTCTTCGTGCCGGTCGCCTTCATGAAGGGGATCATCGGCAGGGTCTTCTTCTCGTTCGGCATCACGGTGGCCTGGGCCGTGCTCGTCTCGCTGCTGGTCTCCTTCACGCTCGACCCGATGCTCTCATCGCGCTGGGTCGACCCGGCGATCGCCCGGCACGGCAGGCACGGCAGGCACGGCCCGGTCGGGCGCCTGCTCGAGGCCTTCAACGCCTGGTTCAACGGGCTTGCCGACCGCTACCGCGGCGTCATCGCCTGGGCCCTCGGCCACCGCGCGACCGTGATCTCGCTGGCGGTGGCCGCCTTCGCTGCCGGTCTCTGGGTTTTCGGCAGCCTGGAGTCGAGCTTCGTGCCGAACCAGGACCGCAGCGAATTTCAAATCATGGTGCAGACCTCCCCCGATGCATCGATCGGGGAGACCCGGGAGCGGCTGGGACACGTCTTCGCGCTGCTCAAGGGGCTGCCGGAGGTCGAGCACGCCTACGGCACGATCGGCGCCAACGACACGACGGTCCGCGACGCACTGGTGTACGTCAGGCTCGTGGAGCGCCACCGCCGCGCCCGCTCCCAGGAGGAGGTCCAGCGCGATGTTCGCAAGCGCCTGGCCACCATCGCCGGCGTGCGCACGGCGATCATCAAGGCCGGCGATCTCTTCAACGGCAAGGAACTGCAGGTCAACCTGTTCGGCGACGACCTCGATACGCTCAAGCGCACCGGCGCCGAGCTCAAGGAGAAGGTCAGCGCCATCCCCGGGATCGTCGACGTCGGCATGTCTCTCGATGACGAGAGCCCCGAGTACCGCTTCGTCGTCGACCGGCGCAAGGCCGCCGACCTGGGCCTGAGCACGGCCGCGGTGGTGCGCACCGTCAGCACGCTGGTGGGCGGCCAGCCGGTCTCGACGTGGGAGAACGAGGACGGCGACGCGGTCCAGGTCCGGTTGCGCCTGCCGGCGGCGCTGCGCGAGGACCCGGGGCAGGTCGGGCGGCTGCAGCTCGCCGTCCCCGGCGACAACGGACGGGCGCGGCTGATCCCGCTCGGCGAGATCCTGAGTTGGCAGGTGCAGGCCACGCCGTCGCAGATCGCGCGGCTGGACCTCTCGCGCCAGGTGGTCATCGGCGCGAGCCTCGACCGCATCCCGATCGGCACCGCGGTCGTGAAAGTCAAGGAGGCCGCCGCGTCGATGACCTTGCCCCCCGGTGTCCGTGTCGGCTTCTCCGGGGAAGCCGAGGACATGGCGGAGTCCTTCGGCTACATGACCGAGGCGTTGCTGCTGGCAGTGCTGCTTGTCTACCTGATCCTGGCCGCGCAGTTCGAGTCGTTCATCGACCCGCTGGCAATCATGGTCTCGCTGCCGCTGTCGCTCGTCGGTGTCGCCGGCACGCTGCTGCTGACCCGCGACACGATCAGCATCATGTCCTTCATCGGCCTGATCATGCTCATGGGGCTGGTGACCAAGAACGCCATCCTCCTGGTCAGCTACGCCAAGACGCTCCGCGCCGGAGGCATGGACCGGCGCGACGCGCTGATCTTTGCCGGGCGCACGCGGCTGCGGCCGATCCTGATGACGACACTGGCGATGATCGGCGGCATGCTGCCGATGGCGCTCGGGCTGGGCGCGGGCGCCGAGATGCGCGCGCCGATGGCCCGTGCCGTGACCGGCGGGCTGATCACCTCGACGCTGCTGACGCTGCTGGTGGTGCCGGTGGTCTACTCGATTTTCGACGACTTCGAGGCCTGGATCCGGAGGCTCTGGTCCGTTCCGGGGGCAATCCGCTCATGACCAGCGAGGTACGGAAGATGAAACGATTGCTTGCTGTTGTTGTCGGCGGCACGCTGCTGCTGGCGCCGCACACCGCTCGTGCCGAGTACGCGGAACCGCTCGTGCTCACGCTCGAGCAGGCGCTGGTCCTGGCCGCCGATCAGGGCCGCGACGTCCCGCAGGCGCGGGAATACCAATCCCGGGTCGATGCCCGCTATCTCGAGGAGCGCGCCGCGGCACTGCCGCAGTTCACCCTCTCGAGCGCGGTGTCGCGCGCCGACGACGCCAGCCAGAGGGGGCTCGGGCCGCCTGAGCGCACCGACAACTTCGCCGCGACGCTGGCAGTCACGCAGCCGCTCTTCACCTGGGGAAAGATCGCCGGGGCGATCCGGATCGCCGACATCGGGCGGTCCACGGCCGCGGACCGCCTGGCGGCCGCGCGCGGGACCGCCATGCGGGACGCCGCGACGGCTTTCTATGACGTGCTGCTGGCGCGCGAATTCGCGGTGCTGGCGACGCAGAACCTTCGCCAGAAGGAGCGTCACCTCGATGAGGCGCGGCGGCGCCTGGCCGCCGGGACCGCCACCGACTTCGACGTGCTCGCTGCGAGTGTCGGCGCGCAGAACGCGCGGCCGGAGCTGATCCGGGCGGCCAACCAGGTAAACGCCGCACGCGAGCGCCTGGCTTTCGTGCTCGGCCTGCGGGGGCGGGCGGTTGACGTTGCCGGCACGCTCGACGCCGCGGCCGGCGACGTGCCCGACCACGCCGTGGCCTTCGCGGCGGCGGCGAGCAGGCGGCCGGAGCTGACCGAGTTGCGCAAGGGGCGAGCCATGTCCGAGGAATTGGTGCTGATCGCGCGCGCCGCGGACAAGCCGCGTGTTGATTTCGGCGCGGACCTCGGGTGGCGCGCCATCGACATGGACGGCAGAACGGGCGACGGCCGCGCCTGGAGCGCCGGGGTGCAGGTGTCGTGGCCGCTGTTCGACGGCGGGCGGACGCAGGGGGCTGTGGCGCGCAGCGAGAGCGAGGCGCGGAGCCTCGGCCTCGACGAGGCCCGGTTCCTCGATGCCCTGACGCTCGAGACACGGACCGGGATCGACGCCGTGCGCGAGTCCGCCGCGGTCGTCGAGGCTCTGGGCGGAACGGTCGCCGAAGCGGAGAAATTGCTCGCCATGGCCGAGAAGGGCTTCGAGCTTGGCGTCAAGACGCGGCTCGACGTCGACGATGCCCAGCTCAATCTGCTGCGGGCGCGCGCCGGCCTCGCGCGCGGGCGCCGCGACCTGCTCACCGCGCAGGTCAACCTCCGCTGGCTCACGGGCGAGCTGTCGCCGGCCCCGGCTTTGAAAACGACTGGGAAACCCTGAATGCCGACACCACGATGATTGAGCATGCATTCCGGGATGTACCGTGCGTGAGGCAACTGGGACATTCCTTCGGTCGTGCGTCTGCGCCGCCGGCCCGGCACGGTGCCCGGAGCTCGCAGTCTCGTAACTCGCCTGCGGCTCAAACAACGAGCCTGCGTCGCATCTTCCCTCTGAAATGCCCCAGCCGCCTCACCAGTGGACATGAACGGCGGAGGGGTGGCGCGGAGGGGAGGTCTCCAGCGGCGGACCGCAGGGAGCACGA
>CAZEOK010000025.1:0-22671 GCA_964513745.1 uncultured bacterium
GAGGTCATGCCGCCCTTGGCGGTGAGAATGGCCTCGGCAGCGTGCATCCCGTGGACGTCCTCCGGTGAGGTCTCGTGCCGCACGAGGACGACCTTCTCGCCGGCCTTGCCCCACTCCGCCGCGCGGTCCGCGGTGAGAACGATCCTCCCGGTCGCGCCGCCGGGGCCGGCGGGCAGCCCCTTGGCGATGGGTTTGAACTCCCTCTCGTGCGCGGGATCGATCATCGGGTGCAGCAGCTCGTCGAGCTGACCCGGCCTGACGCGTGAGATCGCGGTTGTCTTGTCGATGAGACGCTCGCGAACCATCTCTACCGCCATGCGCAGGGCCGCGGGGCCGTTGCGCTTGCCGACGCGGGTCTGGAGCATGAAGAGCCGACCGCCCTGGATGGTGAACTCGAGGTCCTGCATGTCCCGGTAGTGCTTCTCGAGCTTGTTGCGGTAGCCGACAAGCTCCTTGTAGAGCCCGGGCATGGTCTTCTCGAGCGTCGGCAGGTTGCGGTTCTGGTCGTTGGTTGCATGCTCGTTGATCGCGTTCGGGGTGCGGATGCCGGCAACCACGTCCTCGCCCTGGGCGTTCACCAGCCACTCGCCATAGAACGCGTTCTCGCCGGTCCCCGGATTGCGGGTGAAGGCGACCCCGGTGGCACAATCGTCGCCCATGTTGCCGAAGACCATGGACTGCACGGTGACCGCCGTCCCCCAGTCGTCGGGGATCCCTTCGATCTTGCGGTACGAGATTGCGCGCCTGCCGTTCCAGGACTGGAAAACCGCGCCGATCCCGCCCCAGAGCTGATCCGGCGCGTTGTCGGGGAACTCCTTCCCGATGACGTCGCGGACCAGTTCCTTGAACCGGTTGCAGAGGTGCTCGAGCTCCCCGGCGGTGATCTGCGTGTCGCTGGTGTAACCGCGGCTCTTCTTGAGGTCCTCCATGAGATGCTCGAGCTGCACGCGCACACCCTGGCCCTCGCCGGGCTCGAGCCCGGCGGCCTTCTCCATGACGACGTCGGCGTACATCATGATCAGACGCCTGTAGGCATCGTAGACGAATCGCGCGCTGCCGGTCTTGGCGATCATCCCCGGGATGGTGGCCGAGGTCAAGCCGACGTTCAGGACGGTCTCCATCATCCCCGGCATCGAGGAGCGGGCACCGGAGCGCACCGAAAGAAGCAGAGGATTCTCCGGGTCGCCGAAACCAAGCGTGAGAATCTTCTCGACACCGGACAACGCGGCAGCAACCTGTTCCTTCAGCGCCGCGGGGTAGCGACGCCCGCTCTCGTAATAGTGCGTGCAGACCTCGGTGGTGATCGTGAAGCCCGGCGGCACCGGCAACCCGAGGCTCGCCATCTCGGCGAGATTCGCGCCCTTGCCGCCGAGGAGGTTCTTCATGCCGGCGTTGCCGTCGGCTTTCCCGCCGCCGAAGAAGTAGACCAGCTTGTCCGCTTTCGCACGACTTTTCACGCCCTTGACCGCCATGTGCTCCCCCCCTCGACCCCTCGATGCAGCGCGCACGGCCTGCGCATGCCGCCTCGGGCGACCTAGCTCGTCGCCCCTCGAATCCATCCCGCCAGTCCGTTCACCGGCGGGCACCAGCCGCGCCGCGCCGCCGCCGCTGGAACTCGTTTCCAGGTCCTGACAATCCTAGCGACGGCCACGCGGACTGTCAATAAAACCGGCGCGAAAGCCAGGGCGAAGCTCAGGCGGTCGAAGACTCAGCGGCGAGGCAGCGCCGCGGTTCGACCGCGCGCGGTGCCCCGGGGGAAGGCGTCCCTGATCGCAGCCCGCCAACGCTCGCACTCCTCCTCGCTGCCGGCAAGCACCTGGACCTCGCCCTCGTTCGGCGGGAGAACGCCGGCGAACGTGTCGCCGATCCGGGTCACGAGCGCCCGCAGGGCCGTACGGGTCTCGTTCACCGGCACCTCGATGGCCACCGACGATACCCTGAGGTCTCCTGCAACCCTGGCCGCGCGCCCGGCGTGGGCTGCGCCCGCGTCCGCGTCGAAGGGCACGGTACGCGACCCGCACCCGAGCAGCAGCAACCCCGGCGCGAGCAGGCGCCCCTGCACGGCGATCAAGGTCGTCTCGCCGGCCGCGCCGCTCAACCGGCCGTCGATGATGAGCCGCGAGAGGAAGCCGCAGAGGTGCCAGTCAGCAAACCCGGCGATACCGCGCGGGGGACGGTCGCCCAGCCAGAGCGGAGCGACCAGCAGGTCGGTCTCGACCCTGGTTACGTCGTGATACAGCGCGCCGATCTTCACGATGCCCGCATCGCAAATATTCTCAGGATGCGCCGTCCGTCCGTCTCGGCGACGCGCAGGTTCCACGATCCGAGCGCGGCCTCGTCGCCGGCGCGGGGCAGGCGCCCGAGCAGCTCGCTGACAAGGCCACCGACTGTCTCGGATTGCCGCCCGGCGAGTTCCTCCGCGGGGAGACCGAGGCGCTCGCCGAGCAGGGCGAGACTCGCCCGCGAGTCGACGAGCCACCCCCCCTCGACTGCGCGAACGGGCTCGGCCTGGCCGGCCTCGAATTCATCAGCCACCTCGCCGATGATCTCTTCGACGAGGTCTTCGAGGGTCACCAGGCCCGCGGTGCCCCCGAACTCGTCAAGCACGATCGCCATGTGGGTGCGGCGTTTCTTGAAATCGCGGAGCAGGACGCTGATGCGCTGGTTTTCCGGCACGAAGATCACGGAACGCAGCAGACCTTTGAGCGGTGGCTCGTCGCCCCCCCGCTGCCAGACGCGCAGGAGGTCCTTGGCGTGGAAAATGCCGACGACATGGTCGACGCTCTCGCGGTAGACCGGCCAGCGCGAGTGCCCGCGACGCGCGACCGCCTCGAGCACGCCGTCGAGCGGAGTCCCCAGTTCGAGCGCCCCCATGTCGATCCGCGGCACCATGACCTCGCGAACGAGCGTGTCGCCGAACTCGATCACGCTCTTGAGCAGGTCCTCGTCGCTCTGGTCCATGACCCCCTCGGCGCGACCCTCGCTGATGACCGACTCGAGTTCCTCCTCGATCATTTCGGAGCGTGGGACGTTGCCGCGACGGCTCACCAGGCGCTCGAGAGCGCGCTTGAGCAAGCCGAGGCCTTTGACGAGCGGCAGAATGAAAAGCCGCGTCAGTCGGCCGACGAGCGAGTCTCGTGAGTTCTCGGCCACGGTCGTCACCGCAGAGCCTGGAAGATCAGGAGCGTGGCGAGGCTGCCAAGGAGGGCGCCCGCGATCACCTCCCCCGCCGTGTGCACTCGGCAGAGCAGGCGACTCTGTGCCACAAGCAGCGCGAGCGCGAGGCCGATCAGCGCCACCAGGGCGTCGCGGCTGACGAAGGCGCCGGCCGTGGCCAGAGAGAACGCCGCGGCGGCGTGCCCGCTCGGCATCCCGCCGTGAAGAGGCTGGCCCCTCCCCAGCGTCGTCTTGCCGAGCACGACCGCCAGCGTCGTACCGGCCAGAGCCAGCCCGGTGAGGTACTCCGGCCCACCCTCGGCATACGCGAGGACGCCGGCGACCGGGCCGCGCAGTCGCGGGACAATGATCAGCCAGCCGCAGGTCAGGGCGACCGCCGCGGCGGCGAGGACAGCGCCGGCAGCCATGTCCTTCGCAGCGCGCGCCAGTGGATGCTCGTGTTCCGCGACAAGGTCGACGAGGACTTCGAGCGCGCTGTTGAACAACTCGGCGACGAGCACCAGGCCGATGGCGAGCGAGACCAGGACGAACTCCGTGATTCCCAGGTGCAACACGTGCGCGGCGCCAATCGCCACCAGCGCCAGCAGCAGGTGCAGGCGCAGGTTGCGCTGGGTGCGCGCGGCGCGCAGGATGCCGTTGGCTGCGTCGTTGAAACTGTCGAACCAGTCTCGGCTCACCCGCGCCACCCCCTGATGATCGCGTCCTCGCGCCGGCGCATCGCGCGAGCGGCGGCGGGATCGCCCTCGTGCTCGTACCCGGCCAGGTGCAACAAGCCGTGGACGGCGAGACGGTCCAGCTCCGCGGCCAGACAGTGTCCGGCCTCCTTGGCCTGGTGGCGGGCGACGGGAACGCAGATCACGATGTCTCCGAGGACGTCGGGGTGCAGTTCCCCCCCCTCCCCCTCCCTCTGGGAAAATGACAACACGTCAGTCGGACGGTCCTTGCCCCGCCAGCGTCCGTTGAGCGAGCGCATCGCACGCTCGCCGACAAGCACGATTGTCACCTGAATCCCGACAAGACGCAGTCTCTCGAGAGCGTATTCGACAAAAGCGCCGACGCGCACGGGGCTGATGCGCACGGCGCGCTGGCGGTCGATGACGGCGACTTCCGACGGTGGTCGGCTCGTGCGGCCGCTCACACCCGCCCTCCCGTCGCGTTCCCCGCCTCCGCTCGCGTGGGAGCGCCATCCCTGATGCGCTCTGCATGCCGCTCGTAGGCGAGGATGATCTTCTGAACCAGCTCATGACGCACGACATCGCGCTCGCTGAACCTGACGATCCCGACTCCCGGGACCTCTCGCAGCACCTGCGCGGCCTCGATAAGGCCGGATGCCCTTCCAGAGGGCAGGTCGATCTGGGTCACGTCCCCCGTGATGACCGCCTTGGAATCGAGGCCGAGACGGGTCAGGAACATCTTCATCTGCTCGGTGGTCGAGTTCTGTGCCTCGTCGAGGATGACGAACGAGTCGTTGAGCGTGCGCCCGCGCATGTAGGCCAGCGGCGCGACTTCGATGGTCCCGCGCTCGACGAGCTTGGCGACCCGATCCGGGTCGATCATGTGGTACAGCGCGTCGTACAGCGGCCTCAGATACGGGTGGATCTTGTCGTAGAGATCCCCCGGCAAGAATCCGAGACGCTCTCCCGCCTCGACCGCGGGGCGGGTGAGGATGATGCGCGAGACCCGCTTCTGGGTCAGCAGCGCGATTCCCATGGCCATCGCCAGGAAGGTTTTCCCGGTGCCCGCAGGGCCGATCCCGAGCACCAGATCGCTCTCGCGGATCGCCTGGATATAGAGCCGCTGGGTGACGCTCTTGGGCGTCACCGGGCGCTTGTTCGGCGCGACGACGACGACTTCCTGGAAAATCGAGGCCACGTCCCCCCCCTCGCCAAAAAAGATCCGCCCGGCATGCCTGATGTCGCCGGGCTGCAGGGCGAGCCCCCGCTCGCGCAGCAGCAACAGCTCGCGGAGGAAGACCCGGACGCGCTCGACATCCCCGGCCTCGCCTTCGAGCAGCACCTTGTTGCCCCGGGCGCTGAGGCGCACGGCACTCGCCTCCTCGATGGCGCGCAGCGCGCCGCCGCCCTCGCCGGCCAGCCAGGACAGGTCAGTCTCCCCCGCGAGAATCTCTTCGCCCTTCACGCTCTTTTCTCTCACGTTCGTGTCACTGGTGATTGTACGGAGAGCGGGTTGTTGAGGAGCGTCATTTTTCGTCCCGGCAAGGCAGCCGGGGCGGGAAAGGGCCTCATCAACGATCCGCTCACAGGACCAGTTTGTTCAGGGGATACTCGACGATGCCGCTGGCGCCGGCGCGCTTGAGCGCAGGGAGGATGTGCCGCACGACTTTCTCGTCGATGATGACCTCGATGGCGATCCATCCGACATCGGCCAGGTCGGCCACGGTCGGGGTGTGCATCGCCGGCAGAATCTTCATCACCTTCGGCAGGACCGCGCGCGGCAGGTTCATCTTGAGTCCGACCTTGTCCTCGGCGGCCAGCGCCGCCTGCAGCAGCAGGTTGATATTCTCGATCTTCTCGCGTTTCCACGCGCTTTTCCACGCGGCCGGGTTTGCGATCAGCTTCGTGCGCGACACCAGGACGTCCTCGACGATGCGCAGATTGTTCGCCCGCAGCGAGCTGCCCGTCTCCGTCAGTTCGACGATGGCGTCGGCGAGCACCGGCGGCTTGGCTTCGGTCGATCCCCAGGAAAATTCCAGGTCGACCTTGACCCCCTTTTTCCTGAAATACTGGCGTGAGACGTTGACCAGTTCGGTCGCCACCCGCTTGCCGTCGAGGTCCTCGGCCCTCCGGACCCTCGACTCCTCGGGGACGGCAAGCACCCAGCGCACCGCGCCGAGTCCCCCCTTCGCGTAGTTGAGCTCCGCCACCTCGTGCACCCGGGAACCGGTCTCTCGAATCCAGTCCAAACCCGTCAACCCGACGTCGAGTACACCCTTGGCGACGTAGGGGCCCATCTCCTGCGCCCTGATCAGGATCGCCTCGATCTCGGGATCGTCGAACTTCGGGTACAGCGAGCGGCTCGTTCCGAGCGTGACCTGGAACCCGGCACGGCGAAAGAGCTTGAAGGTGGAATCCTGAAGGCTGCCTTTGGGGAGCCCGATCTTGAGCTTCACGGTGTCATCTCCTTGATAGAAGTGGCTGCAGGCCGGTGCGTTAGTGATTCGCCTGCCGCTTGAGCGCCAGGAGCCGACGACCGGCGCTCCGCAAGGTCTCCGGCACGTTACGATTTTTTGAAAGAAACTCGATGTCTTTAAGCGTCAGCCGCTTGACAAGGTCGAGGGTCACCCCGAGTGGTGCCTTGGGATTGAAGACGAGCGCCCTGACGATGGTGTACTTCTTGACCCACTCCTTCTGGTTAGCGATACCTCGCAGGACATCGTCCGAGAGGTTCGTGCTCTTCGCGTAGGCTTCGATGTCGGAGTCGGCGATCCGCGGGTTCTCGAGGACCTTGAGGCAGAGCATCCGGTTGTTCTCCCGGATCAGGATGTTGCGCACTTCGCGATTGCCCTTGACCGCAAGGGCCACTTTCTGGCCCATCGACATCTTCTTGAGCAGGGCATAAATCGAAAGCTGCTTGGCGCTGAGCACCTCGCCGGCTTCCTCGGCGAGAGGCCGCACCAGCGCCGCGTTCTCGTCCGAGTCCTCGACGAGAACCGCGGCGAAGACCGGCTCATCGCCCCCGGACTCGACCTCGATCTCACCCTCGGGTGCCGACGGCGCCGCGGCGGCGGTCCGGCGCTCGACGTGCTCCTGCCAGTTTTGGACAATCGCCGTCGGCGTCGCGGGATTGGCGAGCAGGGCGGCAACGGTTTCCGGCGAGCGTTCGAGCCTCGCCTGGTTGCGTCCGATCACCTCAAGCACCGTCGTGAACGACAGCGATGCCAGAAAGGCGACCGTCGCATCGGCAGCGGCGCCGTTGCGGGCGATGTCCAGAAGGACCGGCTCATGAGCGCGGTAGCGGCGGGCAAGGCGATCGAGCAGCATCGCATCTGCCGCCGGGGAAGAGGCCACCCCGCGCACGACGGACCGGGGCAACCGCTCGAAGCTGGAGAGAGCCTCGTTTTGGATGCCGGGATCCGGATCGTCGGCGAGGATGTCGAGGGCTTCGAGAAGGGTCGCCGGCGGCAACGGCAGGGTGCCGCGGGCGATCGCCGCGCGCGCCTTCAGAGGGGCGGTTCCCTCCCGGAGGAGCACGATCAGCTGTGTCGGGGTCACCTCCATGGCTTGTTGGAGTATAGCATACCGCGGCCGACACGCCCCCCGATCACGCGCCCCCCCACCGACGTGCGGGGTCCTGACGCTGCGGACCGTCATTGTGCTCGCTCCGCTCCGCGCGACGGAGGCCTCCCCTCCGCGTCAGCCCTTCGTCCAGCAGATACCACCTGTCCTTGAGCAGCACGTAACGGAGAGGCCCCTTAAAAGGATCCAGGTGCAGTGCAACGCCGCAGATGGGCTCTTTTCAGCGGCCGTCACGGCAGGAGATCCGGGCCAGGGCGTGCGAGAGGTCGAAGTCTTTCGAACGCTCGGGTGTGTGGCAGAGACGGCAGATCCGGTTGATCTCGCAAGGGGGGCATTCCCCGCCGGTTGCAGTCGGCACGAAGGCGGGGTAGGCGCTGCGGGCGTGATCGGCGCCGGGACCGTGACATGATTCGCACCCGACGGCCGTCAGATCCTCCACGGCGTCGCCCCGGTACCCGAGAGGGTCGCCATACCCGGTGACGTGGCAGCGCAGGCACGACGCCACCGTGCGGTCGGCGGGGGCCAGCCCGGTGAAGGCACGCGCGTGCCCGGTCGCGCGCCAGAGGTCATAGGCCGCCGGGTGGCACGTGCGGCAGGCCTCGCTGCCGAGAAAGCGGGCACCGCCACCGGCGGATTCCCCGAACTGGGCCAAAGTGCCGGCCGGCGCCGGAGCAGCGGCCGGTGTGGCACATCCGCCGGCTGCGCTCAAAAAGAGGAATACCACGGGCAGGCAGGCTCTCACCCGGGCAGCAACTCCTCGACGGCGGTAGTCTCGAGCACCTCGCCGATGTCGACGAGCCCCTGGGAGGCCTTGAGAATCCCGTCTTCGCGCAGCGACCACATGCCCAGCCGCTGTGCCTCGTCAATCAGCACCTGGGAGGGGTCCCCGCACAGGAGGCGGTCGCGCAGACCCTCACGGAAGGAGAGCAGCTCGAAGATGGCTACCCGCCCGGTGCGCCCCGTGCCTCCGCACTGCTCGCAGCCTTTCCCGATGTAAAACGTCAAATCCTCGACGCTCGAGCCCCGGATTCCCTCGATCAGGCGCACACCCTCGGGGCGCGGCTCGCGGCAGGAGCTGCAGATCTTCGGCAGGAGCCGCTGCGCAAGCACGCCGCGTAGCAGCAATCCCTGGGTCGCCGGGCTGATCCCGGACTCCCGCAGCCACTCCAGCACCTGCTGGTTGTCCCGGAAGCCGCACAGTGCAACAACGAGGCAGCGCCTGCCTGCGGAAAAAACCGTCTCGAGCGTTGCGCGATCGGGAATGTCGGTGAGGCCGACGGTGTCAGGCTCCTGATGCAGGATCGACTGGAGTCCGCCGGCGAAGTCCAGTCCGGAGCCGCCGCCGACCTGGGTCTGACTGATCCCGGTGATCGGGAAGCGCACCGGGCTCTCCAGCGTCATGACGTTTCGCCCCCCCTCCCCCTTGAGGTACGCGAGGATGCTGTAGAACGTCGTGCGCCTGCCCTGCCCGGGGGGCGCATTCACGAGAAAGACCCCGTGCCGATAGCCGAGCAGACGCTGCGCCTCGTCGGCAACCTCCTTGGACATCCCCAGTTCCTGAAACTCGCGCGCCAGGAGGCTCTCGTCAACGATCTTGACCACCAGACGCTCGCCGAAGAGCGTCGGGAACGCCGAGAGCGTGGCTCGCAGCCAACGACCGCGGACATGGATCCGGAAGCGTCCTTCCGTCGGCAGCGAGCCCTGCGCGATGGCCGCGACACCGGCGATGGCAAGGGCCTGGCGCACGATCTCGCGACGCAGGAGGGGAGGCGCGCTCTCTCCCTCCTGAAGCACCCCGCGCACCCGGTAGCGTGATCGCAGACCCGTCTCGAAAGACTCGAGATGGATCTCGCGCGAACGCCGCCGAACCGCCTGCAGGATGAAACGCCGCAGCCAGTCCGCCGCGGAATAACCTTCGGACGGCTCCACCGCCAATGCGTGATGAGATGCTTCCCCCTCTTCGTCGAGATCGAGCACCCCATCCACGGTCGCGCTGCTGCCCCGCGTGTCGACCGGGTAGAAACGCAGCAACGCAGCCTCGAGGGCGGCCTCCGGACTGATGACCGGCTCGGGTTCCAGTCCGGTGATGGCACGGATCGCGCTGATGTCGTCCGCGCGCGAGGGATCGAGCATGGCGACGGTGAGCGTGGTCCCGAGGACGTGGAGCGGCACGACCCGTCGCTCGCGGGCGAACGCTGCCGGGATGAGTCGCAGCACGGCCTCCGGCACCTGATACCTCTCGAGATTGACCGCGGCAACCCCGAACTGGTCGCGCAGAAAGACGACGAGGTCGTCGGCCTTCAGGTGCCCGAGACGAATCAGGTTGTAGCAGAGGCGCCCGCCGGAGCGCCGCTGCTCGGCCAGGGCCTCGTCCAGCTGTCCCGTGGTGATGACTCCCGCATCGAGGAGCAGATCGCCGATCCGCTTGCGCTCGTCCATGCGCGCCTTCATGCCCTACCCGTCCTGGCAGGCCACGCGGTTGCGCCCGCGTTCCTTGGCCCTGTACAACGCCCGGTCGGCCGCTGCAATCAGGCCGGCCGGGGCCGCAATTTCCCCGTGTGGAACGGATGCAACGCCGAGGCTGATCGTCACCCGCAGCGGGCCGTTCGGACCTTCGACCGGCCGGTTCTCGACGGCTGCGCGCAGGCGCTCGGCAACCCGCAGCGCCACCTCGGGGGTCGCGTCAGGCATGATCACCGCGAACTCCTCGCCACCGTAGCGCGCAACGACGTCCAGGGAGCGCACCTGACCTTTCAGGGTCCGGGCGAGATCCTGGAGGACGACGTCGCCCTGCTGGTGACCGTAGGTGTCGTTGAATCTCTTGAAGTGGTCGATGTCGAGAAGCGCCAACGAAAGCGGGTTCTGGTGTCGCTGGCAGCGGCTGAATTCCCTCTTGAGTGCATCCTGGAAAAACCGATGGTTGTAGAGCTTGGTCAAGCCGTCGGTGATCGAGAGCCTCTTCGTGCGCTCGTAGAGGCGCGCGTAGTCGATAACGATGTTCGCCTGCCGCGCGATCATCTGAAAAGTCTTCTCTTCCCGCTCCGGGAAGGCGTTGGACTCGGCCGCGGCGATTGCGATCGCTCCGCTCGGCCGCCCTTTGGTCGTCAGACCTTCTATGAGAACCGATCCCGCGGCCTGCGGGTGATCCCCCGGCCGCTCGAGCAGCTTCTGCGGGTCGCGGATCTCCGGCTCGCTGTCGGGCCCCGGCTCGGTTTCCGGGGTCTCGCGCAACAACCGCTCGCCGACCAGGGTGATAAAGCGATTCCCAACCGGTTTCTTGACCAGCACGAACATGCCGTGCTGCTCATCGCCGCCGAGGTGGACCGCCCCGACGTGGAAGTCGATGACCTTGGCGACGATCTCGAGCACCCCGAGCGCTGTCGCCTCCAGGTCGTCGAGCTTGTTCACCAGGTCACGGATCTCCGCGGCCACCGTGGAATCGAAGAGGCTCTTGTCGAGCAGGTGGATGACCCGCTCCATGACATCCGCGTCCAGGTTGACCTCGCAGGCCTCGCCGGGTCTCCCGCCCGCCACCCCGGCATCGGCCGCCGCACGGTCCTCGAGGAATCCGTGGATCTGCGAAACGAGCAGCGGGATGTCGCCTCCCTTGGTGATGAACAGATCGGCGCCGGACTTCAGACCCCAGAAAGCGTCCTGGCGCTGGTCAAGGCTGGTCAACAGGATCACGGGAATCCGCTTCGTCGCCTGATCGTCGCGCAGCAGGCGGCAGACCTGGTAGCCATTGAGCCGAGGCATCATCACATCGGAGACCACGAGGTCAGGACACTCCTGCCAGACTTTCTTGATGGCCTCGATGCCGTCGCGCGCAAGGACGACTTCGTACCCCATGCGCTGGAGCGCGAGCTTCATCAGCGTGGCCTGGGTCAGGCTGTCCTCCGCAACCAGGATCTTCATGTTCGCGCCCATCTCACCTCAGCGGAGCAGCCACGAGGCGGAGCAGCGCCTGCGGGATGTCGTCCAGCGCCAGCACCTGGTCGGCGACTCCGGCCTCGGTGGCGGCGCGCGGCATGCCCCAGACGACGCTCGACCTCTCGTCCTGCGCCACGGTGCGGCCGCCGAGCGCCTTGACCCGGCGCAGCCCGTCGACGCCGTCGCTGCCCATGCCGGTGAGCAACACCGCGATCACCCGCTCCCGCCACGCCTCGGCGACCGAGGAGATCATGATGTCGATGGTTGCGCGCTCCGTTCGCGCACGCTGCGAGCGGACCGCGACCTCCCACTTCCCCCGCAGTTCCAGCAGGCTGCGATCAGGGGTGAAATAGACGACGCCCGCACGCACGCGCTCGCCGTCCTCGGCGACCTTGACCTCGAGCGCGGAGTTGCGGGCGAGCCACTCGGCGCACCCCCGCCCGAAACCCTCAGAGATGTGCTGGGTGATGAAGATGGGGGCCGGGAAGCCGGCCGGCGCCGCCTGAAGGATCGAGAGCAGGGCCGAAGGGCCGCCCGTGGAGGCGCCGATGGCAACCACGCGCTCGGGCGCGCGCAGACTGCTTCCCGCCGGCGGCGTCCAGGCGATGGGGCGCTGCAGCCGCGGCGAGATGTGCCGGAAAACGCGGATCTCGGAGACCATGCGCACGCGACGCACGATCTCGACCCCCAGCTTCTCGTAACCCGACTGCAGGTTGCCGCGCGGCTTCTCGATGATGTCGAGCGCTCCCGCCTGGATGGCGTTGAACGAGATCTTCAGGTCTTCGCTGCCGACCGATGCGCTGATGACGAGGATTGGCGTCGGATTCTCCGCCATGATCAGCTGGGTCGCCTGGAACCCGTCCATGACCGGCATGCGGATGTCCATCGTCACGACGTCGGGGCGCAGTTCGCGCACGAGCTCCACCGCCTCCTGGCCGTTCTTCGCAACGCCGACGACCCTGATCCGGGGATCGGACTCGAGGATCTTCACGAGTACGCTCCGGGCGAACAGCGAGTCCTCGGCGACCAACACCCGGATCGGCCGCAGCGCGGTCCCCGTCCCCGTCATGGTTCGCTCGGCGTCGCTCACAGCAGTTGCCTGATGGTGGAGATCAGGTTGCCCTGGTCGAAGGCACCCTTGACGATGTAGGCGTCGGCGCCGGCCTCGACGCCGGTTTTCCTGTCCTCTTCCGAAGCGAGCGACGTCACCAGAATAACCGGCAGTTCGCGGTACGCCTCGGCGCGTCGCAGCTGCCGGGTGAGCTCGAAGCCGCTCATCCGGGGCATCTCCACGTCGGAGACCACGAGGTCGAAGCCGCCGGCGGCAAGCTTCTCCAGGGCGTCGAGACCATCGACCGCCAGGGTGACCTCGTACCCGTTGCCCTCGAGGATGCCCTTTTCAAGCAGTCGCGTGGTCACCGAGTCGTCGACCACGAGCACCCGGGACTTGCCATGCCGGCCCGCCTCGATGCGACGCTTGTCGGCGAGCCAGAGTCCCCGCACCTTCTGGGAGGACTTGATCAGGTCGAAGACGTTGAGAATCAGCACGACGCTGCCGTCGCCGGAGATGGTCGCCCCCGAGACGTTGCGCACCCGCCGCAGCGGCGCCCCGAGCCCCTTGACGACGACCTCATGCTCCCCAAGCAGTTCGTCGACCAGGAATGCCACCCGCTCCTCGGTCGAGCCGAGCACGACAATCGGCGCCTTGTCGCCGGCCTCCAGCCGCACGGACTGCTCGGGCAGACGCAGAATCTCATTGAGGCGCACGAGGGCCGTCGGCACGCCTTCGATGAGGACTGCCTCCCGCGACTCGACGGAGGTCACCTGGTCCAGACCGACCTCGCCGATGACTTCCACTGCCGCTAGCGGGATGGCGAAGGTCTGACCTGATACCAGCACCAGCAGCGCCTGCGTCGTCGCCAGCGTGATCGGCAGCCGGATCGAGAAGATCGACCCGCGGCCGGGCTCGGAGGAGACGATGATCGTGCCCTTGAGCCGCTCGATGTTCGTGAGCACCACGTCGAGCCCGACACCGCGGCCCGAGAGGTCGGTGATCATTCCCTTGGTGGAGAACCCCGGGCGGAAGACCAGGCCGAGAATCTGCTGATCGGTCATCTCGGCCAGTTCGGCCTCGGTCGCGAAGCCCCGGCGCAGCGCGAGCGCCCTGACGCGCTCGAGGTCGATGCCGGCGCCGTCGTCTTCGATGTCGATGACGACACTGCTCGCCTTCTGCGTGGCAGACAGCCGCAGGCGGCCGGCCGGACGCTTGCCGGCACGAAGACGTTCGTCGCGACTTTCAATCCCGTGGTCCAGCGCGTTGCGCAGCAGGTGGGTCAGGGGGTCCTTGAGCTCCTCGATGATCTTCTTGTCCAGCTGGGCATGACCGCCCTCGATGACGAGCTCCACGTCCTTGCCCTCCTGCCGGGCGATGTCGCGCAGCAAGCGGGGAAAGAGGTTGAACAGCGCCGAGAGCGGCATCATGCGCACCCGGTTGATCGACTCCTGAAGCTCGCTCGAGACCAGGCTCATCCGCAGGGTGTCGTCGTTGAAGCCCGTGGCCAGGTGGCGGACGTCCTCCTGGAGGCGGGCAAGGCGGGCGGTGATCTCCCGCACTGACCAGGGGTCCGCTCCCTGGGCCGGGCGACGGTGCACGGCGGTCCAGGTGCGCTGGAACTGTTCGAGCTGCCGCTCGATCTCGCGGATCTCCCCCAGCCGCTCGTCGAACTTGATGCGGGTGACGAGAATCTCGCCGATCTGGTTCATGAGGTCGTCGATCTTCTGGGTGGTGACGCGGATGGTCTCCTCGACCTGACGCACGCCGGTCTCGGAGGCAGGGACGGCCGGTTGCTCCGCCGGGTGATCGACGGGCCGCACGGGCTTCGGCAGAGACGGCACCGGCGTCACGGAGGGGAGCTGGGGAGCGGGCGGCTCGTCGACGGGTGGTGGCCCAGGTGAGGGAGGGGGCACCCCGGCAGACGCCGGCTCTGGTGCCGGCGTCGTGATGGCGGTTTTCGCGGGTCGCCCCGTTTGCGCTGCGCGGATCCGGCTGAGCACGTCGTCGACGGGGAACGAAGGTCCCCCGGGGTTCTCGAGCCAGTCTGCGGTCAGTCTCGAGATGGCGTCGAGCGCCGCGAAGATCGCGTCAAACACCTCGCGACCGAACTCGAGTTCGCCCTTGCGCGCCAGGCCGAAGAGATCCTCGAGCCCGTGCGATATCTTCTCCACGGGCTCGAAACCGATCATGCGCGCCGCCCCCTTGAGGCTGTGGGCTTCGCGGAAGATCTCCTCGAGCGTTTCCGTGCGTCGCGGCGCCTTCTCCAGGCGCAGGAGCCCTTCGTTGAGTTTCTGCAGATGCTCCTCGGTCTCCGCCTTGTAGATGGAGAGAATCTCCTGGAGCTCGTCGGGCTGGAAGCTCACGCGCGCTCACCCCGCGACCCTGAAGAATCGCCCAGGATCTGCGCCAGTTCGGCGGCGATCCCCTGGTATTCCTCGAGGATGTGGCGCAGCCCCACGAGGTCCTCGACCGTGGTCCGCATCATGTGGTCGATGGTGGAGACCGAGCCCGCGACCTGGCGCGCTCCTGCGGTCTGCTCCTGGGCCGCCGTCGAGATCTGCTGCGCGGACTCGAGCACCTCCTGGAATTTCTCGACCACCTGGGCGAAGGCCTGGTTGAGCGACGTCGCGAGCCGCACCCCGCCGTGAACGCTCTTCGTGCCTTCCTCGGTGGAGAGAACGGCGGAGTTCGTCGCGGACTGGATGTCCGCGATAATTCTCTGGATGTCCTGGGTGGAGCGCGAGCTCTTGATGGCGAGCTCGCGGATTTCCTTGGCCACCACGGCGAAGCCCTTGCCGTGCTCGCCCGCCCCGGCGGCCTCGATGGCCGCGTTGAGCGCGAGCAGGTTCGTCTGCTTGGAGATGTCGCCGATGGCCTTGACGATGGCGCCGATCTCCTGGGACTTTGAGGCGAGCTGCAGAATCTGCTCGGCGATCCGGCTCACGCGCTGCTCGATCACGTCCATGCCCTCGATCGTGAGCCGCACGTACTCCCGACCTTCCTCGGCGGCGCGCATCGCGTCCTGGGAGGAGCGGAAGACAAACTCGACCATCTGGGCGGTCTGTTTCGCGGCAACCGAGACTTCGTTCACCGTCGTGGAGGTCTCGTGGATCAGCTGCGACTCGCGGCGGAAGTCCTTCTCCCGGTCGACAACCGCGGCGGAGAGCGTCCCCGAGTGTTCGAGGATCCGGACAGCGCGCTCCCGCAGCTGATCGACGAGGAGACGATTGCGGGCGGAAAAAATCGCTATCCGCTGGGCCAACTCGTGCAGCGGACTTTCGGGACCGAAGGCCGCCAGGGCCTGATCCTGGCCGCCGGGGTCCAGCTCGATCAGTTGCCGCAGCTGGTAGAGCTCCTCGCGCGGCACGGGCGTGACGGACTGTGCACGGGAACGCTCGCACTCTTCGCGCTCCTCAGCGGCGTTCAGTCGCTCCACAACGCGGCCGAGCGCAGCCACGGCCTCGGCACACGCGTGCTCCTCCCCCGGGGGGAGTTGCCGGCCGCGATGGCCGTCGGCGATGTCCGAGAGCGCCACCGCCATGCGCTGGAAGAATCGCTCGGTGCGGGCCTGTTCAGCGCGACGTCGCTGCTCGGTCTCGCTCAGCGCGGCTGCCGCGCCGCCGATGCCGGCGCGCAGGACGGCGAAATCGCCGCGGATCACCGGGGGGGCAGCGGCACCCGAGAAATCCCCGGCGGCAAGCGCCCGGATCTGAGCGGCGAATCGCAGAGCCGAGAGGCCGGTGACGACGATCGCCGCCCCGAGGATTCCCAGCGCGGCGATCCCCACGAAAAGCAGCGCCCAGCGCTGCTGGCGGGAGCGCTCGCCGATGCGCCAGAGCCGTGAGGAGTCCTCCCGGCTGAGCGCTTCCTGAACGGCTTCGCTGAGGACGCCCCAGCGCTCCTCGAGCACCCGGCGCAGCCCGGCCGTCTCCTGGTCCGAGGCCGGCGCTCCCGCGGCGCTCCGCCGGCTGGCGGCCTCGATCCGCTCCACCACCTCGTTCAGGGGACTCGCCGGGATGCGAACCCCGCGCACGGCAGCGGCCTCAAGAGTCCGCAAGCGCTCACGCACCGCGCCGACTTCCAGGGCCGTGGCATCGATCCCCGGCTCCCGCGGGGCGCTCTCGAGACGCCGATCGAGTGCCCGCACAGCCACGGACGCTGCGTCGATGAGCTGCTCGAAGCGGCGGGTGTCTTCGAGCGCGGACACTTCCGCGCGCAGCCGGGCTCCCTCGGTCAGCGCCAAGACGGCCACGGCGGTGCCGATGGCGAAGAGCGCGAGCAGCGCGCGCACGCTCCAAAGCGAGAGCGCAGCGGCCAGCCAGGCCGGCTCAGATCTTGTACTTGCGCGCGACATTGCGAAGCGCCATCGCCAGTGCGTTGAAGTCCTCCGCCACCTGCTGGAGGCTCTCCGCGCTGGTGGTCGTCTGCTTCATCCCGGCGTTGATGTTGGCCATGGCGATCGAGACCTGCTGGATCCCGACCGACTGCTGTTTGGCGATCGAGGCGATCTGCTGGACCGCATCCGCCGTGTTCGCGGTCATCGCCATCACGCTCTCTATCGTCGACCCGGCCTTGAGTGCCAGCTGCACGCCGAGCTCGACGCCCTTGGACCCCTCCTCGGTCGCCACGACGCTGGCCCGGGTCTGCTTCTGGATCTCGTTGACGAGCGTCCCGATGCGCGCCGTCGCCTGCTGGCTCTGCTCGGCGAGCTTCTTGACCTCCATCGCGACGACGGCGAACCCCTTGCCGTGCTCGCCGGCGCGGGCCGCCTCGATCGCCGCGTTGAGCGCGAGCAGGTTGGTCTGCTCGGCGATGTCGTTCACGGTGGTGACGATCGTGCCGATCTGCTGCGCCTGCTCCGAGAGCCCGAGGATCTGCTGGGCGATCGCCTCGACGCGCTCGCGGATCAGCTGCATCGTCTCCATCTCCTCGCGGACCGCGGCCTGACCATCCTTGGAGACCTCGACCGACTTCTGCGCGGACCGCACGACCTTATCGGCCTTCTCCGCGGTCTGCTGCGAGGTGATGTCCAGCTCCTCGATCGTGGTCGCCACTTCCTTGACCGAGGAGGACTGCTCGGAGATGCTCTTCTTCTGCTCCTCGGTGTTCGAGAGGATCTCCCCCGCGATGTTCAGGATCTGGGTCGATGCGTCCTGGACGTGCTTGATGACCTCGACGAGGTTCATCAGGTTCTTCTTCTCCTCCGTGACGTCGCGCAGGATCTCGAGGAAGCCGAGATTGCCCTTTTCGGCCGAAAGGAGCACGGCCCCGCTGGCCTGGGCGAGCAGCGACTCCTGACGGCGGTTGATCACCTCCCGCTCGGTGCCGTGGAAGGTACCCGAGCGCAGGGCGCGGGCGTACAGACAGTCTTCACGGCAGACCGCGCCCCGGAACACGTCGTGACACTTGCGCCCGACGATCTCTTCGGGGGTGAAGCCGACGAGCGCCGCCGCCGACTCGTTTGCGAAGGTCACGGTCTTCTCCTTGTCCACGGTGAACATCGGGTCGGCGACGGCGCGGATGACCGACTCGGTCCAGGAGGTCTTGTTCGCCAGCTTGCGCTCGGCCTTGCGCTGCACGGAGACGTCCCGGAAAATGCCGATCGCCCCCCGCAGGTTGCCCGCCGCGTCCCGTATCAGCGACGATGTGGCGAGGGTCGGCACCGCCCGGCCGCCGCGCGTGCGGATGGTGCGCTCCTCCGTGCCGCCGTCCTGCCCGGTCTTGACCAGCCGCAGCAGCCCGCAGCCGCTCTGACACTCGGCGCAATTCATCAGCTCGCGGCACGTGAGCTTGCCGATGACATCCTCGCGCAGGTGCTCCGTGAGCCGCTCGCCCGGCTCGTTCATGAAGGAAACGACACCGTCCTGGTCGATGACGACCATCGGATCGGCGATCCCGCGCACGATGCTCTCGTTGCGCTCCAGGGCGTCCCTGAGGTTGCCGATCATCGTATTGAAGGCGCGTGCGAGTTGCCCGATCTCGTCCTCGCTCTTGATCGGCACGGCGGCGACCGCCTGACCGTCGGCGGCCGCGGTTGCGGCCCGCGAGAGCCCCGAGATCGGCCCGAGAACGAGCGGCTGAAGCAGAGCGAGCAGCGCGACGATGACCACCAGGATGATGGCCCCTCCCCACCAGATCATGCGGTTGGTCATCGAGGAGGTGTGTTGCCCGATCTGGTCGATGGTCAGGCTCAGGGCGACCGCGCCGAGCACGGCACCCGGACCGACCTGGCGGTGGCAGCCGGTGCACTGCGCGGAATTGTGCAGCGGGAAGACCTGGCGCAGAACCGAGCGTTCGCCAAGTTCGAGGTTCTTCAGCACCGGATCCCCGGTCCGGAAGGCCTCGTCGACCAGGGCGTCGCCCGCCCGCGAACCGATTTCGCCGGGCTTGTCGCTCTGGGTCACGGCGCGGTTCCAGTCGATGATGCGCAATCCGGCGATGTCGCCCCCGGTCATGCCCTCGAGCATCTCCTGGATGCTGGCCATGTCGCCCTGGCGCATCGAGCGCTCCATGCTCTTGACGATGGCCTGCCCGACGGTCAGCATCACGTGCGAAGACTGTTCGATCGCGCCGTCGCGCTGGTAGCGGGTCATGAAGAACATGAACACCCCGAGGATCAGGGCCAGAGCCAGCCCGAGGGAGATGATCAGCTTCGGTCCGAGCTTCATTCTTGTACGCATGCCCTCCTCCTCACGCCGACCGACGGTCCCAGCCCGGGCTAGACGACCTCGTCGACGACGATGCGCGGGTTGCGGAGCACCTTTTCCAGATCGATGAGCACCACCATCTGCTCGTTGAGCGCGACGATGCCGGCGATGTAATCCTCGACAAGCCCCTTGGCAGGAGAGAGTGGCGGCTTGACCAGGGCCGCCGGCAGGTCGACGATCTCCTCGACCTGCTCGACGAGGATCCCGACGGCCATGCCGCCGCCCTCGGCGACGATGATGCGTGACCCCTCCCCCACCGGCCCCGGCTCGAGCCCGAAGAACATCCGCAGGTCGAGAACGGTGACGATGACGCCACGCAGGTTGATCACGCCGTGCACGAATTCCGGTGCGGTGTTCACGGGGGTGACGCGGCCGACGCGCAGGATCTCCCGGACCGAGGTGATCGGAACGGCGTAGCGATCGGCGCCGAGACGCAGCACGACGAGAGTCAGCAACTCTCCGGCCTCGCGGTCGCGGTCCGGCGCCTCGGCCAGCTCGATCGCGCGCCGGTGCCAGAGGGCCGCCAGGTCCTCGGTGTCGGGCGCGACACCCGCACCGCGCTCGAGTTGCTCGATGCGCCGGCGGATCTCGCTCCAGACACGCTCCGAGTCCTGCCGTCGCTGCTCCCAGCTGCGTGGCATCACCGCACCTCCTCGCGGGGATCGCCGCCGGGAATCATGCCCAGCACGGCCGCACGCAGCCGCCCGACGGTCATACCCTCGACGCCCTCGACCGGGTCGCCGGCGGCGCGGTCCTCGAGAATCCGCAGGGCATTGAGGAAGGAACGCCGGGCAAGCCGCCCGTTGCCGGCCTTGAGATAGTGCAGGCCGGTCTGGAAGTGTCCGAGCACGAAGTCCGGATTGAGGTACACCGTCTTTTTGAGCAGGGCCAGCTCCTGCTCCAGCCCGCCGGTCTCGCGCGCGAGAATCGCCAGCAGGTAGGTGGCCTCCAGGTGCAGCGGATTGGTCTGGATCAGACGCTCGGCGCACGCGGTGGCCTCGACGGTGTTGCCGGTGTTGGCAAGCAGCATGGCGATGGTGTAAAGCGCCCGTTCGTTGCGCGGATTGATGGCCAGCACGCGCTTGAACTGCGCGATCGCCTCAAGCGGTCTCATCTCCCCAACGAGGAGGACCCCGCGCTCGAAGAACACGGTCTCCTCGGTCCCGGCAGGCCGCTGCATCCCCGTGCGGCGCACTCCGGGCGGATCGTGGGTCAGGATCCCGGCGGGCGGCGGGCCGCTGCCCCGGAAACGGATCGCGAGCCCCCTCTCCCACACCGGGTTCGAACCGTTCTTCTGGTACACGATGGCTCGCCCGATGAAGCTGCGCGAAAAACCCGGGTAGATGAGATCACTGTGCTCCGAGTGACCCACCAGCAGGGAGCCCTGGTCTTCGAGGCAGTTGAAAAAGCGGCGGGTGACCTCCTGGCACAGCTCCGGTCGGAAATAGATCATGACGTTGCGGCAGATGATCAGATCCATTGCATCAGTGCCGGTGATCCCGCTCGGGTAGGGATCTTCGGCGAGATTGAGATAGCGAAACGTCACCAGCGACTGGATCTCGGGCCGGATGCGCGAACTCTCCGCCTCCGCGGTGAAATACCGTTGACGATAGTGCTCCTCGACCTCGCGGAACGACCAGTTGCGGTACAGCCCCTCGCGGGCGGCGGCGAGAGCATCCTCGTTGATGTCGGTCGCCAGCAGGTGGATCTCCCACTCGCTGATATCGGGCAGGAGCTCGCGCAGCAGAATCGCCAGCGAGTAGGGCTCCTCACCGGTCGAGCAGCCTGCGCTCCAGAGTCGTAGACACTGGCTCTTGCCACGACGCCGCCGGATGATTGCGGGCAGGATGGTGTCGCGCAGCGCCGTGAATTGCCCGCGATTTCGGAAAAAATAGGTCTCTCCGACCGTGAGCCGGCTGATGAGGCCGCGCAGCTCGCGGCCGCCATCTGCCTCGCGCTCGAGAAAAGCGAGGTAAGCGCCGAGGTCGGTGAAGCGCGGGAGGACGCTCAGGCGGTCCTGGATCACCGACAGCAGATCTTCACGCTTGCTCTCCTGGAAGAACAGCCCGGTCTTGCGGGCAATGAACTCCTGGACGGCCTGGTAGTCCGAATCCGCTATCTCGATCGTCATGTGCTCCATTCCGGCCCCTCGATCAAGTGGGCATTGTAGCCGATTCGCCCCCGCCGTCAACGATAAAACACAATACAGCACCGACACTTAGGCAACCAGAACCGTGACGCTGATCAGCGGACGCGCGATTGACGGGGTCATGCCGCGGATTATATGATCAGTCCTGTGAAAGGTGGCGGCAAAGCGACAGATGGCGTCAAGGAGACTCCTGTGGGGCTGTTCGGAATGGCGGTTGGTTCGGGGCTCGGCTCCATTGCGGGTGTGCTCCTGGTTCTTTCGCTGCGGGATGCCGATCCCGCGAGAGCCGCGGTGTTGGCCGCAGTCGGCTCGGCCGCCCTTGCGCTGGCCGGCCTGGCGCTCGGGGCAACGGCCATCCACTGGATCGGACGGGAACCGGGTGCGCAGAGGGGAGTCGGCAGCGTTCCTCTTGCGCCTGCCATGGTTAACAACCCGGCAGGCGCAACGATCGCCGACACCGCTCGCGCCAACCCGAAGATCCTCGACACCAATGTCATCATCGACGGAAGGATCGCGGCAGTCTGCGAGACCGGTTTCATCGAGGGGGTCCTCGTGGTGCCGCAGTTCGTGCTGCGCGAGCTTCAGTACATCGCCGACTCCGCTGATTCCCTGAAGCGCAATCGCGGTCGACGCGGCCTGGACGTGCTGGCGCGGATGCAGAAGCGGCCGGAACTCACGATCCTGGTCAGTGACCGTGACTTTCCCCTGGTGCGTGAAGTCGACGCCAAGCTGGTGGCCCTGGCCCGCGAAACCGGCGCACAGATCATCACCAACGACTACAACCTCAACAAGGTGGCCGAGGTCAGCGGCGTGGCGGTGCTGAACATGAATCAGCTTGCAAACGCCCTCAAGCCGGTGGCCCTGCCCGGAGAGCTGATGCGGGTGACGGTCCTCAAGGAGGGCAAGGAGGCCAACCAGGGCGTGGCGTATCTCGACGACGGCACGATGGTCGTCGTCGACAACGCCCGGCGGTTCATCGGGAAGAGTCTCGAGGTCACGGTCACCAGCGCCATCCAGACCTCCGCGGGGCGGATGATCTTCGCCCAATTCACACCCCGTGAGACTGCCACGGTCCCTGCCGAGGTGACGCCGTGAGCCAGGCGGCAGCGATCATCCCCGCAGCGGGTCGGGGCGCGCGCATCGGCCTCAAGACCCCGAAGACCTTCATCGATCTCGGCGGGCAACCGCTGCTGGGCCTGACCATCGCCATCTTCGCCGCCAGCCGGCGCATCTCCCTGATTCAGCCCGTCCTGCCCCGCACGCACCTGGCTCGGTTCCGCTCCGGGATCCTCGCCCGCCACGGCTGGCCCACCTGCCGACCGGCCGTCGCCGGCGGACGGGAGCGACAGGACTCGGTGGCCGCCGGCCTGCGCGCCTTGCCCGGCGCGATCGAGTACG
>CAZEOK010000025.1:22681-26695 GCA_964513745.1 uncultured bacterium
GCGCCGTCACGGGGCGGCTCTCGCGGCGATACCCGTCCAGGACACCGTCAAGAGGGTCTCGGCCGACCTTTTCCTCGACGGGACCGTCGACCGGCGCGCGCTCTGGCTTGCTCAGACCCCTCAGGCCTTTTCCGTCGGGCTGCTGCGGGAGGCCCACGCGCAGGCGCGCGCCGCCGGCCTCGAGGCCACCGACGACGCCGCGCTGGTCGAGCTGCTTGGCCACCCGGTGCGGGTGGTACCGGGCTCGAGACTCAATTTCAAGATCACCACGCGCGAAGACCTCGCCCTCGCCCGCATGCTGGTTAACCGCGCGGCGACACACCGGAGCCTGGGGTGAGCGCCGACCCCGGACTTCGCGTCGGCACGGGGTGGGACGTCCACCCGTTCGTGGACGGCCGGCGGCTGGTCATCGGCGGCGTCACCATCCCGCACGAGCGCGGCCTGTCCGGCCACTCCGACGCCGATGTCCTGACGCACGCGATCTGCGATGCGCTGCTCGGCGCTGCCGCCCTCGGCGACATCGGGCGCCACTTCCCCGACAGCGACCCGGCCTTCCGTGGCATCTCGAGCCTCGAGCTGCTGCGGCGCACCGTCGGGATCATCGCCGCCGCGGGCTGGCGCCCGCTGCAGGTCGACACCTGCATCCTCGCCGAGGTCCCGCGCATCGCCCCGCATGAGCCCGCGATGCGACGCGCGCTCGCGGCCGCCCTCGCCCTGCCCGAGGCCAGCGTCGGGATCAAGGCCTCCACCACGGAAGGTCTCGGTTTCGTCGGGAGACGCGAGGGCATCGCGGCCCAGGCTGTCTGCCTCCTGGTCAGGTCCCCGGCTACGGCTCCGGAATGAAGCTCGCGACCGCCGGCGAGATGGAAGCTGTCGACCGCCGTGCGGCCGAGAGCCATGGGATTGAAGTTGCAGTGCTCATGGAGAAAGCCGGCAGGTGCACCGCAGAAGCCGCGAAGCTCATTCTCGGCACGGTGCGCGACCGGCGGGTGGCGATCTTTTGCGGACGCGGCAACAATGGCGGCGATGGCCTTGTCGCGGCCCGCGTGCTCCGCGATGGCGGCGCGATCCCGCTGGCCGTCCTCGTCGGGACCCCGGAGGAGATGCGCCCCGACGCCCAACGCGCCTGGTGCGCCGCGCAAAAATGCGGTGTCGAACTCGTTGCGTGCAACTGTGCCGCAGACCTCAGTGCGGCGGGCAAGCGCGCCGGTGCTGCGGACCTGGTCGTGGATGCGCTTCTCGGCACAGGATTCACGCCTCCCGCCCGCGGGCTGACGGCAGCCGCAATCAATCTCATCAATGATCTTGGCCGGCCCGTGCTGGCGGTGGACATCCCCTCCGGCCTCGCATCCGATCATGGCCGCGTGGCCGGGGAGGCAGTCCGGGCGACCGCAACCGTGACCTTCGGATACCCGAAGCCGGGACTGGTGCTGCACCCCGGCACCCAACTCGTCGGACGGCTCTGGCTGGCGGACATCGGCTTTCCGGCGGGCACGGACGCCCTCGTTGCCGGAGCGCTGCGCCTGACGATGCCGGCGGACCTGATCCAGCACATCCCCCCCCGCGGCCCTGAGGATCACAAGGGCACGTACGGCCACGTGGTGCTCGTTGCCGGCTCGCGCGGCCTGGCAGGTGCCGCTGCTCTCGCCGCCCGCGGCTCATTGCGCGCCGGCGCCGGCCTGGTCACGGTGGCGCTGCCAGCAGGGCTCGCCCCGCCCTTCCTGCCGGGCCTGCCGGAGGCCATGGTGCTGTCGCTACCCGCGGGCGCTACCGGCGTCGATGGACTCGGTGCCGCGGCTGTCGTCCTCGAGCACCTCCCAAAATTCGGTGCCCTGGCGGTTGGACCGGGGCTCTCGCGATGCGACGCGATCACCGATCTCGTCCGCGAGCTGTGCAGCCGCGCGGATCTCCCCCTGATTCTTGATGCCGACGCCCTCCACGCTCTCGCCGCTGCCGGTCGGCAGATACTTCGCGACCGCGGCACCTCTGCGGTCCTTACCCCGCATCCCGGCGAACTCGCCCGCCTGCTCGGCACGAACACGCACGAGGTGCAGTCCGATCGCATCGAGGCGGCCCGCACCTGTGCCGAGCGCTTTGGCGCTGTCGTCGTCCTCAAGGGGTCACGAACCGTCGTCGCCCCCCCGTCCGGACCGGTCTGGATCAACCCCACGGGAAATCCCGGGATGGCTGCCGCCGGGACGGGCGACGTTCTTACCGGGGTGATCGCCGCCCACCTGGCGCGGGGGATGGCACCTCTCGCCGCAGCCCTGCTCGGGGTCTACCTTCATGGTCTCGCGGGGGACCTCGCCGTGGCATCCCTGGGACCGTGGGGGATCTTCGCCAGCGAGGTCGCCGATCGCATCCCGGCAGCCGTGCACTCGCTCCTGAACCGCCGTGCCGATGCCCAGGACACAGCGCTTTCTCTCCTCATCCCCTGAACAGACGGCGGCGATCGCGCGGCGACTGGTGCGCACGCTGCCGCGCGGAACGGTCCTGAGGCTGATCGGGCCGCTCGGCGCGGGGAAAACCGCCTTCGTGAAGGGCCTTGCGGCGGGGCTCGGGCTGCCGCCGCGCCAGGCCGTCAGCCCGACCTTCACGCTCGTCCATGAACACGCCGGCCGGGTGCCGCTTTTCCATGCCGATCTCTACCGGCTCACCGGGCCAGAAGAGGCCGCGGAACTCGGCCTCGAGGACTACGCGGAACGCGGGGGCGTCCTCGCGGTGGAGTGGGCGGAGCGGGCGGCTGGTCTGCTTCCCGAAGACGCCGTGACGGTGCGTTTTGAAATCCTCGGAGCACGGAAGCGCGCCATCACCGTCGAACATCCCTGATGTCCTGAACTCCGGATCACCCTTCGTGACAGCCGATGCAAAGCAGCGAGCTATGCAGGAAGGCCCGCAGGCGCATCCCTGAGGTCTCGAGGATATGCGGATTGTGGCAAGTGGCGCAGATCACGCGCCCTTTGTACAGGGGTAGCTCGGCCGGGATGTGATCCTCTTCGACTTCACGCCCCATCACGCCGGCGTGGTGCACCGAACCATCCGTGGCGTTCTGGTCGTGGCAGCGCAGGCACAGCAGGTCGGGATCGGCGATGAACGTCACCGTCTTGATCGTGTCCACCCCTGGCTGGGGACGCGTCTGGTGGCACATGTCGCAGGACTTGCCTTCGTTGATCTCCAGGTGGATCCTGCTGCTCGCCAGGTCCGCCGGGTTGTGACAGTTCCCGCACACCGCGCGCGGCGAGACGTACGGTCCACCATGGAGCATCCAGCGGCTCCGAGGCTGGTCCTCGTGCCCCTGATCGTGACAGGTCAGGCAGGTCAACGCGCCGTCGGTCAGCGGCCAACCCTTGGGCACGGTGATCTTCGGCGGGACCTTTCGCAGCGGGTGGATGTTGGGTGAGATCTTGCCGCTGGCATGACAACGGTTGCACAGGACGTTCACGTCCTCGTCCCTGAGGGCGTAGTCGTCGGTGTTGGCATGGCAGGCAACGCAGAGACTGCGGCTGAAGTGCGGACGGATGACGACGCTCTCGACCACGGCGGTCCGATAGCTCTCCGCGAGCAGGCCCGGCGAGGCGGACGAGACTGAGTGAGGATCGTGGCATTGCAGGCATTCGACCCGTTTGCCGAAAGGATTCATCTTGGCGAAATGATCGTTTGTCACGCCGCGATGGCAGAGCTCACACAACTCCGCGGACCGGGTGTTCTCCCCAGCGGTCCGGCGCTGTCGAGGTTGCCCGGCGTGGCAGGAGACACAGCTGCGCTCGCCCCCGCCGTGCGGGGAGCGCTTCGCAAGGTTCCCGCCGTGGCACTCCTCGCACAAGGCGACCGTGGACGGGAAATAGCGGGGGTCGGGGGAGCCCGGGAAGCCGCGCAGCAGGCCGTACCTGCTGTCGGCCGCATGGATGAAATGACAACTCGTGCAGACGATCTTTCCGGTGAACGCCGCGCTCGTCCCCACCGGCAGGTACAGGGACATCCGCGCCCCGGGCGGCCCCGACCCGGCAACGACGG
>CAZEOK010000025.1:26705-32959 GCA_964513745.1 uncultured bacterium
GAGACGCACAACCCCGGGTCATCGGCGCTCGTGGTGAAGGTGACGTCCCGGCGCGAGTCGATGCCGAAACGGGGTGTACTCGGATGGCAGGCGGAACATGACCCGAGGTTGTGGGCATTGCTCGCGCCTGCCGGTGAGGTTGCAGGCGCGAGCCAGATCGCAGCCACCAGGGTTGCGGCGAAAATCCGCAGACGGAGCCCCGTCGTCATGCTCTAACCACCCCCAGACAAGCCAGAACCAGGAAACGCGCCAAGTCGAAGTAATCCGACTGGAAAATTGTCGTCTCAGATAGCAAGAAAGACCTTCAACTGTCAAGAGATCTTCTGTCGTGCTCCCATCCGGACATTGCTCGCTTACTTGCGGATCCTCCGCCAATGAGTACCATGGTTTGGCGATCACGTGCTGAAAGGAAGAGGAGATGCTGCGCTATCGGATGATTGTCGATCAGAACGGGGCCCAGGTGTGCGAGACGAATGCAGAGGGCCAGGAAGTGCTCTGCCACCCGATGCTCAACAAGGATACGGCCTTCCCCGGGGAGGAGCGACTGTCATTCGGCATCGACGGGTTGCTGCCTCCGGCTGTGTCGACGATCGATTCGCAACTGGAGCGCTGCTTCGAGGCCTACCAGGCCAAGTCCTCGGACCTGGAGCGGTACATCTACCTGCGCTCGCTTCAGGATCGCAACGAGATTCTGTTCTACGCCCTGCTCGGCCGGCATATCGAAGAGATGATGCGCATCGTCTACACGCCGACCGTCGGCGAGGCCTGCCAGAAGTTCAGCCGCATCTACCGCTTCCCGCGTGGGGTGTTCCTCTCACCCGAGACTATCGACCGCGTCGACGAGATCTTCGCGGGCCTGCCCTGCCGTGATGTCGAGGTCATCGTGGCCACCGACTCCGAAGGCATACTCGGCATCGGCGACCAGGGCGCCGGCGGCATGGGGATTCCCATCGGCAAGCTCTCGCTCTACACCGCCGGGGCCGGCATCAACCCCGCGCACTGCCTGCCGGTGACGCTCGACGTGGGGACGGACAACCAGTCGCTGCTCGATGACCCGCTCTACCTCGGCCTGCGCCGGCCCCGCCTGCGCGGACCGGCGTACTTCGAGTTGGTCGACCGCTTCGTGCAGGCCGTGCGCAGGCATTTCCCCGAAGCGCTGCTGCAGTGGGAGGACTTCTCCAAGGACAACGCCTACACCCTCCTCGAGAAATACCGCGGCACCCTGCTTTCCTTCAACGACGACGTCCAGGGCACGGGCGCCGTCGTGCTCTCCGGGATCGCCTGCGCGGTGCGCGCCGGTGGCGGGCGCCTGCGCGATCAGGTCTACGTCCTCTACGGCAGCGGCGCGGCCGGGATCGGCGTGGCGTCCCAGATCAGCACGGGACTCGTCGGCGAGGGACTCACACCGGCCGAAGCCGCGGCACGCATCCACGTGCTCGACAGCCGCGGCCTGCTCGTCGAGGGGCGCGCGCGCATCGAAGATTACAAGCGGCCCTTCGCCCAGCCGCGCTCCGCGGTGCCCTGGGCCGCGGTAGGCGACCGTGCCCCTGGCCTGCTCGAGGTGATCGAGAAGACCGGCGCCACGGTCCTGCTCGGGCTCTCCGGGCAGACCGGCAGCTTCGACCAGCGTATCGTGCACGCCATGGCCGCGAACTGCCCCCGGCCGCTGATCTTTCCGCTTTCCAATCCGACGACGCTCGCCGAGGGGACGCCGGAGGAGATATACCGCTGGAGCGGGGGGCGCGCCATCGTCGCTACCGGCAGCCCGTTCCCCGACGTGCAGCTCGACGGGAAGACTTTTACCATCGGTCAGGGCAACAACGCCTTCATTTTCCCGGGCGTCGGCCTCGGCGCGGTTGCGGTGCGCGCCCGCTCGGTGAGCGACGAGATGTTCACCGCCGCGGCGGTCCGTCTCGCCGAGCTCGTCCCCCCCGCGCTCATCGCACGCAATTGCGTCTACCCCGCGATCGGATCACTGCGCGGGATTTCGCGGGAAATCGCGTTGGTCGTCGCCAGGACGGCGGTCGCTCAGGGCCTCGCCCGCGACGAGGCCGCGGCCCGGGACATCCCGGGTGCGATCGGGCGGAAGGTCTGGCAGCCCCGCTACCATCGTCTGGTTCATGGCGCAGGCCGTTCGTAAGAACCGGCTGCGGCGGGTCGGAGTTGTGCCCGGAGGTTTGGACGGTTATACTTGCCGCCGCCATGGATGATCCGTTGAAGCAGGTGCCGGGACAGGCCCCCGTGCGGCGCTATCCGCGGATGGCCGCTGATTACGTGGTTGCCTACCGCCGCAGGCTTCCGGACGGTGGCGAAACCGCGGCGCAGTACTCACGCACCCTGACCCTCGGCCTCGGGGGCCTGATGTTCGAGACTGAGAACCCTCTCGATCGCGGCGAAATCCTGCTGGTTGAAATCGTGCTCGGCGAGCAGACCATCAAGGCCACCGGCATCGTGGTGTACGTCGACCGCCAGGACGGCGGTCCCTGGCGCAACGGCGTGCAGTTCACCGAGATCTCCGAAGAGGACCGGGACACCCTGCTGGGCGCCTACCTCCAACGCGAGTACCGGATCACGCCGACTTGACCGGGCACCCGAGGCTGCACCAGCCCGATCGATCTCCTGGATGAGCACCGGCCGGGCGCCAGCGCCTCAGTACTCGCCGCGAATAAGCCGGCGGATGTTGTCGTCGGCTTCCCGGTTTCCGGGCTCGATGCGCAGAACCTGCTCCCAGGCCTCACGCGCCTGATCGTAGCGCCGCTGCCGCGCGCAGGACTCCCCGAGGCGGAGCCATACAGAAGTGTCGTCCGGAGACAATCCGACGTACTTGCGAAAATACTCCTCGGCCTTCTCCGGTTCGTCCCGGTTGAGGTGATAGTTGCCGAAATAGCGATATTTCTCGAGAAGCGCCGCGGTCGGGTCCTCGGGCGGCGCTTTCTCCGGGATTTGCGCGGGGGCGGCGATCGCGTCGGGAACCGGTTGCGGCGCGGCCGGGCGGGCGGGCGGGGGCGGTGCGATGCCGAGATCTTCCTTGACACGCTCCTCGAGGGCAGCTTCATCCTCGGCCCGTAAGCCCTCCAGATGGAAAAACACCCTCCCTGCCCCGTCGAGCAGGAAGATCTGCGGAAGGCTCTCGACACGGAACTTCCGGGCGATGCGCCCCCCGGGATCAGCCACGATGGTGTACCGCTGGGCAGTGCCGATCGCGCGAAGTTTTTCGACTCGTTCGAGAACCTGCTCCGCGGTGGACCCTTCACCTTCGACCGCCACCACTTCGAATCCCTGCCTCGAGTACGCGCCCTGAAGACGATCGAGGACCTGCATCGCCCGGGTCGAAGTCGCCCGGCGCCAGTCCCAGAAGAAGACGGCCACCCGACGGCCTGCGACAAGGTTTCCGAGCGAAACGGGACGCCCTTGCAGGTCCAAGCACTTGAAGAAGGGCACAACGTCGCCAGCGTCCGACGCCACGGCTGCGGCGGCCGGATGCAGGACGATCGCCAGAAGCAGCGTCAGGGCCAGACGTCGAGCGCAGGCTTTCACGATGTCGTTCCTCCTGGTGCAGCCACGGCAGTGCGACGGCGGCGAGTCTAGCGATGGCCCCGGGGGGCTGTCAATCCAGATCGTCGGCGTCGCCGGGGCTACGCTGAGCGCCCTGTCTGCCGCCGAACCAGTCCACCTGCCGGAATATCCCGCGCAACGCCTTGATCTCTCTCGCGTCCGGCCCGGCGCGCCCGAGAAGCCGCCGGAACACCCGCATCATGTGCGCCGGATTCTGCGGGTCGAGGTAACCGATATCCAGGAGGGTCCTCTCCATCTGCTCGTAGAGCCCTTCGAGATCCGCAGTCGAGGCGCGGCGCGGCGACGGGCCCGTTCCACCGGGACCGCGGGTGTCGCTGGCGAGAAATAGTTCGTATGCGACCGCCAGCACGGACTGAGAGAGGTTCAGCGAACCGAACCCGTCGCTCGAGGGGATCGTCACGAGGCGCTGGCAGTATTGCAGCTCTTCGTTGGACAAACCGCTGTCTTCGCGGCCGAACAGGATCGCGGCGTCACCGGTCTCGACCACTGCGGGCAATTCGGCCGCCAGGTGCCGGGGCGTCACCCGCCCACGACGCGCCGCGCCCGCCCGTCGGGTGGTGCCGGCGACGAATCCGAACTCCGCGATCGCCTGTACGAGGTCGTCGGCAACCACTGCGGATTCGAGAATCGGTCGGGCCGCGAGCGCCATCCTGAAAGCCTCCGCTACAAGATGGTTCGGCGGACGCACGAGCACCAGCCGCGAGAGGCCCATGTTGGCCATCGCCCGCGCGGCAGCCCCGATGTTTCCCGGCTCCCGGGGCTCGACAAGCACGATCGCAACTTTCCCCAGCACGTCCCACCCCTCAATAATCCCAGGCGGCCCCGGTCAGGCGGCACTCGCCGGCGCGCAGGGCAGGCTCGACTGCGTCTCGGTTCCTCGTCAATCGTAGACAAACCGGGCGCGCACGCGCAGCGATTCGCCGGCGATGCTGGCCGGAAGCGGCGCGAACGGTTCGGCCCGGGCGACCGCGGCGAGCGCCGCGCGGTCGAGCGCCGGCACCCCGGAGGGATTGCACACCCCCGAGGAGGCGAGACGGCCGCTGCGGGCCAGCGTGAACTCAACGACGAGGGTTCCGCGCGCCGGGCGGCCCGCCACGACGGCCGGGGCATTCCAGCATTCCCAGATACGCCGTTTGACGCCGAGCAGATAGGGGCGGTAGACGGGATCCGCGGTATCCAGCGGGACGGCGAAATCCTCGGATGTCGCGCTCGGGAAGTCATCACCACCAGCAGTCTCCGAACGCTGCCGCGTGGCCTGCGGTGCCGGCGCGTCGGCCGCGCGGTCCACCGGGATGACCTCGGGGTCCGGCGGACTCGCGCTGCCGGCGAGCAACCCGGCGACGATGGCGATCAGGGCGACGTGACCGAGAAGGGACGCGGCCACGGGCGTCCAGCGCGTCAGATGTCCCCCCATGCCCCCCCCAGTGCCGACGGCGGGCTACTTGCGCAGGCGGATGCCCTTGCCCTCCCAGAACAGGATAACCGGGGCCGCGATGAAGATCGTCGAGTAGCTGCCGATCACCACCCCGATCAGCAGGATCAGCGAGAAGTCGCTGATGATCTCGCCGCCGAAGGCGAAGAGCACGAGCAGCACGAAGAAGACCGTCAGCGAGGTCAGGATGCTGCGGCTGAGCGTCTGGTTCACGGCGAGATCGATGATCTCGCGGAAGCTGCGCTTGCCCTCGCGCCGCAGCAACTCGCGGATGCGGTCGTAGATCACGATCGTGTCGTTGATCGAGTAACCGACGATTGTCAGCACCGCCGCGAGCACCGTCAGGCTGAACGTGCGCCCGAGCAGCGTGAAGAGCCCGACCGAGATGATGACGTCGTGTACGAGCGCGAGGATGCCGCCGATCGCGAACTTGAACTCGAAGCGCCAGGTCACGTAGGCGAGCATCAGCGCCCAGGAAGCGATCAGCGACCAGAGCGCCTTGGTGCGCAGGTCGGCGCCGACCTTGGGGCCGACCATTTCGAGCCGCTGGACCTCATACTGGCCAGCCCAGCGTGTGTCGAGCCCGGTGCGCACGAGTTTCTCGATCCCTTCGACGCTTGTCGAGCTCTGCTCGGTGGTGACCAGGACCTCGCTCGTGCCGCCGAAATGCTTGATCTCGGCGCCGGCCATGCCGGCCGGATCGAGCGCGGCGCGCACCGCGGCGATGTCGACCGGGGCCTTGAACTTCAGCTCGATCACGGTGCCGCCGACAAAGTCGATCCCGTAGTTGAGCCCGCCGCGGGCGACGACCGTGCCGATCGACAGCGCGATCAGCGCGAGCGACAAGATGATCGCCGGCTTCATCAGCCGGGTGAACGGGTAGTTCGTGTCGTGCCGGATGATCTGGAACATTCTCTGCAGTCTCCCCTTCCCCAGCCCGCGCTAGATGCTCAGCTTCGCGACGGGGCGCGTCATGATGACATAGTCGAAGATCCAGCGCGTGACCACGACCGCGGTGAACATGCTCACGATGAGGCCGATGCTCAGCGTGACCGCGAAGCCCTTGACCGGCCCGCTGCCGTAGACCAGCAGCACCACCGCGGTCAGCACCGTCGTGACGTTGGAGTCGAGAATCGTCACGAAGGCGCGGCTGTAGCCGTTGTCGACCGCCGCCTTGATCGTCCGCCCGGAGCGCAGCTCCTCGCGGATGCGCTCGAAGATCAGCACGTTGGCGTCCACCGCCATG
>CAZEOK010000026.1:0-32234 GCA_964513745.1 uncultured bacterium
CCACGAGTTCGACGATGATCGTCAGCTTGAAGGTCGCGACGTAGGCCGCGATCAGCGCGGTGACAACGAGCAGCGTGCGGGAGATCGCGAGCCGCTTGGTGACGGAGGCGGTGTTGTCGATGATCTTGTAGTACAGGTCGTGCGACAGCGCGTTCGAGATCGTCAGCAGCAGACCGTCGGCCGTCGAGAGCGCCGCGGCCAGGCCGCCGGCGGCCACGAGGCCGGAGATCACATACGGGAGGCCGGCGATCTCGGGCATCGCGAGCACGATCGCATCGGCGCCGATCGTCAGCTCGTAGAACTGCAGGATGCCGTCGGCGTTGATGTCCTTGAACGACACGAGGCCGACCTTGCCCCAGTTGGCCATCCAGGCCGGCAGGTTCGCGATCGGCAGGCCGATGATGCTGCTGAGCACCTCGTTCCGGGCGAACGCGGCGTAGGCCGGCGCGGTGAAATAGAGCAGGAAGATGAAGAAGAGCGACCAGCCGACCGAGATGCGGGCGTCCTTGACCGAGGGCACCGTGTAGTAGCGCATCAGGATGTGCGGGAGGCCCGCGGTGCCGACCATCAGGCAGAAGGTCAGCGCCAGCATGTTCTTCATGTCGAGCCGCGCGAACGGCTCCAGGTACGGCTTGATCGGCTTGGCCTTGCCGACCCCCGCCTGCGCCTTCTGCGCCGTGGTCCACGCCTCCTTGGCGGCGACCGCGTCCTTGGGCAGGGCGGCAATCGCCTTGGTGATCTTCTCACGGTCCGCCGCCGGCGCGTCGGCCGGCAGCGCCGCGAGCTTGGCGTTGAGGTCGGCCTTCTTCGCGTCGAGGCTGCCCGGGAGGCCCTTGATGTCGGCGGCCAGGGCGTCCGCGCTCTTCTGCCAGAGGGCGCGGACCTCGATCTCCTTCGGGTCGGCGTTGATCTGCTTCTCCTTGGCGTCGATCTTCTGGAGCACCTGCCCGTACATGATCTCGGGGATCGGCACGCCGGTGACCTTCTGCGACATCACGACCGGGGGGATCAGGTAGGCGATGATCAGGATGATGTACTGCGCGACCTGGGTCCAGGTGACGGCCTTCATGCCGCCGAGCATCGAGCAGACCAGGATGCCGGCTAGACCGACGAAGACGCCGATCTTGAAGTCCAGGTTCAGGAAGCGGCCCATGATGATGCCGACGCCGGTGACCTGGGCGATCAGGTAGGTGAACGACGCAGTGATCGCCGCGATGATGCCGATCGTCCGTGCGGCATGGCCACCGTAGCGGGCGCCGAGGAAGTCCGGGATCGTGAACTGGCCGAACTTGCGCAGGTACGGGCCGAGGAAGACCGCGAGCAGCACATAGCCGCCGGTCCAGCCCATGATGTAGGCCAGCCCGTCATAGCCGAGACCGAAGATCGTGCCGGCCATGCCGATGAACGACGCGGCGCTCATCCAGTCCGAGCCGGTCGCCATGCCGTTGAAGAGCGCCGGCACCGAGCGGCCGGCGACGTAATACTCGGAGATCTTCGCCGTGCGGGACGAAATGCCGATGACCGCGTAGAGGCCGATCGTGATGCCCATGTAGGTGTAGCCGATCGCGGCGTTGGACATGCCCATCTGCTCGCCGATGGCCAGGAGGATCACGAAGATGATGAACCCCCCGGTGTACATCAGGTAGATCTTGCCGAGGTTGTCGAGGAACGACTTGCCGCCTACCATTACTCTTCCTCCTGCACGCCGAAATCGACGTCGGCCTTGTTCATCTTGAACGCGTAGTTGAATATCAGCCACACGAAGATGATCAGTGAGCCTTGGGCGCCCATGTAGTACCCGAGCGGGAAGCCGAGGATCACGATGTTGTTCAGCTGCGGCGAGAAGAAGATCGCCACGTAGGTGACGACGAACCAGACGATCATCGTGAAGGTCGTCAGCCGGATGTTGTACTGCCAGTACGCCCGCAATTTCCCTTTGTCGAGGCCTTTTAACTCCTGTGCCATTGCCCCTCCTTTGTCGCGTAGTCCGAACGATCGATCACGAACCGCTGCCGAAGCCGTGCTCCTCGCGCGACCACCCCCTTCACTCTATGAAATTCATACCTCTTCCGTCTGTCCGACCTGTAAAATTCACTCCTGACCTATAATTGATGCAATCAGGGTGCCAGACGTGCGAAAATATTAAAATCAAACAATATCAAGTAGTTGCTGGAATATATTTCATTAGAACTCATGAAAATGCTCTTGGCTGGTGTTTAGTAAAGTAATAGTGTTACTAATTGTGCCGTGGGGCGTCGCGGGAGATCAAGCCAGGTAAACGAGGGAAGAACATGCGTCAGGCTGGCGAAGAGCGCCGTCCCTTCCGCCGCCGAGAGAAGCGGGGGCGTGACTTATTCCGAGAGGTCCGATGCTCCCGTCGCGCCGCGCGGGTAGCGCACGTTCTCGACGAAATCCTGCAACTCCTGGCTCGGGGGCGCGGTCAGACGCGAGACGATGTAGATAGTCAGGAAGCCGGCCGGGATGCCGAAGACCCCGGATGAGACGGTCATGATCCCCCACCAGCTCAGGCCATAGAAGCGACTGCCGATCATATAGAAAAGGGTCAGACAGAATCCGAGAGTCATGCCGGCGACCGCGCCCGCCCTGTTCGCGCGCTTGTCCCAGACACCCATCACGAGGGCCGGGAAGAAGGATGCCGCGGCGATGGAGAAGGCCCAAGCCACGAACTCGACGATGATCGTAAGCTTGTAGGTCGACACCCAGGCCGCGATACCCGCCGTGACCACAAGGATGGTGCGGGAGATCGTCAGGCGGCGGATGATTGAGGCGCCCGGGTTGAGAACCTTGTAGTAGAAGTCCTGGGAGAGGGAGTTGGAGATCGTCAGCAGCAGGCCGTCGGCGGTGGAGAGCGCCGCGGCCAGACCGCCGGCCGCCACGAGACCGGAGATGACGTAGGGTAGCCCCGCGATCTCGGGCATGGCGAGCATGATGGCGTCGGCGCCGATGGCCAGCTCACCGAACTGCAGGATGCCGTCCAGGTTCATGTCTGTGATGGCGACCAGCCCGACCTTGGCCCAGGCGGCGGTCCACGCCGGCAGTTCGGCGATCCTGGTCCCGATCAGGGTGTTCAGCACCTCCCAGCGCGCGAACGCCGCGTAGGCCGGGGCGGTGAAAAAGAGAAGGACAATAAAGAAGAGCGACCAGCCGACCGAGGAGCGGGCGTCCCTAACCGAGGGGACCGTGTAGTAGCGCATCAGGATGTGCGGCAGCCCGGCGGTCCCGACCATCAGGCAGAACATCAGTGCGAGCATGTTCTTCCTGTCCATGTGGGCGAACGGCTTCAGATACGGTTGGATCGGCTTGGAGGCCGCGAAGGCGCTCTCCCGGGCCGCAACGAGTTTCTCCCTCGCCGCAGCCATGACGGTTGGATCCTTGCTTTTCTTGTCAAGCGCTTTGGCCTGCTCGGCCCACTTCTCGCGGACCATGGCTTCCGCCGGGTCGGCGAAGATCTGTTTCTCCCGGGCGTCGATCTTCTGGAGGATCTGCCCGTACATGACCTGGGAGATGGGCACGCCGGTGTACTTGTAGGACAAGACGGTGACGGGCGTCAGGTAGGCGATAATCAAAATCAGGTAATGAGCGACCTGGGTCCAGGTGATGGTTTTCATGCCGCCGAGCAGCGAGCAGACGAGGATGCCGCCAAGGCCGACGAAGGCGCCGATGGCGAAATCGATACCGAGGAAGCGGCTGGTGATGATCCCGACGCCGGTCACCTGCGCGATCAGGTAGGTGAACGAGACGGTGATCGCCGCGACGACGCCGATCAGGCGCGCCGTGTTGCCGCCATAGCGCGCACCGAGGAAGTCCGGGATCGTGTACTGCCCGAACTTGCGCAGGTATGGTCCGAGGAAGACGGCCAGCAGCACGTAGCCGCCGGTCCAGCCCATGATGTAGGCCAGCCCGTCATACCCCAGGCCGTAGATCGTCCCGGCCATCCCGATGATCGAAGCCGCCGACATCCAGTCGGAGCCGGTGGCCATGCCGTTGAACACCGAGGGCACCGAGCGACCGGCGACGTAGTACTCGGAGATCTTCGTCGTGCGGGAGACAATGCTGATCAGGACATAGACGCCGATGGTCACCCCAATGAAGAGGTAGCCGATGAACTGCGGCGGCAGCCCCATCTTCTCCGCGATCCCGAGCAGGATCACGAAGGCGATGAAGACGCCGGTATACATCCCATAGGTCCGACCGAGATTGTCGAGGAAGGCGCCGCTGCGTTCTTCAGCCATCACTCCTCCTCGTGCAAATTGTACTTGTGGTCGATCTTGTTCATCAACGCGGAGTAGTTGAAGATGAGAAGCACGAAGACGATCAGCGAGCCCTGCGCTCCTATATAGTACCCGAGGGGAAATCCGAAAATCACGATAGCATTGAGCGTCTCGACGAAGAAGGTCGCCCCGAACGAGACCGCCGCCCAGATGATGAGCGTGATCGTCGTGAGCCGCTTGTTCTCGGCCCAATAGGCGGCCAGAGCGGCTTTGCCAGCCTTTGGCTGCTGCATGCTCATCTCCCCCTTCTCCTCCTCCGGTGGCCTTGCCGGTTGCTGAAGGAGACTCGCTCACTCCGCCGCCGGAGCCCTCCCCTCCGCGCCACCCCTCCGCCCAGCAGGTGCCCGACGGCAGCACGTCTTCAACACCCGGTAAAAACCCGGTGATTCTGTACCCATGCCCCCCCGCAGTCAACCCATCGGGGCAACTCCGCCGGTCAGGGCTTCCCGACGCGCAGCAGGTCGCCGAGCGTCCGCACCCCGAGGCCGGGCAGCGCGCGCAGCTGACGTTGCAGGAGTTGAGCCGTGATGAAGGCGTCGGTGAGCGCATTGTGGGCGCCGCCGACCCTGATGCCGTGGCTTCGCGCGAGCGCGACGAGGTTAAGCGCCCCTTCGGGCACCGTGTGGCCTCCCGCGTGGCGGTGGCGCTGTTGCTCGACCCAGGAGTGGATGCGGACGGTGTCCACCGCCCGCCGCCGCAGGTCGGCTGCCTTGACGGCGGGGGACTCCCGCTCGAGAAAACCGAGGTCGAGGCTGAAAAAGTGGCCAGCCAGGATGCGGTCCCCGCAGAATGCGATCAGCTCGGCGGCCACGATGTCGAGAGGCGGCTTGGCGGTCACGTCGTCGGGCGTGATGCCGTGCACCACGATGCTCTCGCGCTTGAAGTCGGCGCGCGGGCTCACGAGGCGGTAGAAGCTCTGCCCGAGCTCGATGCGGGTGCCGGCCATCTTGACGGCGCCGACCGAGATCACCGAGTCGCGTTTCATGTCCAGCCCGGTGAGCTCGGTGTCCACGACGACGAATGGGATCTTCTCGATCGGCAGCCCGGGATCGACGACCGTCCCGGCCTTGCGCAACCCGCGGAACCTCTCGATGAGCGTTGCCACGCGCCCCTCAGGCTCCGACAAGTCCGGGTCGGTACTGTTCGATGATGAGGTCCTGGACGCGGGAGACGAGCCGGAAGGCGTCCTTGAGGGACTTTTTCTCCGAGGTGCTCAGCGACCTGGGATCGATGAAATTGTCGGCCGGGCTGCCGGCCTGGATCTGCTCGAACTGGTGCTGGATGCGCAGCAGCGAGAGGAACTCGAACGCGTGGCCGAGTTCCTCTCCGTAGCGGTTGAGGAGTGGATGTCTCGAGCGCAGCGCCGACAGGCGCTCAAGGGTGCCAGTCTCGGGAATCCTGGCCTCGAGCGCGCAGAGGCGGACGATGCTCACGATCGGTCCGAGGGCGCTGATTTTCAGGTCGAGCTTGTCCTTGTGCGCGCCTTTCGTGTCGACCGAGAAAGAGCCGAACAGGCCGAGCGGCGGGCGATGCTGCATGACCGTCCCAGCCAGGCGGGCGTAAAAAACGCTCTGGTTGCGCATCGATCGGTTCAGGCAGCCCCGCAGCTCGGCGGCGAGCGAGAGATTGCCGGCCAGGCCGCGGAAGTCGAAGAAGATCACCGAGTGCAGCAGCGCTTCCGGGCTGGGCGCCGTGATCCACTTGGAAAACAACTCGCGCCATGCGGACAGCGGCTGGTTCCAGCGGGGGTTGTCGGCCATGTAATTGGCCGGGCAGGGTGCGAAGCCGCACTGCATGAGCCCCTCTTTCATCAACCGGGCGAATTGCGGGAACCAGTCGCGGGCTGCCGCCTCCTCCTCGGGCGTGGCCGGATCGGCCCAGACGAGGGCATTGTCCTGGTCGGTGCCGAAGGTCTGCTCCCGGCGCCCCTCGCTGCCGAAGACGAGCCAGCACCAGGGCAGCGGCGCCGGCCCGAGCTGGCGCAGCGCGAACTCGACCACCTTGCGCACGAGCCGGTCGTTGATCTCGGTGATGATGCGGGAGATGTTCCCGGCCTTGGCGCCGTCCTTGATCAGCAGCCCGACGATGGCGGGAACCTTCGAGGCGGCCTGCACGAGACCGTGGAGATCCGTCTGCCCTTCGATCTCGCGCACGACGGAGATCGGCGAGGTCCCCTGGAGGACCAGCAGGTCGTGGTTGGTGACGATCCCCCGCAGGCGCCCCTGGTCGACGACGAGCAGGTGGTGGATGTTGTGGCGGAGCATCGTCAGCAGCGCCTCGAAGCAGAAGTCCGCCGTGTCGGCCTTGATCAGGGAAGTGCTCATGATGTTCGCCACCGGTTCAGCGGTGTCGCGAGCGCGGGCGGCGACCTTGTCGCGCAGATCGCGGTCGGTCACGATGCCGATGGGGATTGCGTCGCCGTCGGTGAGCACCAGCGAGCTGATCCCATGGTACGACATCATCCCGGCTGCGGCCCTGATGGAGATGCCGCTCGATGCGGTTATCGCCTTGTGCGTTATCAGATCGCCGACAGCCGTCGTGAAGAGCAGCTTTTCGCCGCCGCCAAGGAGCTGGCTGCGCTTGCGCATGTCGGTGAACGCCTTGTCCATGTACATGGACAGGAAGGTGCGGTGGAAGTACTCGCGCACCTCGGGGTGCGACTCGAGCAGAGCGAGGAACGGCGCGCGCGGCAGCAGGTAGCAGGTGGTGTCCTCGACCGCCGTCACGTCGGTTCTCGAACGATCTCCGCTGTAGAGAGAGAGAAAACCGATAGCGTCGCCCTCCGAGCGGTAATCGACGACGATCTCCTCGCTGTCGCTCGAGCGCATCGAGATCTTCGCCCCCCCCGTGCGCACGATCTGGAGGGAGTCGCTCGCGGGCCCGCCCTGCGTGAGGATCGCGAACCCCTTCGGGTAATACTCGAGGGAGATCGTGCCGGCGAGGGACGCCAGCGTCGGCTCATCCAGAAGCTGGAAGGGCGGTATCCCCTGAAGGAATGCAACCGGCTCGAGCGTCAGCATCTCAATCCGACTTCTTGTCTTCCTCGGCCTGCTTCTCCTGCCACTTGCGGTAGCACTCCAGCCCGCAGAAATGGTGGACGTAATCGGGCCCCTCGTGCGTGTGCGCGAGGTCGTGCGGCATCTCCTTCAGGCACAGGGAGCAGGACAGCGGAGCTTCCTGCCCGGGAGTCTTGTCGCTCATTCCCTTCACCTCCGTTGCGGTTCGGTCGCAGACCCCAGGAAACCCTGGGGCATCCAGATCCCAAGTGTCGGGTACACCCCCCCCTCCTCGTCAAGCCCCTTCGCTATGCCGAGGCGCACGGTCAGGGGGACGAAGTAGGAGAAAAAAACATCCAAACGCACTTCAGCGCCGATCCCGGTGTGCAACGCGCCAGAGCGGAATCCGCCGTTGCCCCAGGCCTCGCCGGTATCGACGAAGAGCGCCCCGTGGAAACGGCGCAGAAAGAAGGGGGCCGAGACGCCGCCGCGGCCGACCTCGAAGAGCGGGAAGCGGTATTCGAGCCCGGCGAGCACCGCGCTCTCCCCACGGAAGGCGCCGGCCGGATAGCCGCGCAGGGGCAGCGATCTGTCGTCGAGAGCGAACGCGATGTCACCCGGAGCGTCCCCGCCGAGCCCGAAGGTCCCCTGCCGGGGGGTGTCCCCGCGAGCGCTGCCGACGAAGAGCCTGGCCGCAAGAACGTTGCGGGGCAGGGGCAGCGCGATGTATTCGTTCCAGTCGAACGTGGCGCGGGTGAAAGAGCGGTCGCTGCCGAAACCCTCCTGGTACCGTTCCAGGCCAAGCTCGATCCTGCGGCCATCCTCGGGGCTGATCGAGAATGTCTGCCGGTGGGCGTTGGTATAGGCCCAGGCAAGGCGAGCGGAGCCGAGAAGGCCGGTCGCCGGCAGCGTGCCGTCGTATCCCGCCCACGGCGGCAGCGGTGTGAGTCCCGAGAGTTCGCGGTAGCGGTAGCCGGCGGAAATCGCCTGCGAGGATGCAAAGCCGGGGAGGTCGAGGCTCGCCTCAACGCCGAGCGCTCGCTCCCGCTCCGTGTAATCACGAGTTGCGGTTGCGTCCCCGAGAAAACCGCGGTAGGTGCGGTCGATATCCGAGGAGAGCAGCCGCAGGGTCGGGCGCAGGCCGTCGTAGGCGTAGTCCGCCAGATGCATCAGGCGGCCGCTTCCCGGCGCGTAGAGGCCGGTCAGCGTGTAACGGTGGCGCTGCAGGACGTCCTGGCCGCCGGTGATGAGGCCCAGCAGCGTGCCGCTGGCCGGGCTGTATGCCGTCCACGGGAACCAGAGGCGGGGGAGGATCGTGTCAAGCGGGGAGTAGGGTGTTGCCGAGAATGTCGCATCCGCGGCGGAGCCCGTCGAAGCGACCGGTCCCGTGTGGGCTGCGGGGTCCTGACGCTGCGGACCTCCAGCGTGCTCGCTTTGCTGCGCCGCCGGAGACCTCCCCTCCGCGCCACCCCTGCGCCCGGCAGATTCTTTGTCTTCGGCAGCCGGGGCTGCAAGTTCCAGCACGCGGATGTCGTAGCCACGGGCGGTGTAGTCGGCAAAGGCCAGGCGGCGCCCGTCCGGGGAAAGCGCGGGGGAGAAGGCGCCGCCGAGGACGTTGGTCACCTGTGCGACCTCGCCCGTGGCCGCGTTCCAGGCGTACAGGTTGAAGATGCCGGATACGTCCGAGGAGAAGAAGAGCCGTCGCCCGTCCGGGCTCCAGGCGGGGGCGCCGTCGAGAGCGCCCTCGTGTCCGACCCGCGCGAGCACTCGACCCCCGGGGTCGAGAACGCGGATCTCCTTCTCGCCGCCGGGCATCCAGACGCTCACCGCAATCTGCGACCCATCGGGGCTCCAGCGCGGCTCGGCGTACTGCTCGGCGGAGAACTCGGTCAGCGCGCGCAGCCGGGACGGCGCGTGCGCGGGAAGCTGACCGTCGAGATCAAGCAGCGCCAGCCGTGTCAGGCCGCGGGAGGCCGTCACGAGAGCGAGGCTCGTGCCGTCGGGAGACGGGTGCGCGTCCCGGGCGCGCAGTCCCCGGGTGATGCGGATCTCGCGCCGCAGGACGAAATCCCAGGCCCAGACGTCGTTGACCACCGCCGCGCCGCGCACGACGCTCTGCTTGGTGTAGTACAGGCGGCTGCCGTCGGGGCTCCAGCTGAGCGTAGCGCCCGAAGAGGTCGTCGAGAACGCATTCTTGACGATGCGTTGCCGATCCGTCCCGTCGACATTCATGTCCCAGATACCCGGGTAGTCGCGGCCGTCCGCGCGCAGCCACGCGATGCGCCGACCGTCCGGTGACCAGGCCGGCGATCCGTTGAAGCGTCCATCGGTCGTCAGGGCGGTCGACGGCGTCAGGCCGCGAGTCGCGACGGAGCGCTCCTGTCCCGCGAAACGCTCACGAAGCTCTGATGACCACTCCAGCCAGAGGTCGCGATACCCCTCGCCCAGGATTATCCGTCCCGTGTCCTCGACAAGAAACGGCAGGGATCGGCCACCGTACATCCGGCCGAGGCCAGCAATGCTCTCGCGGCCGAAGCGCCCGGCGAGGTGACGCAGGAAGGACTCCCCGAAGAGATAGGGGACTTGGCCGGCGGGCCAGGCGTCGGGAAAAACCGCCATCTGGTCGAGGGTGGGGAACGGCCCCTCGAGGGCGGCCATACGCAGGACCATCTCGGATCCAGGCGATCTGCCGCGCCCTCCCGCAGTCAGTTCGGTCTCCTCGAACGTTGCCAGGCCCTCGATCAGCCACTCCGGCTGGAGGGTGTTCGGGAAGTACAGCCGTCCAAAAATCCGGCGCAGGGCCAGCGGGAAACGGGAGACCATGTCGAGCTGGAGCACGTGGGTGTATTCGTGCGTGATGACGAGGCGAAGCCAGCTGTCATGGCGCGTCGTGCCGAGGCCGAGCTCCCCGAGCGGCGCGGTCGGCGTGATCAGGATCTGGTTGTACGGATAGGGGGTGGCCCAGCCGCCAGCCGCGTCGGCGTCGTCGGCGATGACCAGTCGGGTTTTTGCCCGGGGCGTCCAGCCGACGCGGGGGGCGAGCAGGGCGTGGGCTTCCTCGGCAATCGGCGCGGCCCGCGCGGCCAGCTCGTCGCAGCCCTCGTGGAAATGGATGGCGAAGTGCGGCGTCTCGATGGTGCGCCAGCGGTGGTCCGGGTCGAGCTTGGCCTGTGCGGAACCGGCTGCCAGCAGCGAAAATAAAACGGCCGACAACGTTCGCATCCACCGCACGGTTCGAGTATAGTTCAATCGGCAGCGGCTCGCCACAGTGGCCGCGGGGCGCTCGGTGCCGGCCGTGCAGTGATGGAACCGGCTGCTCTGCGGGCCATGCCGGAGACAGGTCAAGATCGGGAGGGCGGCAGGTGACGCTTCGACTGGAAAGAATTTCTCCCGCAGTGCGCGCCAAGGCGGCGCCCTTTCTCGAGGAGACGGCGCGGGTTGCTGGCCCGAGCCTGCACTCCCTGCATCTGGTCGGGAGCGCCGTGACGCCGGACTGGATCGCTGGTCGCTCGGACATCAACACGCTGCTTTTGCTGCGCGAAATGCACCTCGGGGTGCTCGAAACGCTCGCGCCGCTGGGCCAGCGCTTCAAGGGCTCGGGGATCGCCCCGCCGCTCGTCATGGATCAGGAATACGTGAGTTCGTCGCTCGACGTTTTCCCGATGGAGTTCCTCGAGATGCGGCTGATCCACGAGACGGTTCTCGGGGAGGACGTCCTCGCCTTGATCAAAATCGACCGCGGCGATCTGCGCCACCAGTGCGAGCGCGAGATCAAGAGCCGGCTCGTCGGCCTGCGCCAGGGGTACCTGCGCGCGCTCGGCGAGCCCAAGGCTCTCACCGAGGCGCTGGTCAGGTTTCTCGCCGGGTACCAGCCACTGGCCCACGGCATCCTCTTCCTGCTCGGCAAGGAGCCGCCGCTGCGGCGCGCGGAGGCGTTCGCGGTCCTTGCAGCTTCGGTGGGACCGGACGCCGGCGTCTTCGCCGAGATGCTCGCGGTGAAGGAGGGGCGCGTGAAGCCCGACGCTGCGGGAGTGCGCGATCTTTTCGAGCGCTGTCACCGGGCCACGGAGCGTCTCGGCCGGGTCGTCGATGAACTCCCCCGCTAGAGCACTCGCCGGGGCGCTGCTGGTCGCGCTGCTGGCGGCCGCAGCGCCGCTGCCGGCGGTCGATCCTCCCGTGCCGGCCTCGCCGTCGAACTACGTCGTCGACCTCGCCGGCGTGATCGACGACGGCGTCGAGGCCCGGACAAATGTCCTGCTGCGCGAACTGGAGGAGCGGACCACCGCACAGGTCGTGGTGCTCACGGTGCGTTCTCTCGAGGGTGAGTCGCTCGAGGCTCTTTCGATCGACCTGGCCCACAACCGCTGGAAGCTCGGCCAGAAGGGGAAGGACAACGGGGTTCTGCTCACCCTCGCGATGCAGGAGCGAAAGTATCGCATCGAGGTCGGGTACGGTCTCGAGGCGGTGCTCCCGGACAGCCTGGTTGGCACTCTCGGACGGGAGTTGCTGGTGCCGGCTTTTCGCGCCGGCGACTTCGGAGGAGGTCTCGCGGCGCTGGCGGGAGAGCTGGCAACGCGCGTTGCGGCGTCCTCCGGTGTGTCGCTGTCGGGAGCCCCCCCCGTCGCGATGCGGCGGCCGGGGAGGTCCCCGGGGAAGCCGGGCCCGCTCGCCACCGGGCTGGCGCTGCTACTCATTCCGATCTTCCTCTGGCTGATGATCCGCCACCCGCAATTGCTGATCATGATGCTGCTCTCCTCCCGCGGCGGCGGGTCCCGCGGCTCCTGGGGCGGGGGCGGCGGGGGCTTCGGCGGCGGGGGCGGCGGCGGTTTTGGCGGCGGCGGTTCATCAGGGTCCTGGTGACGGCTGATGGAATCGAACTCGTCTGCGTGCGCGAGGTGGCGGGGGCGTCCCTTCGGTCGTGCGTCTGCGCCGCCGGCCCGGCAGCAGTGCCCGGGACTCGCGGCCTCGTAACTCGCCTTCGGCGCAAACAACGAGTCCGCGTCCCTGCGGGACCGCCCCAGTCACGGCGCCGGGCTGATCGGTGGCTCCGCGCATCTTCCCTCAGGTACGCCCCAGCCGCCTCGCCGATCACCATGACGCTCGTTCTGATGTGATGTGTTGCGCCCGGGGGCCGCGCTGGATGGAGGGGTGGCGCGCAGCGACAGGACCCCGCAGTCCGCACGGGCACTACGGATTTCTTCGGGCACGAACATTTGCAGGCCGATGAGAATGTTTGTTGGGGAAACGGTATAATAGCGCTCGAAGATTCCGGGAAATCGATTCCGGACCAATGGCAAGGAGGCTGAAGGCATGAGCAAGGGTCTGAAAGCGGCACTGATAGTCGGCGGCGTCGTCCTGTTCTTCGGCGCCTGGCTCGTCTCCTGGGGGTTCGGCAAGTACAACGCCGTCATCGCGATGGACGAGGGCGTGAAAGCGCAGTGGGCACAGGTCGAGAACCAGCTCAAGCGTCGCTACGATCTGATCCCGAACCTCGTCGAGACGGTCAAGGGCTTCGCGACGCACGAGAAGGAGATCTTCACGGCCATCGCCGAGGCGCGCACCAAGTACTTCGCCGCGCAGAGCGTCGGCGACAAGGTGGCCGCCTCCCGGGGACTCGAAGGCGCCCTCTCGCGACTGCTCATGCTCCAGGAGACCTACCCGCAGCTCAAGGCCAACGAGAACTTTCTCAAGTTGCAGGATTCTCTCGAGGGCACCGAGAACCGGATCGCCGTCGAGCGGATGCGCTACAACGAGACCGTCAAGGCGCTCAACGCCTACGTGCGCGGCTTCCCCGGGAGCATATTCGCAGGGTTGGCCCGCGTGCAGCAGGCCGTCTACTACGACCTGCCCTCCGGACAGGAAGAGACTCCCAAGGTCAAATTTTAACCGGGGGATGACCACAGCGCGGGAGCGCATGCTCGCCCGTGTCGGGGAGCTGTTCGACGATCTGGCCGCGCTGCCGGGGATCGACGGCGTGGTTCCCTCGTTCTTGAAGTTCCATCGGGAATTGCTCGTCGCGCGTGAAACGGGCGACAAGGACGTGATCGAGATCGCCCTCGCTCGTTTGTACTGCGTCATCCACGGCTCCGGAGGGGCCTACGCCGAGACGGAGCGGCAGGAGTTCGACCGGCTGGGCGGCTATTGGTGCCACGCCGGGGGCCTCGAGCCGTTGCACGTGGCCGCGCCCTTTTTCACCTCCGAAACCCGGTTTGCGGACTACGGAGCGGGCAATGGTTTTCAGGGGCTGCTCTTCCAGCGCCTCCACCCCCACCGGCTCACGACGCTCGTGGAGCTTGGCGGCCCGATGATCGAGCAGGGGCGGCGGCTGCAGGTGCTGCTCGGGATACCCCCGGAACGCGTCGCCTGGGTTCACTCGAACATCATGGACGCGCCGCCGCGCGATTTCGACGTGATTTACCTCTACCGCCCGGTGCGCCCGGAGGGCGAGGGACGCGCTTTTTATCAGATGTTCGCCCGCGAGGTCGCCCGGGCCAGCCACCCGGTGACGATCGTCAGCGTCGCGGATTGCCTCCGGGCTTTCCTGCCGCCCTCCTTTCGCGTCTTGCACGACGACGGCCAGATCACCTGTTTCACCAGCGGGCAGCCGGCATGAGCGATCCGGAATTCGATGTCGGTCTTGCGCTGGCTGTGGCTGCCGGCACCCCCGCCCTGAATCCGGGGCGGTTTTACGACGCACTGGTGCTGGGTGCTGGCCCCGCGGGCATCTCTGCCGCGGTCTATCTGGTGCGCAAGGGCCTGGCAACGGGGGTTATCGCGCAGTCCCTTGGCGGACAGGTGGCCTGGACCGCGGGGATCGAGAACTATCTCGGCTACCGCCTGATCGACGGTGCGGCGCTCGTGGGGCGTTTTCGCGAGCAGGTCGCGGAGTACCCCCCGGATCTCGGTCTCGGTCTCGAGGTCGTGGGAGTCACGCGGCACGCGGAGCGCTTCGTAGTGCGGGCTGCTGGAGCCGACTACACGGCGCGGACGCTGGTAGTGGCGACCGGCAAGCGCCCAAGGCTGCTCGGCGTGCCAGGCGAGCAGCGGCTCCTTGGCCGGGGTGTGGCAACCTGTGCGATCTGCGACGCGCCGCTGTATCGCGGCAAGGTCGTCGGGGTGGTCGGCGGCGGCAACTCGGGGCTGGTGGCGGCGCTCGATCTGGCGAAGATCTCGCCTCAGGTCATTATTTTCCAGGATCAGGACCGGCTTGCCGGGGACGCCGTCGTCGAGCGCAGGGTTCGCTCCCTTGCGCAAATTGAGGTGCGTCTGGGCACCAGGGTGACCGAAATTCTCGGCGGGGAGAGGGTGCGCGCAGTGCGAGTCCGCACGCTTGCCGATGGTACGGAGGGCGAGACCGCTCTCGAGGGCGTTTTCGTTGAAATCGGACTTGACCCGAACAGCGAACCGGTCCGGGGGCTTGCGCCGCTGAATGCGCGCGGAGAGATCGAGGTCGATTGTGCCTGCCGTACCGCCGTCCCGGGGCTTTTTGCTGCCGGGGACGTGACGAGCGTGCCCTACAAGCAGATCGTCATCGCGGCTGGGGAGGGTGCGAAAGCCGCCCTCTCCGCGGCTGACTACCTGCTGCGTCTCGACGGGGACGATTGAGGGGAACCCTGATGCCCCTGCTGAGCGAAAAGGTGACCGCTGAAAGCAGGCAGATCCTCGCCGGGCTGCGCGACCCGGTGCGGATGACCTGCTTCACGCAGGCCGGGTGCCACCCCTGCGGCCACGTCATGGAGCTTGCCGGAGAGGTCGCGGCGCTCTCGCCGCTGCTGCGGCTCGAAACCTTGGATTTCCTCACCGCTGCCGCGGAGGCAGCGCGCCTCGGCGTCTCCCTCGTCCCGGCCCTGGCGCTGGCGCGCGAGGGAGGGGAACGCGCCCCGGTGCGCTACTATGGGCTCCCGGCGGGGCACGAGTTCGGGGCGTTCCTGCACACGCTCATCCTGCTCTCGACAGGGAAAGGGATGCCGGGGGTCGATGCGGCGGCCGTGGCGCCGATCGTCCGCCCGGCGGCGCTGAAAGTGTTCGTCCTCGCCTCCTGTCCGCGTTGTCCTGAGATGGCCTACCTTTGCAACTGCATCGCCGCCACGAGTCCGCTGGTTAACACCGACATCATCGACGCCAATGCCTTTCCCGAACTGGCTTCACAATTCCGGGTCGGCGCAGTTCCGAAGGTGGTCATCAACGGGACGACCGAGGTGCTCGACGTCGTCCCCGCCGCGGTATTGATCGAGAGAATCGCGACGGCGACCACGGCACAAAAAGGTGCCTGAATAGCACATGGAACTGGCCACGTGGGGGATTGGCAGCGTCGAGGAATCTGATGGGTGGAGGCATGAAGCGGAGGGGAGATCTCCAGCGGCGAATCGGGGGACAGATTTGAAATCCGTCCCCACGCACGCTGGCGGTCCGCAGCGTCAGGACCCCGCAGCCCGCACGGCGCCGACGGGTCCCCCGGAGACGGGGACAGACGCTCTCCCACGTCCGCTGATTCTCGTCCTCCTGCTGGGGGCACTGGCGCGGGCCGTCTATCTCGCGCTGACGGAGCTTCCCCGCTTCGATCCGTGGCGTCACCTGAAGCTGGTCGAGAACATCCGCGCGGGCCACGGTTTCACCCTCTTCGACGGGCAGCCGTACCTCTGGCACCACCCGCTCTGGTACTACCTTTGCGCCGCGCTGCCTTCTTTCATCGGGGGACAGTGGCTCGCCGCTGCGCTTTCGCTGCTTCTGGTGGCGCTGGTCTGGCGGTGGGTGCGCGCCCTGCACCCCGCATCGCCGCGCGTGGCGCTGTCGGCAGCGCTGATGACGGCGCTCTTCGGGCCCCTGATCTCCTTCTCCTGCCACCTGGGGCCGGAGAGCTTCGCGCTAACGCTCGTCTTTGCCGCGCTGGTCGGGGTCTGCATCCGTCCCGGGGCGTTGGCGGCCGCGCTGGGCGGGGTGCTCTTCGGGCTCGCGGTCGCGGTGCGGATCAACTTTGTCTTTAATCTGTTCCTGTTCTTCCCGTTTCTCGCGACTAGACGCCGTGCGTTCGCCTGGGCTGCCGGTGCCGCATTCCCGCTCGGGGCCTCCTGGTGGCGCAACCACCAAGTGATCACCACGTTCCCGTGGGTTTTCACCTGGGACGGGCTGGCGACTCGCTCCGTCGACTTCGACGCGCTCTCGACGCTCGTCATCCAGATGCACCCGGCCGTACGCGAGGGCCTGATTCAGCTGCACGCGCACCTGGTCCCCGTGCCACTCTGGTTTCGCGGGCCCGACGGCGTTTCCTGGGGACCACTGCTGTTTCTGCTGCTTGCCACCGGCTGCCTCGTCGTCAGCCGTCGGCTGGATCTCGCGCTGGCGGGATTCACGGCTGCCGGCGCCTTTCTCTTTCTCGACCGCAGCGTTTCCGCAAACTTTTTCCGGGTCTGGCTCGGCGCTTTCCCGGTCATGCTGGCCGCCGTGGCCATCGCCGCGGCTCGGCTGCGATCCCGCGCCGGAGGGACGAGCCGGGTCCCGGCACTCCTCGCGGGCGGACTCGTGGCATTGGTGCTCGCCTGTGGCGTCAGCGAGCTTCTCCCCCAGGCGATGTACCCCGTGGAGGCGGTGACACCCCCGCCGGAGCTCCTCGCCGAGGACGCGTATCTGGTCAACAGCGGCTTCTACCACCCGGAGGCTCCGGCCTGGCGCTATCCCGACAAGCGCTTCATCGGACTGCCGTTGCGACCCGCCGAGGTCGATGATTTTCTGCGCGCCTTCCCCGGGTATCGAGCGGTCCTGTGGCACAGCGGCGGCATCCAGGAGGATGTGGCACGCTACCTGATCGAGACCAAGGGGTATGCCGTGGTGCGGAGAGCAAAAAACACAGCCGGCCTCGGCTATGTGGTGCTGATGCCGCGGCTGCCGGCGTAGGACGGGAGATGCATGTGATGCCCGGGCATCCCGTCGGGAGACCGCCTCAGGATCGCAGGACCGCCGCGGGCTATCCCACGGTCGTCTTCGTTGTCGCTTTGGCGCTCAGAGGCATCTCGCTCGCATTGTTCCAGCGCACTCCGTACGCCCTGTACCCGGTTCTCGATGCCCGGCGCTTCTACGAGTGGGCGCTGGAGATCCTGGCCGGGACAGCCGCGCCGGGCCCGTACCTGTACGAACCGCTCTTTGCCTACCTGCAGGTCGGCATCTATGCGCTGACCGGCGTCGATTTCCATCACCTTCTCGTTTTCCAGGCGCTTGCCGGATCGCTCGGCGCCGTGCTCGCCTATTTCATCCTGTTGGAGCACCTGCCGCCGTCATGGTCCCTGGCGGGCGCCCTGGTGTACGCGGTCTACCCGGTTACGCTTCTGTCGGATACCCTGCCGATCAAGGAACCGCTCTCCACCGTGCTTCTGCTGGCTTCCCTGGTCCTGCTTCAGGCCCACCTGCGCACGGGGCGCACACCGCCGCTCTTTCTCGCGGGACTGTTCTTCGGCCTGGTACTTCTGGTTCGCGAGAACTTGCTTGCGTTGGTGCCATTTCTTGTTCTCTTCATGTTCGTGGCCGCGGGTGGGGGCGCCGCCGCGCTGCGTCGAATCGGGGTGCTGCTGGCGGGCACGGCGCTTGCGGTTCTCCCGATAACGGCACGGAACTGCCTCGTCGGCAACGACTGCGTGCTGATTGCGGCCTCGGGCGGTTCGAACCTGCACATGGCCTTCAACGAGCGCTCGCGTGGCGACTCCTTCGTGCAGCCGGCTTTCGCGCGCAGCGGCCCGGCGCGGCTGACCGAGGACTCGATTGCCGAGGCATCGCGCCTGGCTGGCCGTCCGGTCGCCCCATCCGAGGCCTCGCGCTTCTGGTCGCGGCAGGCGTTGCGATACGTAGCCGACCATCCCGCAACCAGCATCGGCCTGCTGGCGCAGCGGCTTTGGGTGTCGCTCGGGAACGACGAGATCTCGGGAAACTATCCACATGAGTTCTTCGCGCGGGTCAATCCCCTGGTCGGCTTCAACCCGCTCTGCTTCAGCCTGATTTTCGCCTTCGGCGTCGTGGGGTGGTGGTGTGTCCGCCCTGAGCGCGGCTCGCTGATCTTCCCGGCGGTCTTCCTCGGGACCTGGGTCTCATTCCTCCCGTTCTGGACGCTGGATCGTTTCCGGTTGCCGGCGATTCTCCCTCTTGTCGCCGGCTCGCTGTTCGCCCTCCGGGAAATCCTTGGCCGGTTGAGGGCGCGCGATGTGCGGCGCGCTGGCGCGCTGCTCGCGGCCGTGGCACTTCTGCTCGCGGTCTCGCTGCCATCGCGGCTCGCTGCGCGGCGGCGGGCCGAGGTGATCGAACTCGCGTACGCGCGTGGTGGCGATCTGTACCTGCAGGAGGGCGACCTGGTTCGAGCCGGAGCGTATCTCGATGAGGCGCGGCGCGGTGCGCGCCGGCTCCCGGAGACCAGCCTGATATCGGCGCGGTATTTTGCCGCCGCCGGCCGGCTGGAGGATGCCTTGAGCGAATTGGCGCTGTTTCGCGCCGTGCGCCGCGATTTCGAGGATGCCGAGCTGCTCCAGGCGCGGCTCCTGGCAGCGCGGGGTGAGCAAGCGGCAGCCCGGCGGGTCCTGGAGGAATATCTCGCCGCGTGGCCCGGGAGCTCGAGGGTTCGACAGGCCCTGGAAGAACTGGGTGATGTGCAGGGCAGTGAATAGCACCTCGCTCTCGGGGATCGCGTACTTGGCGGTGACCGGCCCTTCCTGACAAGGGTCTCCTCGTGGTATAAGCACAAACCATTCACCGCTCAAGGAGGAGTTTGCATGGCAGCGAACCAGCAGCCCCGGAAGACCGGATCGGACGCCCAGAACAAGGCCATTCTCGTCGGCAGCGGCTTCATCGGCGGTCTCGTCGCCGGTGTGATCATCATGAACTTCACCGGCTCACCGGGCGGCTCCGTCGGGTCGAGCGCCCCGGCGCCCATCACGACAGAGCAGCAGCAGGGGCCCGACCGTATCAAGCTGACGCGCGACATCGCCCAGCTCGAGGACATCGTCAGGAAGGATCCGAACAACTATCAGGCGCTGGTGCAGATCGGCAACGACTATTTCGACCTCGGCGAGGCCCAGAAGTCCGTGGATTCCTACAGCAAGGCGCTCGCCATCAAGGGCGACGACCCGAACGTCCTGACCGACATGGGCGTGATGTACCGGCAGCTCAAGGACTTCCCGAAGGCGGTCGCGGCGTTCCGCAAGGCTGCGGCCCTCAGCCCGACGCACCCGCAGAGCCGCATGAACCTCGGGATTGTCCTGATGCACGACCTCGATGATCCCAAGGGCGCGATTGCGGTCTGGGAGGATTACCTGCGGGTGGCGCCGAACGATCCGAACGCCGAGAACATCCGCCGGTCGATAGCAGAGTTGCGGGATCGGGCTGCCGGCCAGACCGACCTGGACAAGGCGGCGCGCGAACTCGGCCAGCAGGCGAACGCACCGGCGCCGAAGTAGGCCGGGCGGTGAGCGGGGACGTGGCGGCGCCGGTGCGCGTACGGTTCGCGCCGAGTCCGACGGGGCACACGCACCTCGGGAGCGCACGCACGGCGCTCTACGACTATCTCGTTGCGCGGCAGACGGGCGGGAAATTCATACTGCGCATCGAGGACACCGACCGCAAGCGCTATGTGCCCGGCTCCGAGGAGGAGCTCATGGCGAGCCTGCGCTGGCTCGGGCTGCAGTGGGACGAGGGGCCCGACATCGGCGGGCCGTACGGCCCCTACCGCCAGTCCGAGCGTGCGGAGATCCACCGCGAGCACGCCCGGCGGCTCGTCGAGCGTGGCAACGCCTACTCCTGCTTCTGCTCCCCGGAGCGCCTCGACCAGATGCGCAAGGAGGCGCAGGCGCACCGGATGCCCCCGATGTACGACGGCACCTGTCGCCGCCTCGATCCCGCGGAGGCGGCGCGTCGCGTCGAGGCCGGAGAGAAGCACGTGATCCGCTTCCGGATGCCCAGGGAGGGGTCCATTACCGTGCGCGACCGGGTGCGCGGCGCCATCACGGTCGAGAACCGCCAGCTCGACGACTACATCATCGTCAAGTCCGACGGGCTCGCGCTCTACCACCTGGCGGCGATGGTCGACGATCACCTTATGGAGATCACCCACGTCATCCGTGGCTCGGAGTGGCTGCCGACGTTCCCGCTGCACGTCCACATCATCCGCGCGCTCGGCTGGCGGGAGCCGGAGTTCGTCCATCTTTCGGTGTTTCTCAAGCCAAGCGGCAAGGGCAAGATGAGCAAGCGCGAGGCGGCGAGCCTGGTCAAGGACGGGTACTCGATCTTCGTCAAGGATCTCAAGGATCTCGGCTACACCCCCGAGGGCGTCGTGAACTGGATCGCCTTGATGGGCTGGAGCCTCGACGACCACACGGAGCATTTCAGACTCGAGGATCTCGTCGGGGCCTTCAGCCTCGACCGGCTCAATCCTTCGCCGGCGGCGATCAACTTCACCAAGCTGGACCACTTCAACGGTGTGCACATCCGGACGCTGCCCGAGGGGGAGCTGGCTCGCCGTCTGCGGCCATACCTGGAAGGGGCCGGGCTTGCAGTCGATGAGGCACGGTTGCTCGCCGTTGTCCCGCTGATCCGCGAGCGCATGGTTACGCTTGACGACGCTGTTGCCATCGGCGGGTTCTTCTTCCGCGAGGACGTCGCCGCTGACGCGACGATGCTTGTAGCAAAGAACCTCACCGCGGCCGAGTCGGCTGCGGTGGCCGCGCGCTGTCTGGCTGTTCTCGAGGGGCTGCACACGGTCGACCACGAGGTGGCGGAGCCGCCGCTGCGCGCGCTCGTCGACGAGCTTGGCCTGGCGCCCAACCAGGTCTTCGGGGTCCTGCGTGCGGCCGTCACCGGCCAGAGCGTCAGCCCGCCGCTGTTCGAGAGCATGGCGATCATCGGGCGAGAGACGATCCTGGCGCGGGTGCGGCGGGCGGTGACGCTGCTCGAGGGCGCCGCGCCCGCGATTTGACCTCGGACGGTTAAATAGGTATATTCCCGCCGCTACTGGGGGATCGTCCAACGGCAGGACAGCAGACTCTGACTCTGCTTATCAAGGTTCGAATCCTTGTCCCCCAGCCAACATTTTTCCTCGCGGCAACGCGCTTTGAAGTGTGCTCTGTCTTGGGCGCGAGGAAAAATGTTCGGCGCGAGGTACCAACCTCGCGCCGGTACTGCCCTGCCGGCCGCTTCGGCCGGCCTGCTTTTTTCAGGAGATTGTGTTCATTGCTTGAGGATCCGTCCGACGTGGATGACGGAAGTGCCATGGCAATTCCGTTTCGGTGCTGTCGGATCTGGTGTGTCAGCGGGACTTTTTCTGCAATTTCTCCCAGACGTCGCGCAAGGTCACGGCTCGGTTGAAGACCGGCATGCCGGGCTCGGAGTCGCGTGTGTCGGCGGCGAAATAGCCCACGCGCTCGAACTGGACGATCTCCCCGGCCGCAACCTGCGCCAGCGCGGGCTCGATCCGGCAGCCCCGAAGGATTTCCAGGGAGTTCGGGTTGAGCGCAGTGAGGAAGTCCTCCGCCTCGTCGGGATTCTCATGCGCGAAGAGCCGGTCGTAAAGCCGGACCACGGCCTCCTTCGCGCGGGCGGCCGACACCCAGTGCATCGTCACCTTCACTTTGCGTCCGTCCGGCGCATCCCCGCCGCGCGTCGCCGGGTCGTAGGTGCAATGGACTTCGGTGATCTCTCCCGCGGCATCCTTGACGACGCCGACACACGTGACGAAATACGCATAGCGCAGACGAACCTCGCGTCCCGGAGCCAGCCGCAGGAATCCCTTGGGCGGGTCCTCGCGGAAGTCCTCGCGGTCGATCCAGAGCTCGCGCGAGAAGGGGACTTTGCGGCTGCCGGCCGCGGGGTCCTCGGGGTTGTTCACGGCGTCGAGCTCCTCGATCCGCCCCTCGGGGTAGCTGTCGACGACCAGCTTCAGCGGGCGCAGCACCGCCATCAGCCGCGGGGCGCGCCGGTTCAGGTCCTCGCGCAGGCAGTGCTCGAGCAGCGCGACGTCGACGGTGCTGTCGCGTCTGCCGACGCCGATCTTCTCGCAGAAGGCACGGATCGCCTCGGGAGTGTAGCCGCGCCGGCGCAGACCCGAGAGCGTCGGCATCCGCGGGTCGTCCCACCCCGAGACGGTGCCCCCCTGTACGAGCTTGAGCAGCTTGCGCTTCGAGATCACGGTGTACGTCAGGTTCAGTCGCGCGAATTCGTACTGCCGCGGGCGCGCGGGGGCGTCCACGTTGTCGATGACCCAGTCGTAGAGCGGACGGTTGATCTCGAACTCCAGCGTGCAGATCGAGTGCGTGATCCCCTCGATGGCGTCCGAGAGGCAGTGGGCGAAATCGTACATCGGATAGATGCACCAGGCGTCGCCGGTGCGGTGGTGCGTCGCGCGCTTGATCCGGTAGAGCGTCGGGTCGCGCAGCACGACGTTCGCCGCAGCCATGTCGATTTTCGCGCGCAGCACGCGGGCGCCGTCCGGGAACTCGCCGGCGCGCATCCGGCGGAAGAGATCGAGGTTCTCCTCGGCGCTGCGATCGCGCCAGGGGCTGTTCTTCCCGGGCTCGGTCAGCGTGCCGCGGTGTTCGCGGATCTGCTCGGCGCTCAGGTCGTCGACGTAGGCCTTGCCGCGGACGATCAGCTGTTCGGCGAAACCATACAGCCTCCCGAAGTAATCCGAGGCGTAGAAGAGCCGGTCCTGCCAGTCGAAACCGAGCCAGCGCACGTCGGCGATGATCGAGTCGACGTACTCTTCCTCCTCCTTGGCAGGGTTCGTGTCGTCCAGGCGCAGGTTGCAGGTGCCGCCGAACTCCCGGGCGATCCCGAAATTCAGGCAGATCGACTTCGCGTGCCCGATGTGCAGGTACCCGTTCGGCTCGGGCGGGAATCGCGTGGCCACGCGCCCGCCGTTGGCGCCGGCCGCGACGTCGGCGGCGACGATCTCGCGGATGAAGTCCCGGGGAGAGCCTGCGGCTCCGGCATCCTCAGCCCGGATTTCGTCGGTCATGGCATCCTCCATTGCTTTGAAAACGAGGGGATTCTACCACAGCGTCAGGATCCCGCAGCCCGCACGGGAACGACAGTTTACCTGAAAACGAGAACCCCGGAGGCACGCCCCCGGGGTTCTCATGAATCGGCGAAAAGGACTGCTAGCAGCTGCTCTTGCACTTGCAGAGCGTCGAGGACTCCTTGGCCACCTTGGTGATCTTCATGGGCGTTCACCTCCTCTCGTACATCCCACGCCCGCGCCTGCGGGCCAGGAGAATTAACGATCTTTGAATTACCGTATGTCCGGCGCCGCTGGCTGTCAAGCGGGCCCGCGCACCGGCCGCACAGCGCTGGAATCCGCGTCTCCGCGGCGGTCACTGCCCCGGAGAGAGCAGCCCGGCGATCGTCTGGCGGATCGTCGGGCTGTCGTACGTCTGCGGCTGCGCTGCGAGATACCTCGCGAGGCTCCGCAGCGCCAGTTCCCGCTCTCCGGCCGCCAGCGCGGCCTCGGCGATGCGCAGCTGCACCGACGGGTAGCCGGGCAGCATTTCGGCAATCCTCTCCTGGTAGAGCAGCGCATACTCGGGCTTGCCTTCCTGCAGGAACACGCTGGCCTCTTCGTGCAGGCGGCGGGCTTCCGCGACGACCGATCCTCCACCGGCAGGCTCGGCCGCCGCGTCGAAAGCGGCCATCAGCGCCGTGTAAAGGGCGTCCCGGTCAGCCTCGCGGTACCCGCTCTTCGAGAGGACGATCCGCCCCTGCGGGTCGATGACGAGCAATGCCGGCGCGTTGCCGATGCCGTACTTCGTCGCCAGCTTGAGATCAGGATCGCGCAGGACAAAGTCCGGCGTCGCTCCGGCCGCGGCGAGGAAACCCCGGATCCGCGAGTCAGGCGCAGGGTCGATGAACACCGCAACAAAGGAAATCCCGCCCGCCCGACGGTCCCGTGCGAAGTCGAGGACCTCGAGCTCCCTGGCGCAGGAGAGGCACCGGCTCTGGAGGAACGCGACCATGGTGCCTTCCCTGCCGGCGACGTCGAGGAAAGAGAGCAGCCCTGCTCCGCCGACGAGCGGGAGCCGGAAATCCTCGATGCCGGCAATCTGTCGCCGTGAGGCCGCCGCGAGGGACTTGAGCGTGCTCGCGATAGCCTCGACGTCAGCCGGGCTGCCGTCCGGGGAGCAGACTTCGCGAATCGTCCCGCGCTCGTCGACAACCAGCAGGGCCGGCAGTCGCGCGATGCCAAGGGCGGTCCGGACGGCGCCGGCCCGGTCGAGGTAGAGTCGTTCGAAGCGTACCGGTGACGAGCTGCGTACATACTCCAGATCGGAGACGGAGAACGGACCGCTCAGCACGGCGACCCAGGAGAACCAGGGGGCGTAGTCCCGCTGCACCTCGGCGGCAGCTCTCCCTGCCGGACACGCTGCCGGCCCGCTGCCGTCGGTCAGTAAAAGGACCGCGGGCCTGCCGGCCAGCGCCCCGGCGAGGCGGACATCTATGCTCGTCGCGAGCGAGCGTACCGGGACGTCCGGCAGCAGGCGGGGAAAAGACGCTGCCCCACCCCATGCTGGTGATTGCGGGCATATCACCCCGGCCACGAGGAGGATCGGCGGCAGGATCATCCGCCAGCATTTCGAAGTGCTCGTCAGAAAGGACATGCTTCAACCATCCTTTCCATGGAGGGCGCAGCCCGGAAAAGGACACGCCGATATTTCAAGTATAAGTTCCCGACTGCCGGCGTGCAACAAGGTCGATTGCGGGAACCCGAGGAAGGCGTGCGGGTGCACGCCACGACGGGCCTTTTTCAGCACTCTGTTAACCGACGCCGGGGCCTCGTGCGGTGCCTGACGCTGTCCGAGAGCCTGTCAGGGTTCCTTCCGGTCGCCACCGGCGGGCACGCTGCGCAAGACGCACATGGCGGGGTCGGGACCGAGCAGGTCACCGTACGCCTGCGCGCGGTAACGGCAACCGCCGCGGCACTCGACGAGGTGCGTGCAGCGACAGGCCAGCTCCTCGAGGCGCCAGCGGGGAATGCGCTCCCAGGCGCTGGCCAGCCCCTCGCGGAGATGCCCCGAGCGCCGGCTGGTAAAATACCCGCACTTGTCGATCGTGCCATCCGCCATCACGGCGACCAGGTGCGCCCCGCAGGCGAACCCTCCGCTTGATCCGTAAAAACCGCCGCCAAACGAGCGGCCCATGAGCAGGGCTGCCCGCGCCGTGTCGGGGATCAGCGCGGGGTTGTCGGCCATCGCGCCGGCCGGGCAGGGGACGTCAATCGACCAGCCGCGCAGCGGGAATTCCTTGAGGATCGACTCCAGTTCGTCGAAGCGCTCGACATTTCCCGCGAAAACGACCGTCGCCACCGAGATTGGCACGCCGGCCTCAGCGAGGTTGCGCAGGGCGGTCATCGCGCGTCGGAAGCTGCCCGCGCCCCGCAACTGGTCGTGGGCGTCCTGCGGACCGTCCAGGCTCACCTGAACCTCGTGAAAGCGCAGGGCTCGCGCCGCCTCGCGGTCGAGCAGGGTGCCGTTGGTCAGCAGGATCGAGCGGAAGGGGTAGGCAGGCAGCCGGTCGTTGAGTCTCCAGAAATGCCGGTGCATCATCGGCTCCCCGCCGGAGACGATGAAGCGCAGGCCCTGGAGCGCGGAGAACTCGTCGGCGAGGCGCAGCACGTCCGCGACCGGCAGGTCGGCACCGGTCTGCCTGCCGATGAAGCAGTGGCGGCAGCGCAGCGTGCACCGGTCCGTCAGGTGCACGAGCAGGTAGCGCAGACTGGGCGCGAGCGGCGGTGCATCCGGGAGGGCCACCGTCGTCGTTGCCGCAGTTTCGACCACGAGCCCCTCGGCATGGCAGAAGTCGACGAACTCACGGGTATCCGGGGCTTGGCCCGCCTTCGCGCGGGACGGCTGCGAAGCGAGGAAGCTGAAGGCTTCCTCGTCGAGCTCGTAGAGCGTGTCGGCGCGGATGTCGTAGAGCGCGGGCGTCTCGAGGCGCTTGAGGGCGCAGTGGGAGGCGAGCGCGAGAAACGCGCTCGCCCCCAGGTTATCCGTCATCCCCTTCGCGCACCGCGTCGAGGATTGTCTGCACCGTGACGACCTTCTTTCGCAGCAGGTGCCGCAGCAGCATGAAGGCGCCGCACTCGAGCTCCTCGTCCTCCCCCGGCTTGTAGAAGGGACAGTCGCTGCAGATCAGGCGCACGAGATCCGCATCGCCGGGAGCCGCTCCGGGTTCGGCGGGGAGCAAATGCGCCGCGGCACAGAGCTTCGGGAAGCCGCTCACGAAACCTTGTAGAGCCCGCTCTTGATCGCGGCCAGAGAGGTCAGGAGGCCGGCGTGCTTCTTCTCGTCCTCGACGAGAAAGTTCAGCAGGTACTCCTGAACGCCCATCTTCTTGCCCTTGACCTGCGCGATCGCGGCGTTGACTGCGCCGACCATCTCCTCCTCGAGCTTCAGGTGGGCGTCGATCAGCGCGGAGATCTCCCGCATGTCCTCGGGCGAGATCGGCACCGGCGCGGTGTCGATGCTGTCGACGATGAACTGCTGGACGCGGTGGTGCAGCTGCGAGTCGTTCTGGATGATCTCCATGACGAGCTGGATCAGCGGGCTCGTCGTCTTGCCGATCACCGCCCCCGTGGACGCGATCGACGCGCGTTCGATGCCCTGCCAGCGACGCAGGGTCTTCACGAGGTTCTCCTGGATCTCCTTCGTCTTCATCGCCATGTGCACGCCCTCCGACTCGGGTTGCTGCCGTGACGGCCCGCAGGGGAGCGGGCCACGAAAACACCCGCCCAGTATAATTGAACCGCACGCTGGTGTGCTGAACGCGAGGCTCCTTGCCCCACCTCGTGACGAACGGGCCGGCGGGCATTCCCAGCCGGCGGCGTGGGGCAGGCTTTGTCAGCGTTGGGGATTTTGGCTACACTCCAGGCGACCACGGAGGGCTGCGATGACGTCACAGGAAGACCTGGTTCCCCGCGAGGAGCTGGAGCGCCGGCACGAGCGCTGCCGCTGGGCTCTGGCCGGTGTCGCCCCGGAGGCCGGCGGTCTGCTCGTCTTCTCGCGGTTGAACATTTATTACCTCACCGGGACCTACGGCGCCGGGGTGTTCTGGCTGCCGATCGAGGGCGATCCGGTCCTGCTCTGCCGCCGGGGGATCGAGCGGGCGCGGCTGGAGTCCCCGCTGGAGCGCATTCAGCCTTTCCGCTCGTTCCGCGACCTGCCCGGGCTGCTCGCGGGCGCCGGGTCGCCGCTGGGCGACACCGCTGCGGCCGAGATGGGCGGCATCACCTGGGCGCTCGGGCGCGCGCTGGCCGAGCATCTCGCGCCGGCAAGGCTCGTTCCCGGCGACCGGGCCCTGAGCCTGGCCCGCGCGGTCAAATCGCCCTGGGAGCTGGCGATCCTGCGCTCGGCGGGAGCCGACCACGACCGCTGCCTGCGCGAGCAGCTCCCGGCGCGGATCGTCCCCGGCATGACCGAGCGGGAGATCGCGCACGTCGCCTGGGAAGTCCTCTTCGCCGCCGGGCACCAGGGCCTGCTGCGGATGGAGAACTACGGCGAGGAGGTGTTCCTCGGGCACGTCTCGGCGGGGGAGAGCGGCAACTACCCGAGCGTCTTCAACGGGCCGGTGGGGCTGCGCGGGGAACACCCGGCGACGCCGCACATGGGATCGTCGCGGCGCTGGGAACGCGGCGAGCCGCTGATCTGCGACATCGGCTTCGTCCGCTCCGGCTACCACACCGACAAGACGCAGGTCTACTTCTCCGGACCGCGCGCGGCGATCCCGCCGCGGGCGGCGGCGGCGCATGGGTTCTGCGTCGAGGTCCAGACGTGGCTTGCCGGCCAGCTGTGCCCCGGGAGCGTCCCGTCGCAGCTGGCCGAGCACTGTTTCTCCTGGGCCGAGCGGGCCGGCTGGTCCGAAGGGTTCATGGCGCTCGGCGGCAACAAGGTCCGGTTCGTCGGGCACGGCATTGGTCTGGCCATTGACGAGTACCCCGTCCTGGCGAAGGGCTTCGACGCGCCGCTCGAGGAGGGGATGCTGCTCGCACTCGAGCCGAAGATCGGCATACCGGGCGTCGGGATGGTGGGCGTCGAGAACACCTTCGAGGTCACGCCGGGGGGCGGGCGCTGCCTGACGGGCGCGCAGTACGACATCGTTTGCGTCGAGGGCTAAGCTCAAGCCCTCGTGCCGGCGCCGTATCTTCCCCTGATCTCCTCGATGAGCTGCACGATCAGGCGGCAAACGCCCTTGAGATTGTTCAGATCGAGGGAGCTCAAACGCTGCGGGTCGATGAAGTTGTCCGGTTCGATGTCCATCGCGATCTGTTCGTGCTGGTGCCGTATCCTGAGCAGGGTGATGAACTCGAACGCGTGCGCGATATCACCTCCCGCCGTCGTCGCGATCGGGTGCACGGTCTTGAGGGCGGCGAGCCTCTCGATCGTCGACGTCTCGGCAATGCCGCTCTCGAGACTGAAGAGTCTGACGATGTTGACCAGCGGGATGAGGCAGTGCTTCTTGATGTCGATCTGATGCGCGTGATCGCCGTCTCTCTCGACGTGGAGCGTACCGAAGATGCCGAGGGGCGGGCGGTAATCGATGGTCAGATCCGCGACCGCCTTGAGAAAGAACCCCCGGCCCCTGAGCTCTTGCTGCAGGTGTGTCTTGAGCTCCGCAGCGAGGCGCAGATCGCCGTGTAAGCCGCGGAAATCGAACAGGTTCACGGCCTTGGAGAGGGCCGCGTCGACCGGCGCCTTGATCCAGCTGCTGAAGCGCCGCTTCCAGACCGCCAGCGGCCGCCGCCACAGGGGATTGGTGGCCATGAAATCTCCTTGGCAGCGGGCAAACCCGCAGCGCAGGAAGGCGTCCACGACGAACTCGGCGAACCGGCCGAAGTACTCCTCTGCCGCGCGGGACGCTTCGTCGCCGTCGGGGTTGGCGTAGACGATCGCGTTGTCCTGATCGGTCTTGAAGGTCTGCTCCTTGCGGCCCGCGCTGCCATAAACAATCCAGCAGAAGGGCAGCGGGGGCGGGCCCAGCGTCTTCAGGGCGAGATCCAGAACGCGGTGCTCGAGGCGGTCGTTCACCGCCGAGATGACGCGCAGGATGCTGCCGGCCCCGGCCCCCTCGCGCAGGAGCAGCGACACGAGGCCCTTGATCCTCAGCGACGAGGCCGCGAGACCCTCAACCGTGGCCTGGCCCTCGATCTCCCTGGCAATGACGAGCGGCGAGGTGCCCTGCAGGACCAGGAAATCGTGATTGCTGACGATGCCGACCATCCTGCCGCCGTGCATCACCGGCAGATGGTGGACATCGTGGCTCATCATCTTCAAGAGGGCCTCGAAGCAGAAATCACCGGATTCCATGGTGAGCAGCGGTGCACTCATGATCTCCCCGACCGGGGCGGACAGGCCCCTCCGCGCCACGAGCACCCGGTCGCGCAAGTCCGTCGTCGTCACGATGCCGATTGGCCTGCCGGCGTCGTCCACGACCACCAGCGCCCCCACGCGGTGTGCCGCCATCACCTGTGCCGCCTCAAGGACGGGGGTCGCGGCGCGGACCACCAGCACCTCGCGGCCGGCGAGGTGCTCAATGGGAGTCGTGAAGAGAACTTTCTCGGACCCCTCGTGCAGCGGGTCTTGCGCGGCTGGTGCAGCGGCGAGCCCCCTCTCGCGTTTCGGGAAGTAGGCGGGAAGCAGATACTCCTGGAGCACCGGGTGGTCGTCGATGAAGGCCAGCGCGGCAGCGCCGTCGACCACATAGCAGACGGTGTCACTCATGGCCTGAACCGACGCGTCGATCCGCTCGTCCTCGCCGCGGGAGAGGAAGCCGAACGTCTCGCCAGCGCTGCGGAAGTCGAGCACCTGCTCCTGCCCCGTCGGGGAGAGGGCATAGATCCGCACGGTGCCCTCCCTGATGATGTGCAGGGTGCGGCAGGAAGGGGCGCCCTGGCGCAGGATGTGAACGCCGGCCGGGTAGACCTGCATCCTGAGAAATCCGATGAGGACCTCGAGCGCCTGGTCATCCAGCAGCGAGAAGGGGGGGTGCCGCTTCAAAAAGGTTCTCGCCCTCGCGCCCGGCATCGCCCGCCCCCCCCCGCCGTCAGCTCTTTGTCGGAGTTTATGATAGATTAATAAAAAGGGGTAGTTCACTCACTGGGAGGGCCTCGGCGATGCCTCGGATTCTCATCGTTGACGACGAGCCCAACATCGTGCTCGCGCTCGAAATGCTCATGAAGCGGGAGGGCTACGAGATCCGGACGGTGGGCGACGGCGAAAAGGCGGTCGAAGCAGCCGGGACATTCCGGCCCGACCTGATCCTTCTCGACGTGATGATGCCGAGGATGGACGGGTACGAGGTGTGCCAGCGCATACGCTCAGACGCTTCGCTGAAGGACATCGCCATCGTCATGTTGACCGCGAAGGGCCGCGAGGTGGAGCGGGAAAAGGGGCTGGCCCTGGGGGCGGACCAGTACATCACCAAGCCCTTCTCGACCAGGGAGGTCGTCCGAAAGGTCAAGGAGATGCTGGCCTCGAAGTCGGAGGCTTGACGGCGGGGACCTGAGCGGAGGGTTCCGTGGTGGCTGGACGACCGCACCCGTGGTGCCTCCTGGGAGGAGGAGCGCTCCTGTGCGTGGCGCTCTTCGCCGGCACGGACCTGCTCCTGGTGTCGGGGACGGACGATCCCGCAAATCGCGCGCGGGTTCACCAGGCCATCGGCGCGGCCGCGGGCCTGACCTGCCTGATTCTTGCCGTCGTCGTCGCCGCGCTCCGGCGGCTCGTGTTCCTGCCTCTGGAGATGCTCGGCCGGGAGACCCGGATCGTCGGCGTTCATCCCGGGCACACGATAGAGCTGCCGCGACACCACCTGCTTGGCGATATCCCGAAGGCGATCCACGACCTTGGCGCCGGGCTCGCGAGGTCGAAGCGCGCGATCGACGCGGCCGCGGCGGCGAGCGCAAGCGATCCGGAGAATCGTCAAGCCCGCCTCGAGACGATCCTGACCTCTCTCCAGGAGGGCATCCTCGTCTGCGACGACAGGGCGCGCATCGTGTTCTACAACCCCGCAGCGCGCGGGGTGTTCCGCGACAGCCCGGCACTGGGGATCGGCCGTTCGCTGCACCTGCTGGTTGCGGCGGCTCCCATCGAGGATTCCCTCCAGATCCTGCGCCAGCGGCGGGTGCGTCATCAGGAGCCGGGCGAAACCGACAGCGGCGTCGCATTCGTCTGCGCCACCTTGCAGGGCGGCATCCTCAGCTGCCGCATGCGCTTGCTCCCGGACCTGCCGGGGCTGCCCTGGTCGTTCGTGCTTACCTGTGAGGACATCAGCAGCGAGGCCGACGCGCTCGGGCGCCGGGAGAGCCTGTTGCGCGCCACCGTCAAGAGCATGCGCGCACCGCTGACCGGTCTCGGCCTGAGCGCGGACAGCCTCGAGATGCTTCCCGATCTTGACGCGGCTTGCCGTGCCGAGCTGGAGCGCACGATCGCGCACGATGCCCGCCGCCTCATCGCACAGTTCGAGGTCCTGGCCCGCGAGGTCGAGCAGATGGAGTCGCCGCGGTATCTTGCACGCGACGTCTTCGTCGAGGATCTCGTCGCCTGCGTGGCCCAGCGGCTCGAGGGGCAGGGCATCCGGTTGACCATGATCGGCGACCCGCTGTGGGTGAAGGCCGATGTGCATGCGCTGCTCTTTCTGCTGGAGTTCCTCGCGTTGGGGATCCGGCGCTCCAGCGGCGTCGCGGCGATCGAGCTGGAGACCCTGCTCGGCGACAAGCGCGTGTATTTCAACTTCTGCTGGAAGGGCGTCGCGGTCCCCCAGGCCGAGATCGAGGGCTGGATGTCCGGCGCGGCAGAGCCCTTCGGCACGCACACCGTGGGCGAGGTGCTCGAGCGCCCCGGCCGCGAAGTCCGGAGCAGCCCACACGAATCGCCGGGCCTCGCAACACTCTCCTTCCCGGTGCCGCCCCGAACCGGCCAGTGCGCGCTCCAGCCGC
>CAZEOK010000027.1:0-31028 GCA_964513745.1 uncultured bacterium
GCCCCCTTGAAGGCCTCGATGATGCCGCGCAGCTTCTTCTCGGCGTCGGGGAGCAATTCCTTCTTCTCCCGGATGTCCCGATAGATCTCCGGCGCGGCCGAGTCGATGTGTTCGAGCAGCGCCTTCTCGAACTCGCGCACCTTGTTCACCGGGAGCGTGTCGAAGTAGCCGTTGGTGCCGGCGAAGATGGAGATGATCTGGCGCTCGACCGGCAGCGGCATGTACTGGTCCTGCTTGAGGGCCTCGACCATGCGCTGGCCGCGGTTGAGCTGGCCCTGGGTCGCGGCGTCGAGCTCGGAGCCGAACTGCGCGAAGGCGGCCATCTCGCGGTACTGCGCCAGGTCGAGGCGCAGGCGCCCGGCGACTTTCTTCATGCCCTTGATCTGGGCGCTGCCGCCGACACGCGAGACCGAGATGCCGACGTTGATGGCTGGCTTGATACCGGAGTAGAAGAGGTTGGCCTCCAGGAAGATCTGCCCGTCGGTGATCGAGATGACGTTGGTCGGGATGTAGGCCGAGACGTCGCCGGCCTGGGTCTCGATGATCGGCAGCGCCGTCAGCGAGCCGCCGCCGAGCTGCTGGTTGACTTTCGAGGCGCGCTCGAGCAGGCGCGAGTGCAGGTAGAAGACGTCGCCGGGGTAGGCTTCGCGTCCCGGGGGGCGGCGCAGCAGCAGCGAGAGCTGGCGGTACGCCGCGGCCTGCTTGGAGAGGTCGTCGTACACGATCAGCGCGTGGCGCTTGGTGTCGCGGAAGTATTCGCCCATCGCGCAGCCGGAATAGGGTGCGATATACTGCAGCGGCGCCGGGTCCGAGGCGTTGGCGGCGACGACGATCGAGTACTCCATCGCGCCGTAGTCCTCGAGCGTCTTGACGACGCCGGCGACCGTGGAGGCCTTCTGGCCGATGGCGACGTAGATGCAGATCACGTCGCCGCCCTTCTGGTTGAGGATCGTGTCGAGTGCGATCGCGGTCTTGCCGGTCTGGCGATCACCGATGATCAGCTCGCGCTGGCCGCGGCCGATCGGGATCATGCCGTCGATGGCCTTGATGCCGGTCTGCAGCGGCTCCTTGACGGGGGCGCGGTCGATGACGCCCGGCGCGAGACGCTCGACCGGGCGGAACTCCGTGGCCGCGATCGGGCCTTTGCCGTCGATCGGCTGGCCCAGCGCGTTCACGACGCGCCCGACCATCGCCTCGCCGACCGGCACCTCCATGATGCGCTTGGTGCGCCGGACCTCGTCGCCCTCCTTGATCGAGCGGTCGTCGCCGAGGAGCACGACGCCGACGCTGTGCTCCTCGAGATTCATCGCCAGCCCGAAGATTTCGCCGGGGAACTCGAGGAGCTCGCCGTACATGACCTTCTCGCAGCCGTAGACCCGGGCGATGCCGTCACCGACGGAGAGGACCGTTCCGGTCTCCTCGACCGCGACGGTCTTCTCGAAGGCCTCGATCTCGGTGCGCAGAACCTGGCTGATCTCTTCCGGCTTGATCTTCATGAAAAGGTCACCTCTTCCAGGAGTTGACGGTGAATGGCGGACAGTTGCGAGCGGATGCTCCCGTCGAACGAGAGGCTGCCGATCCGCACGACCAGACCCCCGATAAGCCCGGGGTCGACGGCGCTGGTAATAACGACGGTCTTGCCGAAGCGGGCGCCGAGGATGGAGCGCAGGCGCTCGGCGTCGGCAAAGGCGAGCGGAGCGGCCGAGGTCACCGCGGCCCGCAGGACACCGGCCTGGTTGTCGGCCAGCGTACGGAATTCATCGACGATCTCGGGAAGCGCCCCGAGGCGTCCCTTCGACAGGAGCATCCTGAAAAAGTGGCGCGCCAGCGGGCGGGGCTGCAACGCGTCGAGGAAGCGGCCGAGGGAAGCCTGACGATCGGCGAGGAGAACCTTCGGGTTGGCCATGAGCTCGCCGAAACGCGGATTGCCGGCCAGGGCCCCCTCGGCCGCATCGAGCTCGGCGAGAAGGTCGTCGGGGCTTTCACGGCGGTCTGTAGTCACGGCCATCAGGGCTTTGGCGTAGCGGCGTCCGATGGTGCGGGCGATCATCGCGCAGCCTCCATCTCCTTGAGGTAATCGCCGGCGAGACGGAGCTGATCCTCGGCCGTCATGGTGGAGCGCACGTGCTCCTCGGCGAGCCGCACGGCCAGATCTGCCGCTTCGCGGTGCAGCTCGGCGCGGGCCTTGGCGATCTCCTGGCGGATGGTCTCGCGAGCGTGCTGCTCGATGCGCCCCGCCGCCGCCTGAGCCTCCTCGCGGAGGATCGTCTGTTCCCGCTCGATGTCTATGGCGGTCTGGTCGACCAGCTGCTGTATCTCGGCCTCGAGGCGGGCGTTCTTCTCCTGGATATCGCGCAGGCGGGCCTCGGCGTCGCGCCGGCCGGCCGTGGCCTCCTCAACCGCCGCGCGCACGGCCTCGCTGCGGTTGGCCATGGCCTGCGCGATGGGCTTGGAAAGGAACTTGAATCCGAAGAAGGCGATGATGGCCACGTCGAGGACCTTGATCCCCATCTCCCAGAGAATCTTGTCCAGCGGCATCGCTTCGTGCCCGCCGCCTTCCGAGGCAAAGGCGACGCCGGCGCACAGGAGCGCGGCGGGGGCGAGCGCGGCGGCAAAGCGCAGAAGACGGCGCATCAGGATGCCCTCCCGAGCACTTTGGCGGCGATCGCGGTGGCGAGCACCCGGGTCTCGCGCTCGAGATGGGTGCGGGCGGCGGTTACTTCTTTTTTCAGATCGTCCTCCGCGGCATCCACCACAAGTATCGCCTGACGCTTGGCCTCCTCGAGGATGGCCCGCTGCTTGCCGAGGCCGTCCTTGCGGGCGGAGGTGCGGCATTCGAGCATCTGTTCCCTCTCCTCCGCGATGCGCCGGGAGTACGAGGCAGTCAGTTCGGAGATGGCGGCTTCGGAGCTGCCAGCCGTGGCCTTGAGATTGTCGATGGTCCGCTGTCGGCGCGCCAGGTACGCGCGCATCGGGCGGAAGAGGAACAGGTTGACGATCGCCATGAAGGCGAGGAAAAAACCGAGCTGTGTAAGAAACGTCCAGTTAATGTCGAGCATGGGCCCTCTCCCCGCTGTTGCCGACGAAACCGGTAAAGCAGAAGAATATTACCCTAATCTAGGTGATTCTTGTCAAGTAAGTATTCTGCCCTTGAATTACCGGGGGAAAAGTCGCTCTCGCTCGTCGGCGTGTGCCTGCACGGCCTGCTCGGCGCTCTGGTCGGCACCACGGCCCATGGTACAGTTGCCCTCGAAGACGACACCCTCCTCGATGACGAGCGACGGCGTGCTGATGTTCCCGAAGAGTCGTCCGCTCGCGTGAATGTCAATTTTACGCTCGGCGGTTATGTTGCCGTGCACGGTACCGCTGATCACCACGACGCCGGCATGAATCGACGCGCTCACCTGCGCTCCCTCGCCGATGACGAGGGTGTCCTTGGTAAAGATTTCCCCCTCCAGTCGGCCGTCGATCCTGACGGTGCCTTCGAATGTCAGGGTCCCCTTGAAACTGGTTCCTTCACCGAGAAATGCGTTGAGGTTGCTCCCGTTGGTGGCGGTAGGCAGCCGTTCTCTTTTCACGGATCGTTCTTCCTCCCCGAACAACCGCGCCGAGAGTGTCATCGCGACTCCTTTTGTTATCGAAGGTGGTTGACCAGGCGATCGAGTTCCTCGACCGAAAAATAGTGCAGTTCGATGACGCCGCCCTTGCCATGGTGCCGGATACTCACCTTGGTGCCGAGTGCGTTGCGCATCGCATTCTCTAACTCATTGATATATATATCTTTTATAATTTCTTTCCGTGTCTGGTCTTTTTTCGCCTTGCCAAGCCGCTTTACCAGGAGCTCGGTCTCGCGCACCGAGAGCCCTTTGGCGAGCACGGTGGCGCGGGCAGCCAGCTGGCTCTCGCGACCCGGGATACCGAGAATTGCCCGCGCGTGCCCCATGCTCAAAGCCCCTGACGCCAAATCGCCCTGAATATCCTCGGGCAGGCCGAGCAGACGCAGAAGATTCGTGACCGATGATCGGTCCTTGCCGACCTTGGCCGCGATTTCCTCGTGGGAGAGGTCGAAGGTTTCGGCAAGATGCCGATATGCCTGGGCGGTCTCGATCGGGTTCAGATCCTGGCGCTGAATATTTTCGATGAGCGCCAGCTCAATGGCTTCTGCGGACTCGGCGTGGCGGACCACCGCCGGGATTCTGGTGAGTCCGGCCTGCCCCGCAGCTCTCCAGCGCCGCTCTCCGGCGATGAGTTCAAAGCGGCCTTCCCCAAGCGGTCGGACGATGACCGGTTGAATCAATCCTCGGGCTGTTATGGAAGCGGAAAGCTCGTCGAGTTTGTCAGCCGCAAACTCCTTGCGGGGCTGATGCGGGTTTGGGACGATTTTCCCGATGTCGAGCTGGAGCAGGCCAGCCTGGTGGGCGGCCGTCGCCGGGGGGGGCGACTGATCAGGCGCTCTCTGGGGAATGAGGGCCCCCAGCCCCCGTCCCAGCACTTTTCTCGTCATGGGCAATGATCTCCTCGGCAAGCTGCAAATAGGACTCGGCGCCCTTCGAGCGCACGTCGTAGAGGATCACGGGCTGCCCGAAACTCGGTGCCTCGCCGATCCGGACATTGCGGGGAATGATCGTGCGACACACCTCGGCCGGGAAATGCTCGCGAATCTCGTCTTCGACCTGCTTGGAAAGGTTCATCCGCGGTGTATACATCGTCAGCAGAATTCCCTCGATCGCGAGTCGCTCGTTGAGGCTTCCCCGGATGAGTCCGATGGTGTTGAGCAGCTCGCTGAGTCCCTCGAGAGCATAGTATTCGCACTGCAGCGGTATCAAGACGCTTCCAGCCGATGTCAAGGCATTGACGGTCAACAACCCAAGGGACGGAGGACAGTCGATGATGATGTAATCGTAGGCATCGATGCTGGGAGCGACGGCATCCCGGAGTCTGGTTTCGCGTTCGGGAAGATTCACGAGCTCCAGTTCGGCGCCGATGAGATGGATGTTCGATGGGGCCACGGAAAGCGAGGGTATCGCTGTCGGTAGAACCACTTCGGCCAGAGTTTTTTCTCCGAGCAGGACATGATAGATGCTGAGGGGAACCTCATGCTTGCTGATTCCCATTCCGCTCGTGGCGTTACCCTGCGGGTCAATATCGATGAGGAGGGTTCGTCTCTCGGCAACGCCAAGGGCCGCAGCGAGATTGACGGCCGTGGTGGTCTTGCCAACCCCGCCTTTCTGATTGGCGATGGCTATGATTCGTCCCATGCGTTGCCTTTCCCGAGTGCGAGCGGCACCGGCTCCCTTGTCAGAATCCGCAGCATGCTAGCACAGACCATTGGGCGATGAAAGGGGAGATCCGGCAATGGGTTGTGGGGATATGTTTCACGTGGAACATCGGCTTGATCACTCCCGTGGATAAATGTTCCACGTGGAACATCGCTGTCGCTTGGCTCCGCGCGCTGGAGCCCTCCCTTTCGCGCCACCCCTCCGCTGTTGACGTGAAATAGGTGGGGCAGTTTGGGCATTTCTTGGGGAAGATGCGCGGAGCCGCTGTTCAGCCCGGCACGGTGACCCAGGCGGTCCCGCAGGGACGCAGGCTCGCTGTGTGAGCCGCGGGCGAGCTACGAGACCGCGAGCCCCGGGCGCCGTGAAAGGCAAGCAGCGCAGACGCACGACCGAAGAAAAGCCCCCGCTGCCTCACACGCCGGCAAGTTGCTGGAGGCATTGCCCAAAACCTGGAGCGGCAAAAGCAGTACGATCAGAGCTTACGGGAAAGTGACGACCACGAGGGAGCGAGCGGCATGCAGATGAGGCACCGCGACCGGGTGCAGTTTCCAGTCAGCCTTTTTATCCGCACAGAAGATGTCCAGCGCCCGCAGTTCCTCCAGTTCGGGTTCTCCCTTGTAGAGAAGGACTCGGCCTCCGGGTGCGAGAAACGGGAACGCAAGCGCCGCCACTTCGGCTGACGGCCCCAGGGCCCGGCTGACAGCCAAATCGTAGGCCTGACGGTGTTCGTCCCGAGCGCAGAGATCCTCTCCCCTGCCCCACGCCGCCACAGTGTCGGAGATGCCGGTTGCGCGGATGACCTCCTGGCAGAAAGCGACTTTCTTCCGAACGCTTTCGATGAGCGTCAACCGGAGGCCCGAGAGTGCGAACTTCAGTGGCAACGCCGGCAGGCCTGCGCCTGAGCCGAGATCGACCACCTGACTGCCGGGCGACCGCGAGATGAGACGGACCCCGGCAAGGGAGTCGAGAAAATGATAGATGACGATTTCTTTTGCTTCCAGCCTGGTGGTGAGGTTGATTTTCCTCCCCCATGCCTGAAGGAGCGACAGATAGGTGGAGAACCGTCCCACGGCGGCATCGTCAAGCGCAACGTCCAGTTCCGAGGCTCCTGCTCTGAGCAGTTCGAGCAGTTTCTCGTCCATCGCGCTCCCCTATTTGCCGACGCAGAACCGGCTGAAAATGCGCTCGAGAACCTCGTCGCTCGCGGTGTCGCCGGTGATCTCCCCCAGCGCTGCCAACGCCGCGTGAAGCTCCACTGCCGTGAGGTCGAGCACTCCGTCGCCTGCAGAGCAGCGTTCGGCAGCTGCGTCGAGATGGCAAGCAGATCTCTCAAGGGCGTCCCGGTGCCGGACATTCGGCGTCGCCACCGGCGGGCCGGCAGCTTGGACAAACTTGCCGCAACCGGATGCGAGGGCTGCAGTGAATGAGGGAAAGCCTTCTCCGGTGACGGTAGAAAGGGTGAACACGGGAAGTGCGGCCGCCCCAGGCGGCATTTCGCTGGGCTTGAAGCGCCGCGGCAGGTCGGCTTTGCTGATGACGACAAGCGGTGCGCGATCGGACGCCGTCTCAAAGAGCATCCGGTCCTCCGGGTGATTCGGCTCGGAGCCGTCAAAAACCACGACGACAATGTCCGCCTCGCGTATCTTCTGGATGCTCCTTCGGACACCTTCCGCTTCCACCTCATCGTCGGTGGCACGCACGCCGGCAGTATCGACCAGGGCAACCGATGCTCCGTCGAACACCAACGACTCCTCGATGTAATCTCTGGTCGTGCCTGGGCGGGGAGACACTATCGAACGGTCTGAGCGCAGTAACATATTGAATATACTGGATTTACCAGAGTTGGTGCGGCCGGCGAACGCCACACGGACCACATTGGGTGCACGGGACGGATCGGTGGGCCGCGATGCGAGCTTCCGGATCTCCCCGGCGAGTGAGACGATCGGCGCTGCACGGAGGTTCCCCGCGTGAGGTTCCTCCTCGTCGAAATCGATCGCGGCTTCCACGTGCGCGACGAGATCGAGGAGGCGGTCGCGCAACAGCTGTATTGTCCCGGCCAGTGCGCCATGAAGCTGATGCAGGGCGCCGCGTCGTGCTTCGGCACTCTCGGCACCAATAAGCTCTGCCACGGCCTCCGCCTGGGTGAGATCGAGCCGGCCCGAGAGGAAGGCGCGTTTGGTGAACTCCCCCGGCGATGCGTGACGCGCCCCCGCCCTCAGGGTCGCCTGCAGGACGGATTCAAGGACCAGCCGCCCGCCGTGGGCCTGGATTTCGACGGTCGGCTCGCCGGTATAGGAGCGCCCTGCCGGCATGCGTACCGCGAGGACTTCGTCGATCGGTTCGGCGGACGCGGGATCCGTGATGGTGCCGAGAACAAGGAGAAAAGGAACAGCGTCTTCGAGCAGACGTCCGGCCCTGTCGCGGTAGATCCGTGAGGCGACGGCAAGCGCCTCGGGCCCGCTGATGCGGACGATGCCGATGCCGCCGCCGGCCCCCGTAGCCACTGCGGCAATGGTGTCGTCGTCGGCGTGCTTCATGTGGCGCTCTTGCGGAGAGGAGTGAACTTCATTTTTGCAGAGCGTGTCGTTCTCCTGCGGGCTGCGGGGTTCTGACGCTGCGGACCTCCAGCGTGCTCCCTGCGGTCCGCCGCCTGAGACCTCTCCTCCGCGCCACCCCTCCCCCCAGCGCGTGCTCCACGGCAGCAAGATCCGTCGCGCCAATCCGGGGAGGCAGGCTGCGCTGCCGACCCTGCCTGCTCACCAGTGAGCCGTATGGTTATCCCTGCTCGGTCTTGGGCGACCGCTTCTTCTTGCCGGGCCTGGCACCGGAGTCGTCCGCGGTGGCTGCCGTGACTTGCCCGCGGGCCCCGATCACGCGGAAGAGCTTCTGCTCGCCGATCGACATGATGTTCGAGAACAGGAAGTAGAGCACCAACCCGGATGAGAAGTTGATGAACATCGCGGTCATGATCACGGGCATGAACATCATCATCTTCGCCTGCATCGGATCGCCGACCGTGGGCGTCATCCGCTGCTGGATGAGCATCGTCACGCCCATCAGGATCGGCGTGATGTAGTAGGGGTCCTTGAGCGAGAGGTCAGGAATGTAAAGGAATCCCGCGCCGCGCAGCTCGATGGCGTTGTAGAGGACCTTGTAAAGCGCGAAGAAGACCGGGATCTGCACGAACATCGGCAGGCAGCCGGCCATCGGGTTGACTTTGTGCTCGCGGTAGAGCGCCATGGTCGCCTGCTGCAGGCCCTGGTTGTCGTTCTTGAATTTCGCCTTGAGCGACGCCATCTTCGGCTGGAGTTCCTGCATCTTCTTCATCGAGCGGAACATCTTGAAGCTGACCGGGAAGAGCGCGGCCTTGACCAGCAGCGTCAACGCCACGATTGCGAGTCCCCAGCTGCGCAGGAAGCTGAAGCAGAACTGGAGGATCCGGAGGAAGGGGAGCGCGAGCCACCAGAACCAGCCGTAGTCGACGCCTCGCTCCAGCTCTTTGCCGACCGAGGCGAGGAGTCCACGGTCTTTCGGCCCGAGGTAGGTGGCGATGCGGTAGGACACGGCCTGGCGCGGTCCGAGTGAAGCGACCTCGGAGCGCAGGCCGACCTCCTCGCCGGTCGTGGTGGTCCGGCGCGCGAAAGCCGAGAGCGACCCTTCCATGGGCAGAAGGGCCGCGAGGAAGTAGCGGTTGCCGACGGCTGCCCACGAAACCTGGCCGAGATCCTTACGCTCGCCGACCTTCTTGACCTTGACGTCGTCCAGGCTGCCGGCCGTCAAGACCTTGATCCCCTCGTCGGTCTTGTCTTTTTCAGGGAGATACCGGTCGACGCCCGGGCCAAAGCCCATTTCCCACGAGATGGATCGGGGTGCGTCCCCGGCGTTCTCGATGGAGATGAGGATGTCGGCGCGGTAGCCGTCAGCCGCGAAACTGTAGGTGCGGGTAAGCTGCAAACCGTGGCCGTCGGCGCCCGTCAGCGTGAAGCCGTCCGCCGTTTTCGTGACCGCCATCGGCACCGCGAAAGCCGCCTGCGTGGCCGGGTCGGTGAAGGAGAATGAAAGCGGTGGGGCAGGGGCCCCGGGCCGCACGATCTCCAAAGGGGTGCCGCCGATGGCTGTCCCGGTGGCGTCTGTCTGACCTTTTGCATACGTGTAGGTCTTCAATTTCCAGCTTTCGAGCCCGCCGCCAACGTTCGAGAAAACGGCTGACCAGAGAGGGCGGTCGATTTCGACACGCTCGGGCGATGCCTCCGGCACCGGCACCGGGGCCGGCGCGTCGGCCGGTGCGGGCGCCACAGCGGTGGGCGCCGGGATCGCCTGAACCGTGGCGGCCGGCGCGTCGGGCGCCGCGGGAGAGGAGGCGGTCTGTTCCTCGACCGGAGGCGGCGATGGCGCGAATTTCGGGATAATGAAGAGGTTGTAGGCACCGATCACCAGGATGATTAGGCCGACGGCCAGAATAGTTCTTTTATCCATGCTCAGACCTCGACCGGAGGGGTCAACGAACCGGGTCGTACCCGCCGGGATGGAAAGGATGGCACTTCGCAAGCCGCCGAAGGGTGAGGAGCGCCCCACGTCCGACACCATATTTCTTGAATGATTCGATGGCATAACAGGAGCAGGAGGGTTGGAAGCGGCAGGCGGGTGGCAGCAAGGGTGAGATCAGTCGGCGGTAGAGGGTCAGGGTGCCGACGACCAGCCTGGCGACGATGTTCATCGGCGGCCTCGGGAATGGAGCGCTCCGGCGAACTCCTGCGTGACTTGATCGGAACTCAAGGAGTCGACTCCGCGCTTGGCGATGACGACTACATCCGACCCGGCGAGCTCCCACGCCCGCCAGTTGAGGCGGAACGCCTCGCGAACCAGCCGCTTGACGCGGTTGCGCACGACGGCGCCTCCGACCTTGCGGCTGACGGAAACTCCGAGCCGCGGGCGCTCGAGGTTGTTCGCCGCGCGGAAGAGAAGGAACCCCCGGGTGTGCCGCTTCGCTCCCCGGTCGAAGACCGCGCGGAATTCCGACGGCTTCTTCAGGTGCAGGCCCCGGGGGAACGCGAGCTCGCCCATGAAAGGGCTAGACGCTGAGCTTCTTCCGGCCCTTCTGCCGCCGCCGGTTGATCACCTTGCGGCCGCCGACCGTGCTCATGCGCTCGAGGAACCCGTGGGTCCGCTGACGCTTCTTGTTCTTCGGCTGATAGGTGGTGGACATCGAATTGCTCCCCTCGTCACGAACCTAGTGCTCGAACGGTCCAATACCGTTCCTCAAAGTAAATGATGCTAGCGTCGACAGGTGCTTATGTCAAGAATAATCTTGACTTACCATGGCAGCGTCGGTACTGTTCCGCAGTACGCTCCGGCAGGTTTTCTGTACAGGACGGTTACCGTAGGCACAGAAGGGGAATCGATGGCCAGGACGGCGCGCATCCTGCGTGAGACCAGCGAGACCAAGGTGGCGGTCGCGGTGAGTTTGGAGGGTGGTCCGATTCAGGTGCGGACGACGATCCCTTTTTTCGATCACATGCTGACCCTGATGGCACGGCACGGCCTGATCGGTCTCGAGATCGAGGCCGCCGGCGATACCCAGATCGATCTGCACCACACGGTCGAGGACGTCGGCATCACGCTCGGCGAGGCGTTTCGCCAGGCTCTCGGGGACCGCGCCGGAATTCGCCGCTACGGCCAGGCCAGCGTCCCCATGGACGAGGCGCTCGCGAGCGTGCACATCGACCTGGTCACCAGGCCGTACCTGGTCTACAACGTGTCCCCAGTGGCCGGGCAGGCGGGAGGGTTCGACGTCGATCTTGCGGAACAGTTCTTCCGCGCGCTCGTCACGAACCTCCAGGCGACGGTGCACTTCTCGCTGCAGTACGGCAGCAATCAGCACCACATCCTTGAAGCGCTCTTCAAGGCCTTCGGGCGCGCCCTGGCCGAGGCGGTGACCCTCGACCCGCGCATCTCGGGGCCGCTTTCCACCAAAGGGGTGCTGTGATGGTCGGAATCATCCCCGCCATCGACCTCAAGGGGGGGCGCTGCGTCCGGCTGCGGCAGGGCCGGATGGAGGACGAGACTGTCTTCTCCGACAACCCCGCCGAGGTCGCGCGGCGCTGGGAAGACGCCGGGGCTTCGCGCATCCACATCGTCGATCTCGACGGCGCCGTCGGCGGCTCCCCGGTGAACGCGCACGCCGTCGAGGCGATCGTGGGCTCGGTCGGCGTCCCGACCCAGCTCGGCGGCGGCATCCGCACGCGTGAGACCATGGATTTCTATCATGGCCTGGGCGTCCGGCGGGTAATCCTCGGCACTGCCGCGCTCGACCCGACTGTCCTTACCGCACTCTGCGACGGGTACCGGGGGGAGGTGGCGGTGGGTGTCGATGCGCGCAACGGCCTTGTCGCGGTCAAGGGCTGGACCGAGACCGCCACCGTGAAGGCGGCCGACCTGGTCCGCGCACTCGCGGGCCTACCCGTGGCTGCCGTCATCTACACGGACATCGCCCGCGACGGTATGATGCAGGGGCCGAACATCGAGGCGATGGCGGCGATGCTCGCGATCTCCCCGGCGCCGCTGATTGCCTCGGGCGGGGTCTCGCGGATGGAGGATGTGGAGCGGCTTTGCGCCCTTCACGGTCTTGCTGGGATGATCATCGGGCGGGCGCTCTATGATGGCCGGATCGATCTGGCCGCCGCGGTGCGCTTTGCGGCGACAAGATAACGTCGAGGCGCACGGTCCCCGCCATCCCCGGGAATCGCGGGTAGCAAGGGAGACGCTTTCATGACCGGGCACGACCACACGGGATTCGCGCCGGGATCGCTCCCGCCGCTCAAGTTCGACGCGAATGGGCTCATCACGGCGGTGGTCCAGGAAGCCACGACGCACGAAGTGCTGATGGTCGCGTGGATGAACCGCGAGTCGCTCGAGCTGACCTTGAAGCACGGGTACACCGTCTTCTGGAGCCGCTCGCGTCAGAAGCTCTGGAAAAAGGGGGAGACCTCCGGGTGTCTGCAGCGGGTGCGCGAAGTGCGCGCCGACTGCGACGCCGACACGCTGCTCGTACTGGTCGACCAGACCGGACCGGCTTGCCACACTGGCAGTCGGAGCTGTTTTTTTCAGCAGCTCCCCGCGGCCCGGCCGGCGGATTGATAACGCGGGGTGGGTCACGCTTCCTGATTGTTGCCTTGGCACGGCGCAAGGGGGCAGCTGAGCGCGCCCCGAAGTCAAGAACAAGTTGCATTTGTCGGCACAAGCTGGTAAAATAAAAAAATTTCGCAGACTACGTTGCGGTGAAGGGGGGGATAGCATACTAGATGGTTGGTATCCGGGTTCGGGAAAATGAATCCTTCGAGAGTGCTCTGCGTCGTTTCAAGAAGATTTGCGAGAAGTCCGGCGTCCTCTCCGAAATCCGCCGCCGGGAGCACTACGAGAAGCCCAGCGTCCGGCGCAAGAAGAAGGCGTTGGCTGCCCGCAAGAAGAAGCGCAAGTAGGAGTTTACGTCCGTGAGCCTCAGGGATCAGCTCGAGACAGGGCTCAAGGAAGCGATGAAGTCCGGGGACCGGGTGGCCGTCGCGGCCATCCGGCTCTCCATATCCGAAATCAAGAACGCCGTGATCGACAAGCGTCGTCCGCTCGAGGACAACGAGGTCGTCAACATCCTGCGCTCGGGCGTGAAGAAGCGCCAGGAGTCCATCGAGATGTTCACGAAGGGCGGCCGCCAGGACCTGGTCGACAAGGAAACCGCCGAGATCAAGGTGCTCGAGGGCTTTCTCCCGGCCGGCATGCCCGCCGCGGAGCTCGAGGCGCTGGTCTCCGAGGCGATCGCCGAGACCGGGGCAGCGTCGATGAAGGACATCGGCAAAATCATGAAGTGGATCGTGCCGCGCATCGCAGGCCGCGCCGACGGCGCCGAAGTCAACAAGCTCATCCGCACCCGCTTCTCCGCGTAGCCCACACCAACTCTGCGGCTCTTCGCCACCCCTGCGCCGCGCCGTTGCACGACAGGGGGTGTGACAGCGGCGAAGCCGCGCCAGAGGGGGGTGTACCCCCCCATGGAAGCGCCCGCCAAGTTGCTTCGTCGAGCTGCGAGCGTTCACGGGCGCTGCGGGGTCCTGACGCTGCGGACTTCCATCGTGCCCCCTGCGGTCCGCGCGATGGAGACCTCCCCTCCGCGCCACCCCTTCGCCTTGGCGATAACGGGGATGTGCGGCGGTGCCGGGCGGGCGCGTGGCGGAGCGCGAGGGAACCGGAGCGACCGCACGGCACCGCCACACCGCAGCACGGTAACGAGAAGCTCGAGAAAGCGTTTCCGGTGTAAACTCATGCCACCTAGGCTCAAAGAATTTTACGTCCGAACGACAAGTGACGAGGAGGATGGAGCGTGAGACTGGACGAGATCTACCGCATCGCGGTGCAGGCGGGGCGCGATGCCGACCCGCGTGGGAGCGAGCGCATCGAGAAAGACCTCGCGGCGGCGAAAAAGGAGTACGACGAGCTCAAGGAAAAGGACCGCGAGTTCTTCGACCTCGAGCGGTTGACGAACCCCTACGCCGACACGCGGATCCTCAACGGCGCGCCGGAGACCGAGGTCCGCGCGATCCTCGTCGGCGTCGACATGGAGGTCGGCGAGCTTGTGCTCGCCGACCGTCTGAGGGAGAAGCGGCCCCTGGATCTGGTGTTCTCCCACCACCCCGAGGGACGCGCACTCGCGAAGCTCGGCGACGTGATGATGATGCAGGCCGACATCCTGCATGCCGTCGGTGTGCCGATCGCGACGGCGGAGGCGCTGCTCGGCGCCCGCATTGGCGAGGTCTCGCGCCGGCTCTTGCCGGTGAACCACACCCGCGCCGTCGACGCTGCGCGCCTGCTCGGCCTGCCCTTCATGTGCGTGCACACCCCGGGCGACAATCAGGTGGTTTCGCACCTGCAAAAGCTCTTTGACGCCAGGCCGCCGGAAACCGTCGGCGTGGTGGTCGAGATGTTGATGGAGATACCGGAGTACCGGCACTCCGCGAGCCTCGGCATTCCCCCGAAGGTCGTCTGCGGCACCGAAAAAAACCGCAGCGGCAAGGTGCTCGTCGACATGACGGGCGGCACCGAGGGTTCGAAGGAGGCATTCGAGAAGCTCTCGCGCACAGACGTCGGGACGGTGGTCTGCATGCACCTGTCCGAGGAGCACGTCAAGGAAGCCGAGAAAAATCACATCAACGCGGTGATCGCCGGGCACATCGCCAGCGACAACGTCGGCATCAACCTGGTGCTCGACGCGCTCGAGAAGCACGGGCCGCTGGAGATCATCGAGGCCTCCGGCTTCAAGCGCGTCAAGAGGGGCTAGGTGGTACCTCCCCTTCGCGCCACCCCTCCGCCCGCAGCGTTTCGGGGGGACAAAGAGCAGCTCCGTGGCGCTCAGTCGTTAAAGATGAGCGAAGCTCGCGGCGTCCCGAGGTTGCAATGACCATGGACCCGCATTCCCTCGCCGTGCTTGAGTTCCGCCGCGTCGTCGATCTCGTGCGCGAGCGGGCGCCGTCTTCACTCGGGGCGGATCTGATCGCTGCGGCCGAACCTTCGACGGACCTCGGCCGCGTGCGTACCCTCCTGCGCGAAACCACCCAGATGCGCACTCTTCGCGAGCGCAGCGGCTCGTTGCCGTGGGGCGGCTCACGGGACATCAGGCCGCACCTGGATCGCCTGCTCGCCGAGAACGCCTGGATAGACGGGCCGCACCTGGTGCAGGTTGCGGAGTTCGCCGGCGCCTGCGAGAACATCGCGCGCGCGGTCCTGGGCGCCGCGGGGTGCCTGGACCTGGCGCACCATGCCGGCGGAATCCCCGACCTTGCCGACGTCGAGCGCGCGATCCGCCGCTGCCTGACCCCGGAGGGCGAGGTCCGCGACGACGCGAGCGAGGAGTTGCTGCGGCTGCGGCGCGGGATCGGTCGCACCCGCCGCGACGTGGTGAGCGCCCTGGAGCGGCTGATGGGGGATGCGTCGCACGCGGCGGCCATCCAGGAGCCTATCGTCACGCTGCGCGAGGATCGCTACGTCATCCCGGTGAAGACCGGCGGGCGCGGCGCGGTACCCGGCATCGTCCACGATCGCTCGGCCAGCGGGCAGACCTTCTTCGTCGAGCCGCAGGCGGTTGTCGAGATGAACAACGCCCTGCGCGAGCAGAATCTCGCCGAGCGCGAGGAAACGCGGCGCATCCTGCGGTCGCTCTCCGGCCTGGTGCGCAGCCGCGGCGCCGAGCTGCGCACGGCCACGGCGGCGATGGCCGAGCTCGAGGGGATCTGGGCGCGTGCGGTCCACGCCGACGACGCGGGGATGGTGGAGCCGATGATCTTCGAGGAGGACGGTCGTCTCGAGCTGGTCGGCGCCCGCCACCCGCTGCTGCTCGCCGAGCTCGGCGAGCGCGCGGTGCCGATCGAGCTGGCGGCGGGAGGGCAGGTGCGCACGATGGTCGTCACCGGGCCGAACACCGGCGGCAAGACGGTGGTGCTCAAGACCGCGGGGCTGCTCTGCCTGATGGCGCAAAGCGGGATGCACGTCCCGGCCGAACGCGGCACCGGAATGAGCTGCTTCGCCGAGGTGCTCGCCGACATCGGCGACGAACAGTCGATCCAGCAGAACCTCTCGACCTTCTCCGGGCACGTGAAGAACGTCGTGTCCATTCTCGGAAAGGCCGGGCCGGCCACGCTCGTGCTGCTCGACGAGCTGGGCGCCGGGACCGACCCGTCGGAGGGTGCGGCGCTCGGTGTCGCCGTCCTCGAGGAGTTGCAGCGCCTGGGCGCGCTGACCGTCGCGACGACGCATCACAACGCGGTCAAGGTGTACGCCGCAACCACGCCGGGGGCGATGAACGCGGCGATGGAGTTCGACGAGCGCACGCTGCGGCCGACGTACCGGCTGCTCGCCGGTATACCGGGGCGCAGCCAGGCCTTCGTGATCGCGGAGCGCTGCGGTCTCGACCCGGCGGTGGTCGCCCGGGCGCGCGAGCAGCGAACCGTCGGCGAGGAGCGCTTCGACCGGCTGATGGAGCAGCTCGAGCACGAACGCGGCGCGGCGGCCCGCGAGCGCCGGGAGGCGGCCGCCGCGAGCGCGGCGATCGCCGCGGAGCGCCGGGAACTGGAGGCCGCGGTGGCGGCACAGCGCCGATCGTGGGCGGAGCGCACGGAGAGGCTCCAGCGCGAGATGCGTCCGGCGCTGCGCGAGGCGGAGCGCGAGCTCAGGGAGCATCTGCGTCTGTTGCGCGAGGTGCAGAGCGCGGCGGCGGCCGGTCACGTCAGGGCCGCCGCGAAGAAGCTGGGGGATCTCGCCGCCGCGCACCTCGCCCTGCCGGAAGCCGCCCCGCCGGCGCCGACCGACCTCGCCGCCGGGGAGCGCGTGTTCGTGAGGCTGCTGCAGGCCTGGGGAACGGTGGCCGAGGCGTCGGAGGGGCAGGGGACCGCGGCGGTGATCGTCGGGGAAAAGCGCTTCACGGTGCAGCTCAAGGACCTCTCGCGCGGCGCGGGGGAAACGGCGCCGGCCGCAGGGAGAGTTGAGCGCACGGCGGGGAAGGGGCGCTACGCCTATACCGTACCGGAGATCGCGACGACCACGCTCGACCTGCGCGGGCAGCGCGCCGAGGAGGCGATCGCCGAACTCGAGCGCTTCCTCGACGCAGCGGTGCTCAATGGAATCGCCCAGGTCTCGATCCTGCACGGGAAGGGGACCGGCAGGTTGCAGGAGGCGGTCCGCAAGGCGCTCGGCGAAGACCGTCGCGTGCTGAAGTTCGCGTTCGCGCCGCTCGAGCAGGGCGGTGCGGGAATCACCCAGGTGACCCTGGCGCCGTAACACCGGTCGCAGTTTTCCTCAATCGGATGTACCTTTAGGGCAACAACAGGAGGTGCGTCATGAAACGACTGCTCGCCGTGGCGGCCGCGCTGGCTCTTTCAGGCTGCATCGCCCACATGACTCCGTACGGAGTGTCGATCGAACCGCTGGCCGACGTCTACCTGCTCGGCCCACCGGTCGTCGTCGCGCCTCCGAGTCCGGCCGTGGTCCAGCCGTTGCCGCCGGTCGTCATCGTTCCCGACCGGAGTGTCTACTATTACGGCAGCCTCTACTATTACTTCTGGGGCGACAGCTGGTACTGGGGACGCGAGCGGCGCGGGCCGTGGCACCCGCTGCAGCGGGAGTACTGGCCCGCGCGGATGGAACGGCGCGATTACGATCGCGGTCCGGGCGGCGGGCCGGAGCGGCGGTAGCTGGTCCGGGACTGGCCCAGGCTGTCGGGTTTTCTCATGGCTTGGAGCGCCACGCGCGGCCGAGTTTTATGATCCCGGCGTGCCGGAAGCAGTCCGTCGTGTGGTCGTTGACCATGCCGACAGCCTGCATGAAGGCGTAACAGACCGTCGGCCCCACGAACCCGAAACCGAGGTCGCGAAGCTCCTTGCTCATCGTGACGGACTCGGCGGTGCGCGCGGGGATCTCGGCGAGCGAGCCCCAGCGGTTCTGCCGCGGCGTCCCCCCGACGAAAGCCCACAGAAACATCGGGAAGCCTCCTTGTGTCCCGCGCAGGGCGAGGACGCCCCGTGCGTTGCGAACCGCCGACTCGACTTTCATGCGGTTGCGCACGATGCCGGGGTCGGCGAGCAACCTGTCGATCCGCCGCGCGTCGTATCGGGCGACCTTCTCGGGATCGAATCCGTCAAATGCCCGGCGGTAGCCCTCGCGCTTGCGCAGGATGGTCAGCCAGCTCAAACCCGCCTGTGCGCCCTCCAGAACGAGCATTTCGAAGAGTGTGCGCTCGTCCGAGACGGGGACCCCCCACTGCTCATCGTGGTACGCCCGGTAGAGAGGGTCGTTGCCGCACCAGGGGCAACGGGCCCTGCCGTCGGTTGCGGCCGGGTTCGACATCATCCGGTCAGCCGTCGCTGCCAGATGCCGCCTGCAGGATCCCCTCCGCGACGAGGGTGCCGTTGAGCGCCGCGCCGACGATGCCGCGGGACTTGCCGACCCCGTCCCCGGCCACGAAGAGCCCCGGCAGCGTGGTCTGGAGGTTGCGGTCTGTCTCATACTTGGTGTCGTAGAACTTGATCTCGGGGACGTAGATCGTCGTCGAGGGATGTGCCACCCCCGGGATGACGCGCGAGAGCAGCAGGATGGTCTCCCGCAGGTTGTCCACGATCCGTCCCGGGTAGGCGAACGAGATGTCTCCCGGCGTCACGCCCGGTCCGGGGGGCAGGGTCGGCTCCATGGCGTCGTAGCCGAGTTCGCGGCTGAAGAAAGTCTCGCGCTTGGAGCGGCGCCCGGCCAGCAGGTCCCCCCAGCGCTGGACCACGAGGCTGTTGCCGCCGCCCCAGAAGTTGGCGAAGGCCATGACCTGGCGGCCCATCTCGGCGGTGTCCTGCAGTGGCTCGGTCATCGAGACGGTGTTCAGTATGGCGAAGTTGGTGTTCGCGGTCTTGCGGCCCTTGAGGGCGTCGCCGTTGACCAGGCGCAGGCCGTCGCGCGCCTCCATGCGCACGCGCCCCCCGGGGTTGGTGCAGAAGGTGCGCGTGCGATCGGCGTGGCTCGGCGTGACGAAGAGAAACTTCGGGTCGTAGAGCACCCGGGTGATGTCGGCGTAGACCGGGGCGGCCACCTCGACGCGGCAACCGATGTCGATGGCGCCCCAGCGCGGCACGATGCCCAGGCCGCGGGCCGTCTCGCGGAACCAGGAGGCGCCCCAGCGACCGGGGGCGGCCACCACGAAGCGCGCGTGGACCTCGCCCCCCGTGGTTCGAACCTCGAACAGGCCGTCATCGCGGTGCGTCAGGCCTTCGACCCGGGTCCGCAGGCGGAATTCTGCCCCGTCGCCGCGGATCGAGTCGGTGAGCCGGTCCACGACCAGGTGGGCGAGATCAGTGCCCATGTGCCGCTGGAGCGCCGGGACGAGCGTGATATCCCACTCGCCCCGACGGCTCCGGCTGCGGACCCAGGAAACCCGGTCGAGCCAGCCGCGGATGCCATCCTGGTCCGAGCCGTAGAGCGTCTCGTCGGCGCCGTGCCTCAGGAAGACCTCGTCCACGGCACGGATGCGGCGCCACGCTTCCTCCTCGGACATGCCGAGCTCGGCGAGGTCGAGGCCGATGTGCGGCGAGAGGTTGAGCTTGCCGTCGGTGAGGGCGCCGGCCCCGCCGCTGCGCTGTTTCTCGTCGAGGACGAGCACCGAGAGGCGCCCGGCCAGGCCGTGCGCCGCAAAGAGGCCCGCCGGGCCGGCGCCGATCACCACGACGTCCCAGCGCTCTGGGGTTGCCGTCACGGCGCGGTGCCCTCGAGCGCCGCCGCCTCCCGCCGCCAGCGCTCCTCCATTTCCGCCTGCGTCACGGGCGTGACGGGGAAGAATTTGCCCTCGGCCTTCGCCAGGGGCTTGCCCGCGGCGTCCAGCACCTCGCCCCGGCAGATCAGGTAGCGGCGTCTGTCCTCGGCGATCTCGCCGCGCGCCACGATGTCTCCGCCCGGCACAGCTGGCGAGAGAAAGCGCACGTTCATCTCGCCGGTGACGAAGAAGCGGCCGGTGGTCTCAATGGCGGCCCAGGCCATGACCTCGTCGAGGATGGTGCAGATGATGCCGCCGTGCGCCGCGCCGGGGAAGCCCTGCGCGTGCTCCGGGATGCGAAAGCGCGTCTCCACCCTCCCGTCGGCGAAGTACAGGTCGAGTTGCAACCCGCGCGGGTTGGCCTTGCCGCAGGCCATGCAGCCGGGGTAGCCGGTGATCTTCTTCACGGGGTGAGGATAGCCCGTCGCAGCGGCGTCCGCAAACCGGCGTTCGTCCAAGCCTTGCGCTCGCCCGGCCGGATCGGGGACAATGAAAAACAAGCGGCAACGGACGGCCACCAGACGCGGAGGTGTCACCATGGCAGCACAAAGGCAGATCAAGAAGGTCGGCATGCTCTTCTCCGGTGGCCCCGCACCGGCGGCGAACGCCGTCATCTCGGCGGCGGCGCTGGCGTTCATCGATGCGGGTGCCGAGGTTGTCGGCTTCATCGAAGGCTATTCCAATCTCGAGGGCTACGATCCGGCGAAGCCCCTCGCCGAGGGGAAGCACTACCTGCGCCTGACCCGGGACGCAGTAACCGGCATCCGCAACGAGGGCGCGATCATCCTGAAGACGGCGCGCGCCAACCCCGGCAAGGCCGTCAAGTCGATGGCGGACCTGGCCGACCCGGCGAAGAACGGAAAGCTCGTCGCGGCGCACCGCGCGCTCGCGGACCTGGGGTGCGACGCGCTGATCTCGATCGGCGGCGACGACACGCTCAAGACCGCCAACTTCATGTACCTGCTGCCGCAGCACGTCGCCGGCCTGAAGCAGATCGCCGTCGTCCACCTGCCCAAGACGATCGACAACGACTACTTCGGCATCGACTGGACCTTCGGCTTCGTCTCGGCCGCGAATTTCGCCGCGCAGGAGGTGCGCAATGTCCGCGCCGACTCGCGCTCGATGGGCACCTGGTGGGTGCTCGAGCTGATGGGCCGCAAGGCCGGCTGGCTGACGTACGCCGCGGGGATCGGCGGTGAGGCCTGCCGGATGATCAGCGTCGAGGACTTCCCCGAGCTCTTCGACCCGGCGAGGGAGGCGGAGGGGATCGTCGATCTGATCCTCGCCCGCGCCGCCGAGGGCCGGAAGCACGGCGTGGTCTGCGTTGCCGAGGGGCTGGCCGACCACCTGCCCGAGGCGCTGCGCCCGAAGGAGACCGACGAGCACGGCAACCCGGTGCTCGCCGCGGTCGAGATCGGGCGTCTGTTTTCGGCCGAGATCGAAAAGGCCTACCTCGCGCGCACCGGCAAGAAGCTCAAGGTCCGCTCCAAGCAGATCGGCTACGAGACGCGCTGCGTGCAGCCCGTCGTGTTCGACGTGCTGCTCGGCAGCCAGCTTGGCGTCGGCGCCTACCGGGCGATGGTCGAGGAGGGGCTCTCGGGCGTGATGGTCAGCGTCGAGGGACAGCTCAAGCTGGTCTACCGCCCCTTTGCGACGCTCGTCGACGAGAAGACGATGAAGACAAAGGTCCGCTTCATCGAGCCGGGGAGCGACTTCCACAAGCTCGGGCGGGCGCTCGAGTATCGCCCGGTGGAGTAGGGGCGAGCCATGTGCAACCAGCTCCAGCTGCTCAAGGACAGGATCGCCATCGTCACCGGCTCGAGCCGGGGGATCGGCGCCGAGACGGCAACACTGCTCGCAGCCCATGGCGCAAAGGTCGCTGTGAATTTCAACGCCAGCCGCGAGCGCGCCGAACAAGTGCTGGCCGAGATCCGGATGAAGGACGGCGAGGGGATCGTCGTGCAGGCCGACGTCACCGTGCGTGAGCAGGTCGATGCGCTCGTGCGCGAGGTGCAGGAGCGGCTCGGGCCGGTGGACATCCTCGTCAACAACGCGGCGATCTCGTTCCCGGTGGTGCCCTTCACGGAGTACCGGTGGGAGGATTTCGAGCGCAAAGTCGCGCAGGAGATGGCGGCCTGCTTTCACCCCTGCCAGGCGGTGATACCGGGCATGATCAGGCGCGGCCATGGCAGCATCGTGAACATCTCTAGCGGTCTCTCGCGCAGCCCCGGGGTGGGCTACTCGGCGCACTCTGCGGCCAAATCCGCGCTGGATGCCCTTTCGAAGAGCCTGGCGCTGGAGCTGGGGCCCTCCGGGATCCGCGTGAACGTCGTGGCGCCGGGCCTGACCGACACCGACGCGACGGCCTTCGTCCCACCGCAGGTGCGCGAGATGATCGCGCAGCATACCCCGCTGCGGCGGGTCGGGCGGCCGGGGGATGTGGCCGGCGCGGTGCTCTTCTGCTGCGTTGACTGGTCGGGCTTCATGTCGGGTGCGTACCTGCCGGTCTCCGGTGGCTCCCACATGATCTGACGCGTCAGTGTCGCATTGACGGAAAATTTGTCATAGGGAGCGGATGATGGCGAAGGCCTGGGACGTCGAGATCGAGATCGTCGAGCAGCAGGGGCGCTGCCCGAATGGCCACAAGGTCGGCGAGAAGTTCCTCGCCGGTCGCAAGACCCCGGCCGGAATTTGCATGGGGGCCTTCGCGTCGCTGCTGCCATACATCACCACGCTGAAATTCGGCGGGGCATTCCCCTGGGAGGCGCAAGAGGGGGAGGGGACCTTCTGTTGTCCGGACCACAAGAACATCACCGTCTACCGGTTGCGGCGGGTGGAGCGGGCGAGATGAGCGGCTGCTGGTGATCCGGGGAAAGTGACACGGGTCACAGCGCGGAATCAAGGGGTGTTGTAGGTTCAATGCAGAAAAGCGCAGCGAGCCCCCTCCTGGCCGCCCCGTGGGCCCTCCCGGCCCCGGGGCGGTTTTTTCGTCGCCCCGGTTCGAAGGGGAAACCGGGCTGGCACAGCGGCTGCAGGTGGCTGCAAGCGTTCAATTGTTGGTGATACCATGGGCAACTCATGAGATATGGCTTCCCATCGTACGCCGGTGCCGGCCTCGGTTTCGGGCGGCCGTGGACGCCGGCGGTCCGCGCTCTGATACTCGCCTGTGGCGGGATGTATCTCGCGCAACTGCTGTTCGGGCGTGCCTTCCCGATCCTCGACCTGCTTGCCCTCGACACGGCGCGCCCGCTCGAGATCTGGCGCCTGGTGACCTACGCCTTTCTCCACGGCGGGGCGTTCCACCTGCTTTTCAACGCGCTGGCGATCTGGATGTTCGGGTCCGAGATCGAGGAGCGTCTCGGGACGCGGCGCTTCATCTCGTATTGCGCGGTGACCGGCGTCGGTGCGGCACTCAGTGTCATCCTCGTCGACCGCCTGCTGGGCCGCGAGAGCCTCGTGCTCGGGGCGTCGGGGATCGTCTTCGGGCTGCTGATGGCTTACGGAGTGCTCTTTGCCGAGCGGGTGATCACGCTCCTGGTTTTCTTCGTGCTGCCGGTGAGCATGAGGGCCAAGCACTTCGTTGTCGCGTTCGGCGCGATCGAGCTGTTCTTCGGCATGGCGGGCGGCGACCGGGTGGCGCACTTCGCGCACCTCGGCGGCATGCTCTTCGGGTGGCTGTTTCTGCGGGCTCCCACAGTCCCGCCGGTGCGCGGCGGGGGAGAAACGGGGCTGCTCGCGGTGTTGCGCGATCGCCTCGCCGTGTTCACACGCGCGCGCGACGACCGACGCATGGACGAGTTGCTTCAGAAAGTGAACGACAGGGGAATCGGCTCGCTTACCGACCGCGAGAAGAAGTTCCTGCACCGCATGAGCCGGAGGAAGCGGTGGAATTGAGCAAGTCCCGGCGTGCCGTGCGCCGGGCGTGTTTGCCGCTGATCGTCGCGTCGCTGGCGCTGGCAGCCTGCGGGAAGAAACCAGAAACCGCGCCCGCGTCGCAGACGGCACCGCCCGGGACGATCAAGGAACTGTCCGGGGGCGCCAGCGTCACGACTGATGTCAACGCTCGCTCGCCGGCCTTCGCCCGCACCGATTTGTCCGGGGCGCTCGTGCGCACGCAGGACGCCATCGGGCGCAAGGTGCTGCTGCTGGAATTCTGGTCGGTTTTCTGCCAGTCCTGCCTGCAGGAGATGCCCTTTCTCCAGGGCCTGCACCGGCGCTACGGCCCCGAAGGGCTGGAGATCGTCGGCGTCAACACGGACTTTTTCGCGAAGGAGCGCATCCTCAAGTTCATGGAAAAGACGGGCCTGACGCTGCCCTACCCGATGATCCACGACCGCGACCAGAGCCTGAGCAAGCTCTTCTCGGTCGAGGCGCTCCCGGTGCTCGTGCTCATCGACTCCGCCGGGTGGATACGCATGGTGCACCTGGGTTACAAGCCGAACGATGAGCGCGAGATCGAGCAGCGCGTGAGCCAGGCCTGCAGCCGGATCAGGGAGACCGTCGTCACGCTCCAGCCGGTCGGCGGCACGACGGCGTTCTCGCCGCCGGAGAAAGGGCGCGTGTTGGCTCCCGTCGGCACGCCGGTGAGCGAATTCGTGGCGCTCGACGGCGAGGGGCGCGATGCCCCCTTCGCCTCCTGGCGCGGGGGTTCCCCGGCCGTGGTCTTCTTCTGGTCGCTCTTCTGCCAGCCCTGCCGCGATGAGTTCGGCCGGCTTGCGGGTCTGGTGGCGAAGCAGCCCGTGCCGGGGCTCAAGGTGCTCGCGGTGAACGTGGACTCGCAGAAGCTCAGGCCGCAGGCGTTGCGCTTTCTGGCCTCTCAGGGCGCCGGCATTACCGGGGTCTTCGACCGCGAAATTGCCGGCGGGCGCTATGAGATAGCGGGGCTCTTCGGCGTGAGCTCGACACCGAGCACCTTTCTCGTCGGGCCGGACGGCACGGTGCGCGCCGCCTGGTCAGGAGACGTCGGCGAGTCGGCGCTCGTCACCAGCATCAATTCCAGCCTGGCGGCTGTCGCGGGCGGTGCAACGGGGGTGAGCCGATGAGGCGGGCGATGGCGGCCGCGTTATTCGGCTCCGTCGCGTTGTTGGCGTCCCCGGCGTCTCCCGCACAGGGGCAGCCGCTTGCCCCCGGCGCACAGGATGCCGTGGTCGGGCTTTCCGTCCGGGGCGCCAGCCGGGCCTACCCGGCGGCGCTCTTTTCAGCGCGGCGCGTGGTGAACGACGTCATCGGCGACATGGAGGTCGCCGTTTTCCACGACCCGGAGCGCGGTTTGAGCTCCGCCTGGTTCCGCATGGTGCGCGGGGAGCCGATCGAATTCTCCGGTGCGGCTGCCGGCACCGTGGTGGAGGATCTGACGACTGTCACCCGCTGGGATCTGGCAACCGGCGTGGCTGTGGGGGGGAACCTGCAGGGGCAGCGCCTGGTCCCCCTGAGCGTCACGACGACCTCGTGGGCCGGGTGGGCGGCAACGCACCCGAACTCCCAGGTCTTTGGGGGAAACCCCTGAGCCGTTGCGTTACCGGGAACCTGAAGAGTTCTCCTCCTTGACCTGGCGGAAGAGCTTGTCGAACGCCTCCTGCCGGTTTTTCTCGCGTTCCCGGCCGTGCTCGACGACCGCCTCCCGACGCGCTTTCTCCTGTTCGAGCTCGCGCAGCCGCGTGCCGAGGAAGTCCCCGCCCGGCTTGGATTTGACCTCCTCGTGATGCCGCAGCACGATGCCGGTTTCGGCATCGATTTCCATGGACTCGCGGCACTTCGGGCACTTCACGGTAACCACCCGCATCGCGTCCCGCCCCCTTTTTGCGCTCCGCACCCTTGCGGCAGGGGACCATCATAGCGCCACAGGGATGCCGCGGCCAAGGGCCTTGCAAAATCCGGCAGGAAGCACGATAGTCAGAGACGACAACGGCACCCAGCCGCCCGTCAGCAGAAAATCGAGAGGAGGAGACCATGACATTGAAAGGATCGAAGACCGAACGAAACATCCTCACCGCGTTTGCCGGCGAGTCCCAGGCGCGCAACCGCTATACTTATTTCGCGTCCCAGGCGAAGAAGGAGGGTTTCGTCCAGATCCAGGCTATCTTCGAGGAGACCGCCAACCAGGAGAAGGAACACGCCAAGCGGCTTTTCAAGTTGCTCCAGGGCGGCGATGTGTCGATCCAGGCCTCTTTCCCGGCGGGGGTGATCGGCACGACCGCCGAGAACCTCAAGGAGGCTGCTGGTGGCGAGCACTACGAGTGGACGGAGATGTACCCCGGTTTCGCGAAAATCGCCCGTGATGAGGGTTTTCCGGAGATCGCGCTGATCTTCGAGTCGATCGCGGTCGCCGAGAAGCAGCACGAGAAGCGCTACCAGGCGCTGCGGGCCAACATCCTGGCCGCCCGAGTCTACAAGAAGGACAAGCCGGAAAGGTGGGTCTGCCGCAACTGCGGCTACGTCCACGAGGGAGCCGAGGCCCCGGACCAGTGCCCGGCCTGCGCGCACCCGCGCGAGTACTACGAGGTCCTCTGCGAAAACTGGTAGGGTGAACGTGCCTGTCGGAGGGGTCCTGTCGCTGCGCACCGCCGGGGGGCCCCGCTTCGCGCCACCCCTCCGCCGTCCTTGTACACCACCGTCATGATAAAACGTAAAGACAATTACACCGGCACGCGGCGCTAGGGGACTGATTTCACGTCCGTCCCCGGACGAGGAAAATGCCAACTGATTCAAAGACGGTCCTGATCGGCGGCGAGGCGGGGCAGGGGCTTGTCACCGTCGGGCAGCTGCTCTCCAAGGCCCTCGTGCGGGCTGGCTGGCGCATCTGCGTCACGCAAGGGTATCAGTCGCGCGTGCGCGGCGGGCACAACACCTGGGCTGTCCGTTTCGGGGCGGGAGAGATCGGCGCCCCAGCCGAGGCCGTCGATATACTCGTGGCTCTTGACCAGGAGACGGTTGGAATGCACTCGGGCGACTTGGCTCCGGGCGCGCTTGTGATCGCCGACGAAACGATCGTCCTGCTCGGGGTTGCCGGCTTGCGCGTCCCGTACGCGAAGCTTGCCGCGGCCAAGCACGCCAACGTCGCCGCGCTCGGGGTTGCTGGCACGCTCCTCGGCTTGTCCGAGGAGTTGATGGCGGGGGCCGTCGAGGAGCTCTTCGGCAAGAAAGGGACCGACACGGCGGCGGAGAACCGGCGGGCGCTCGCCGAGGCCTGCCGCTGGACGGCCGGCTCGGGTGCGTCTTTCCCGCTGCCGGGGGCGCCGCTGCCGGGGGCGCCGCGCGCCATGCTCAACGGCAACGAGGCGCTCGCGCTCGGCGCGCTCTCGGGCGGCCTGCGCTTTCTCTCGTTCTACCCGATGACCCCGTCGACCTCGATCGCCCTGACCGTGGTCGCGCATGCCGCTACGATGGGCGTCGTCGCCGAGCAGGCCGAGGACGAGATCGCCGCGGTGAATATGGCGATCGGCGCCGCTTTCGCGGGCGCACCCGCGATGGTTACGACTTCGGGGGGCGGCTTTGCGCTGATGGTCGAGGGGGTGAGCCTGGCAGCCATGACCGAGACACCGCTCGTGGTGATGCTCGCCCAGCGCCCCGGCCCGGCCACCGGGCTGCCGACGCGAACCGGGCAGGAGGACCTGGAGTTCGTCCTCCATGCCGGCCACGGCGAGTTCGCCCGTGCGATCCTCGCGCCGGGGAGCCCCGAAGAGTGCTTCTCGATGGCGCGCAAGGCGCTTTTCCTCGCGGAGCTTTTCCAGACGCCCGTTTTCGTGCTCACCGACCAGTTTCTTGCCGACTCCTATCGCGCCGTCGATCCCTTCGACGTTCGCGAGCTGCCGGGGGTGCGCGCGGGACACTCCGGAGAGACCGCCGCTCCCTATCGCCGGTACGAGGTCACGCAGGATGGCGTCTCCCCGAGGCTCCTGCCCGGGCAGACCCACCACCTCGTGGTCGCCGACAGCGACGAGCACACCGAGGACGGTCATCTCACCGAGGATCTCGGGGTCCGCAACCGCATGGTCGGCAAGCGTCTTGCGAAAGTTGAAGGGCTGCGCTGGGAGGCCATCCCGCCACGGCTCGACGGGCCGGGTGGTGCCGATCTGCTCCTGGTCTCGTGGGGCTCGACCGGCGCCGCGGTTGCAGAGGCAGCCGAGAGCCTGCGGGATCGAGGGTCGACGACAGCCGCCCTGCACTTCACGCAACTCTGGCCGCTCGACCCGGGGCAGTTCCTGGGCACGTTGCGCGCTGCGAAACGCGTGGTGTTCGTCGAAGGAAACGCAACCGGTCAGTTCGAGCGGCTTCTCCGTCGCGAAACGGGCTTCGAAGCCGCCGGGCACGTTCGCCGTTTCGACGGGCTGCCGATCACCTGCGGGTACATCCTGCGTGCGCTCACCGCCGCGGGAATCACGTGAAGGGGATTGAACCGCCAATGAATTGGCCGTGTCGGGCTGCGGGGTCCTGTCGCTGCGGACCTCCACCGCGCTCCCTTCGGTCCGCAGCGGCAGAATCCCGCAGCTTGCACGGGGGATCTGGTCGATGACAACGATCGCCGATTACGGCAAGTACGAAACCGCCTGGTGTCCGGGGTGCGGCAACCACGCGATGCTCGGCGCTATGAAGGAGGCGCTCGCGGCAAGCAACCTTGCACCGCACCAGGTGCTCTTCGTCTCAGGGATCGGCCAGGCCGCGAAGGCTCCGCACTACCTGAACGCGAATCTCTTCAACGGTCTGCACGGCCGCGCGCTCCCGGCCGCCACGGGGGCGAGGCTCGCGAACCCGACGCTGAAGGTGATCGTCGAGAGTGGCGACGGCTGCGTCTACGGCGAGGGGGGCAACCATTTCATCGCAGCAGTGCGGCGCAACATCGGCCTGACGGTCATCGTGCACGACAACCAGGTTTACGGTCTCACGAAAGGGCAGGCCAGCCCGACCTCGGATGCCGGGTTCGTAACGAAAGCCCAGCCGGAAGGGGTGCACGCCGAGCCCTTCAACCCCGTGGAGACGGCGGTGGCCCTCAAGGCGAACTTCGTCGCGCGCGGCTTCTCGGGAATGCCGGAGCACCTCGCGGGGTTGATCCGGCAGGCGCTCGCCGCCCCCGGCTTTGCGCTGATCGACGTGCTTCAGCCCTGTGTCTCCTTCAACAAGGTCAACACGTTCGCCTGGTATCGCCAGCGGGTGCGCGATCTCCCCGCCGGCTACGACCCTGCCGACTGGGCGGCCGCGCTGACGACTGCGGCACGCTGGGGCGAGGAGATCCCGATCGGCGTCATCTTCCGCGGTAACCGTCCTGCGTACGAGGACCGGGTGCCGGCGCTCGCGGCGGGGCCGCTCATCGGCCGCGAGGTCGACCGGGAGCATCTCGCGGAGATCATGGACCACCTGCGATAGCAGGCAGTTGAAAAGGCCATTCCGCAACGTCCTGATCTTTTCGAGCAGCCTGCTGCCGTTGATCGCGGGATTGTCAGAATCGAACTGACCCTGGCGTTGATCTAATAAAAATTATCCACGAAACAGGGAGGAAGCGGGAATGAAGTACAAGTGCAATGTCTGCGGCTATGTGTATGATCCGAACCAGGGCGATCCGATGAGCGGCGTACCCCCTAAAACTCCATTCGAGAACCTGCCGGCGGATTGGGTGTGTCCGGTCTGCGGCGCAGCGAAGGACGAGTTCTCGCCCACCCGCTAGCTCTTGGATCATTCCGATCCCCCGGTGCGCTGACCCCGCCCGGGGGATTCGTGTTTTCGCCTACAACCGTGCGGAGTGCTCGGCCATTTGCTGGTACGGGATGAGCTTGCGGTAGTCGACGAGGCCGGCGAGCGCGCCGGTCTGGCGCACGCGCATGCCGGTCTCCTCGAGGATCGCCACCGGGTTCAGGCCGCCCATCACGACGACCCCGAGTCGCCCCTCGCTGACCGGGATATCGAAGAGCGGCCTCCCGGGCCAGCCGACGTCGATCACGACGCCGAGTCCCGCCTCCTCCATGCTGCGCGCGATGCCGAGCACGCGGTCGCGGCTGTTGCCAGGTACTTCGCGGAAGCTCGCGCCGACCAGGCCGTCACCGGTTTCGACCGCGCCCTTGTAGTCGGTCATGCCGCTGCGGATGAAGACCTCGAGCGGGTCGAGCGTCGTGCCCTCGTAGTGGATCAACTCGACGAACCGCGTCGGCTTGAGTGCTCGCAGCTCGAGCAGCCCGCCGAAGCGCGACGAGACCGGGATGCCGTGCCGCAGCAGCACGCCGTTGAACGTGATCGAGCAGACCGTGCCGATCCCGACCTTCCCGTCGGGGACGGCCACGTCGCCGACGCGTTCGCCCGGGCCGAAGAGCGCCGCGAGTCGCCCGACGCCAAGCTTCGCGGCGAAGACCCGCGCCATCTTCGGTATCGCCTCGGCGATCTGGCCGCGCTCGAGCAGGCTGACGTTGACGACAACCGAGCCTTCGCGGCGCTCGAGGTCGAAGTCCATCGTGTAGGTCAATTGGTCGATCTTCGCGGCGAGATAGCCCACCTTCTCGAAGGCGCGGGCGCTCGAGAGTTCGCGCGACCCCAGTCCGGTGATGCGCCGTCCCTGCTTGCCGAGGTTCTCGGTCAGCCCTTCGGCATCGAGCGCCTGCAGGTGAAAGCGCACGGTGCGCTCGCTCAGGTCGTGCCCGGCGGCGAGAAGGCGTGCGGTGAGTTCCTGGCTCCCGTGCGGGCGGCCGTCCGTGTGCAGGATCTTGAGGATCGCGAGTCTCTTTTTTTCGACCTTGTCACTCATTGACCGGCTATTCTATCAGAAAGATGCCACCATCTATGCATCATTGCGGCAATATTACCGCTCATGTTACCTGAAAGCATCTGTCGGGATCTGGATATGTCAATATTCAGATAATATAGTCACATGCAAGGACATAGAAGATAACAATAGATGTTTATTGATAAAATCTGTGCTTTGCCTGTGGGAAGCGTTGGATTGATAATTATGCAGCCTCAATATTTATAGCATCCTATAAGTGATTTCATTGGCAAAATTACCGTTGATATTCGGCAATTTTACCGATACTGCAACAATTAATTTCGAACAATATCAATGTATTTGCAACATTATCGGTTGACTCCAGTGCCTGCCGGTCTCTATAGTGGCAACATGTTGCCGATGGTGCCGCGCTGTATGGTAGAGGGATGGTCGGCGGAGGGTTGCCGGTACTGTCCCGGTTTTCCATCGCCTTCTTCCGGCAAGCGGTTTCCGGGGAAAAACCTGTAACGGAGGGGAAGCGAATGAACCTGAGAAGGCCGAACGCCAGCACCGCCACTGCCACCTTCAACCGCTCGCGCAACGTGGTGCCGATGTCGGGGCTCTGTGTCGAGTGCCTCGACGGCTGCAAGGGCGGCTGCGAGATGTGGCTCGCGTCGTTCCGGGGCCGCGAGGTGATCTACCCCGGGCCCTTCGGATCGATCACGGCCGGCGCGGACAAGAA
>CAZEOK010000028.1:0-11067 GCA_964513745.1 uncultured bacterium
CGCGGCATGGGCTGGCTGCCGGATTGGCCGGACATCCGCGACTACACGGCAGAGCACGAATTAATCGCCCCGCTGCTGGCAAGGGCGCATATGCGGGCGCCCAAGAAGAAACTGCCGGCGACGGCCGACCTGCGCGAGTGGTGTCCGCCCATCGAGGACCAGGGGCAGATCGGTTCGTGCACCGCGAACGCCGGCGTGGCGCTCGTCGAGTACTTCGAGCGGCGCGCGTTCGGCAAGCACGTGGACGCCTCGCGGATGTTTCTCTACAAGGCGACGCGCAACCTGTTGAATCTCAAGGGCGACACGGGTGCGTACCTGCGCACGACGATGGGCGCGATGGTGCTCTTCGGCGTGCCGCCGGAGCGGTTCTGGCCCTATGAGGAGAAGGATGTCGAGAAGGAGCCGCCGGCGTTTTGCTATGCCTTTGCGGCGAATTACCACACGATAAGCTATTTCTCACTTGACCCGCCGGGGACGAGACCTGCAGAGCTGATCGAGCGGATCAAGACCTACCTGGCCGGGGGCGTGCCGTCGATGTTCGGCTTCACGGTCTACACCTCGATCGAGCAGGCCGGCGCGGGGGGCGAGATACCCTTTCCCGGCGCGAATGAGAAGGTCTCCGGCGGCCACGCCATCGTGGCGGTGGGCTACGACGACAAGAAGAAGATCAAGAACACGGCGAGGGGTTCGAAGGAGACCGTCGGCGCATTCCTGATCCGCAACAGCTGGGGCGAGGGCTGGGGAGACAAGGGCTACGGGTGGCTCCCCTACGACTACGTCGCGGCCGGTCTTGCCGAGGACTGGTGGACGCTGATCAAATCGGAGTGGGTCGATTCGGGGGAGTTCGGCTTGTGAAGAAGATCCTTGTCACCGGCGCCGCCGGCTTCATCGGCATGCACCTTTCGGAGCGCCTGCTCGGGCGCGGGGACGCGGTCGTTGGGCTGGACAACCTGAACGACTACTACGACGTCGCGCTGAAGCGTGCACGGCTGGCGCGGCTCGAGGCACACCCGGGCTTCCGGCACACGGGCATCTCGCTTGAGGACCGCGACGCGATGGCGCGGCTCTTCGCCGACAGCGGCTTCGACGCGGTGGTCAACCTGGCGGCGCAGGCCGGCGTGCGTTACTCGCTGGTGAATCCGCACGCCTATGCGGACGCGAATCTGGTGGGCTTCCTCAATGTGCTCGAGGGTTGCCGGCACACGAAGGTGGGGCACCTGGTGTTCGCCTCGTCCAGCTCGGTCTACGGCGCAAATCGCTCGATGCCGTTCTCGGTGCACCACAACGTCGACCACCCGGTGTCGCTGTACGCGGCGACGAAGAAGGCCAACGAGCTGATGGCGCACGCGTATGCCAGTCTCTACGGGATGCCCTGCACGGGACTGCGGTTCTTCACGGTCTACGGTCCCTGGGGGCGCCCGGACATGGCGCTGTTCCTGTTCACGAAGGCGATCATCGAGGGACGGCCGATCGAGGTCTTCAACCACGGGAAGATGCGGCGCGATTTCACCTACATCGACGACATCGCCGAGGGCGTGGTGCGGATTGTCGACCGGGTGGCGGTGCCGAATCCCGCCTGGAGCGCGATGAGCCCCGACAGCGCGACGAGCTACGCTCCCTGGCGGGTCTACAACATCGGCAACAACGAGCCGGTGGAGTTGATGCGGTATGTCGAGGTGCTGGAGAGGTGTCTCGGCAAGAAGGCGCAGAAGCTGATGCTGCCGCTGCAGGCGGGTGACGTGCCGGAGACGTACGCGGATGTGGACGACCTGGCGCGGGACGTGGGATTCAAGCCGGCGACGACGGTCGAGGAAGGGATCGCGAAGTTCGTGGCTTGGTACCAGGATTATTACAGAGTTTGACCCGCCACCCCTCCGACCCGTGCGCTACGGGAGCAGATGGGCCATTATCAGCGGCCTGCCAACGAGCGGTAGAGTTCCAGGTGCGCGTCGACGGTGCGGCTGACGTCGTGCTGCTGCACTGTTTTCTTCGCGCGGGCGCCCAGCGCGGCGCGCAAGTCCGGGTCGCGCGCCAGATCGAGCAGCGCGGCGGCCAGCGCGGGCGGGTCGCCGGGGGGCACGAGCAGCCCGGTCTCGCGGTCGGAGACGATCTCGGGAATACCGCCGGCGCGGCACGCGACCACGGGCAGCCCGAGCGACTGCGCATCGAGGACCGACGTCCCCATCCCCTCGGCCTTCGACGCGAGGACGAAGATGTCGAAGGTCTTCAGCAGGCAGCCGACGTCTTCCCGGAAGCCAAGGAAGAGAAAGCGTTTCCCGAGGCCGAGTTCGCGCGCGAGGGCCATGATTTCCTTGTGCAGCGGGCCATCGCCGACCGCCACGAAGGAGATGTCGGGCTCTTGGTCGAGGATGAGGTGGGCGGCGCGCAGCAGTGTCGGGTAGTCCTTGTGATCGGCGAGCGCCGCCACGGTGCCGATCACGAGGTGGGCGTTCGGGATGCCGAGCGAGCGGCGGAAGTGCGGCACGGGGCGCACGCCGGCGAACCGGCGGGTGTCGACGCCGCTCGGGATCACGACGAGCTTCGCGGGGGGGATCCCGTCGGCGATCATCTGCGCGCGGACCGCGTTCGAGATGCAGACGATCTTGTCGAGGATGCCGTTCGAGTACTTGAGGCGGCTGAGGAAGTGGTCGCGGATCGGGAAGTCGACCCGGCGCGACGCGACCAGGCGCAGGCGCCGGTCGAAGAGGCGGGCCCAGAGGCCGAGGGCCAGCGCGTGACTCGAGTGCGCGTGCAGGATTTCCAGGCCGCGCTCGCGCGCGATGCGGGCGATGCGCCCTCCGGCGGGGATGTCGAGCTCACCATGCATCGCCACGGTGTGGACGGGCCAGCCGCGCGCGCGGCCACGCTCCTCGAGGACCGAGCCAGCGGGGCAGACGAGGGCGCTCTGCCAGCCGCGCTCCAACATCCCCTCGAGCAGCCAGGCGGCCTGCTGCTGGCCGCCGCGCCAGGTGCGTTCGGTGTCGATGTGCAGCACGCCGGGATTCTTGACGCCATCCATCAGTTCATTGTAAGTCATCTGCTTATGGACGGGGGGCATCAGCTGTACGAGTCGCTCAGGAGCGGATTTTTTCGTCCCGGCAAGGCAGCGGGGACGGGCGCGCGGAGGCGTACTGGTGTACGCCGCACAAGCAGCAAAAACTCTCCTGAGTGACCCGGACCGACGGTCTAAAAAGCCGGGTAGCCGAAAGCGTCCGCGAAGCGCTCGCCGAAGCTCGCCGGGGTGAAGCGGTACGTCTGGGTTCCGTAGACCTCGACCGCGTACGCCGACGCCGTCGATCCCATACGGCAGGCGTGGAGCAGCGCGCCGCGCGAGATCGTCAGCCCCTTGATCAGGCCGGCGCGAAACGCGTCGCCCGCCCCGGTGGGGTCCGCGACCTTCTCGGCTTTGACCGCCGGGATCTCGGCGCGCTGCACCCCGTTGTCGCGGTGCAGCAGCACCGAGCCCTGCTCCCCGCGGGTCGTGACCACCGCGGATGTCAGGTGCAGCAGGTCTTCGACGCTGTGGCCGGTCTTCTTGCAGGTCAGCTCGAGTTCGTAGTCGTTGCTGATGAAGATGAACGAGCCCCGGATCATCTCGAGCAGCTGATCGCCCCCCCAGGCCGGCAGCGACTGGCCGGGGTCAAGGATGTACGGGATCCCGCGCTCGCGCCAGAGACGCGCCAGGTGCTCCATGTCCTCGAGGTTGCCGGGGGCCACGATGGCGATGGTCTCGCGCAGCGGGACCGCTTCGGCGTCGAAGCGCGCGCGGACCCTCATCGCGCCGGGATTGAACGCCGTGATCTGGTTGTCGGCCTGGTCGGTGGTGATATAGGCGCCCGCGGTCAGTTCGTCGTCGACCTCGGTTACGTGGTCGAGCGGCAGGTGGTGCTGGATCATCCAGGTGCGGTAGGGGTCGAAGTCGCGCCCGACAGTGGCGACGACGCGGGGCCGCACCCCGAGCAGCGAGAGCGCGTAGGCGATGTTGCCGGCGGTGCCGCCGAAGTTCTCGCGCAGCCCGTTGATCGCGAAACAGACATTCAGGATGTGGATCTTGTCCGGGAGGATGTGGTCGGAGAACTTGCCCGGGAAGTCCATGATGCGGTCGAACGCCAGCGAGCCGGAGACGACGACGTGCTTGAACATGTAATTATTATAGCAGAAAGAGCGAGAATGTCCCATCACCCCTTGAAGAAAAAGTCGCAATAGGGTAGAATATTATTGTTTGAAAATATAGTGGCAACTGAAGGAGCGTGGCGTGCGGCTGAGGCAGGAAGAGATCGATTTCATCGCCTGGAAGATTCTCCATGCGCTCAAGGAAGACGGCATCATCGACATCATCGGCGACGACGAGCCGGTGGTTGGCCAGCTGCGCCATGCCCTGACCGAGAACCTCTCGGTCGAGGACCAGCTCAACCGCGAGGTCGATGACATCCTGCGCAACCATCTCAAGGAGATCCAGCGGGACTCCGTCGATTACCGCCGGATGTTCCAGATGGTCAAGACCAAGCTCGCGCGCGAGCGCAACCTGGTCATGTAGGGGGGCGCCGGTGAAACTTTCGGACGACCGCATCAATCACCTCTCGCATGTGCTGTTCAAGGCGCTCAACGCCATGGACGAGGTGGACTTCATGGAGGACGAGAACGACGTCCGCCTGCGCATGAAGAGGACTCTCGTCGAGTGCCTGCGTCAGTTCGACGGCATCGAGGAGAAGATCCAGTCCTCGCTCGGAAGCTACTCCCGCAAGATCGTCGAGGGCAGCCGGGAGTGGGACGTCATGTGGAGCAAGGCGTACGACGAGGAGATCCGCAAGCTCCGGGCCGTCTGAGGCGCCGGGGTCAGCTCCTTCATCCCCCGCCGGCTCGCCGCAAGCCATGTCATGACCGTGCGCAGAAAGTCGCTCGTCCGCGAGTACGTCGAGGCAATCGCCATCGCCGTGGCGCTCGCGCTCGTCATCCGCTCGTTCGTCGTCCAGGCGTTCAAGATCCCATCCGGTTCGATGATCCCGACGCTGCTGATCGGCGACCACCTGCTGGTGAACAAGCTGGTCTACCGCTTCCGCCTGCCCGAGCGCGGCGAGGTGACGGTCTTCAAGTTCCCCCAGGACCGCAAGACGGATTTCATCAAGCGCGTCGTGGCGCTGCCGGGCGATGATGTCGAACTGGCCGAGGGGAAGCTGATCGTCAACCGGGCGCAGGTGCCCGACGTGCACGCCAGTTACGGGCCGGGACACCCGACCGGTCTGGAGCGCTACATGAAGCCGTTCCACGTGCCGCGCAAGGGCGAGACGGTGCGCCTGGAGGGGCCGAACATCAAGCTCTATCAGTTGCTGGTCTCCAACGAGATGAAGGAAAGTGGCGCATCGCCGGACGTCGAGGTGATCGACGTCGTGGCGGGCCCGGACGGGAAAATCGCCGACGGGCGGCTGCGCGTGGACGGGAAGGTGCTCGAGACCTGGAAGGTCGGCGAGGACTATCTGTTCATGATGGGCGACAACCGGGACAACAGCTTCGATTCGCGCTTCTGGGGACCGGTGCGGCGGGAGGATATCGTCGGCAAGGCGATGATCATCTACTGGTCGTTCGGGAACAGGATCTGGCAGATCCGCTGGGACCGCCTCGGCGATATTATTCATTAGCCTGTACCCCACGCACTGCCACCGTTCGGACTGCGGGGTGTTAGCGGCTCACCCCCGTCGTCCAGCCAATCCAACAACACTCTGAACTCCAATACCTCACATTGCATGATTACGAATCACGAACAGCTAGTGTCACGTCCCGAAAGTTATACAAAGAACTGACTTGCATGATTCTCGGGAAAACATGGTTGTGACACCAACGTTGATGGCCAAGATGTCATCATGAGTTCTGAGACGAGACAATAGTCACGTGCTGGACGCAGGGGTGGCGCGAAGCGGGGGACCCCGGCGGCGCGCAGCGTCAGGACCACGGAGTCCACACGGTACCGCATGCTGACAGCCGTCCCGATGTGCCGCTTCCGAATAATGCGCTAGAATAGTGCTGCCATGCTGTGCGCGAATGACCAGGCGACCACCGGGCGGGACTCCCTGCTCGCCGATTTTCTCGACTCCCTGCGTGTTGAGCGGCGCATGGCCGCCAACACAGTCGAAGCCTACGGCCGAGACCTCGCCCGTTACACCGGTTTCCTCGCCAGCCGCGGCGCAGCGGGCCCCCGCGAGGCCGGCGTCGACCTCGTGCGCGACTACCTGGCATGGCTGGCCGGGCTCGGCCTGGCAGCGACTTCCCGGGCCCGCGGCATCGCGTCGCTCCGGTCGTTCTATCGCTTCCTGCGCCTTGAGGGCCTCATCGAACAGGACCCGACGGAGTACATCGAGTCTCCCCGGGGCTGGAAAAAGCTGCCACGCTACCTCAGCGGCGAGGAGGTGGAGCGGCTGCTCGCGCACCCCGACCGCACTACCCGGACGGGCGCGCGCGACGAGCTGCTGCTTGCGCTGCTGTACGATTGCGGGTTGCGGGTGTCGGAGCTGGCAGGGCTGCGCCTCGACCAGATTGATCTCGAGTCCTGGCTGATCCGCGTGCGGGGCAAGGGCGACAAGGAGCGATATGTCCCGTTCGGCGAAGCTGCGCGCGAGGCGATCATCGCCTACGTCGCCGCGTCACGCGCTGCTTCGCGCCGGGCGGCCGGCAACCCGCACCTCTTCCCCGGCGCGCGCGGCGGGCACCTCACGCGCCAGCGGGCCTGGCAGATCGTGAAGGCCCACCTGGGCGGCGCCGGGGTGACGCGGGCTGTCTCGCCGCACACGCTGCGCCACTCGTTCGCAGATCGGAAGAGCGTCACTCGTTCGCGACGCACCTGCTCGACAACGGCGCCGACCTGCGCGCGGTACAGATGCTCCTCGGTCTCGCGGACACGGCGACGACCGAGATCTACACGCACCTCTCCCAGGAGCGGCTGCGCAAGGTTCACGCGATGTTCCACCCGCGGGCGTGACTCACGTGCGACGTGCGAGACGCATCCAGGAGGCTGCTGCCGCCGTCGATCCCGAGAGCGCGGCGTTGGTCGGGGGATTGCTGCGCGACCGTCGGCTGAACCGGGGCCTCACGCTCGAGGAGGTCGGGCAGGCGATCAGGGTCGGCTCGCGGCATGTCGCGGCCGTCGAGGCGGGACGGTTCGCCGAGCTGCCTCCGCAACCCTACGCGCGCGGTCTGGTCAGGGCCTATGCGCAGCTGCTCGGGCTGGAGCCGGAGCAAATCCTGCGGGTTTGCGGGCCGGCACTCGGCGGGGAGGGGGGCAGGCAGTGGGCAACCCTCTTTCGCTACCCGACCAGGGAGCGTTTCTCTTGGCGGGAGTGGACCGTGCCGTTCGCGCTGGCGGTCGCCGTGGTGACGTTCGTGATCGCCCGGGCTGCGCTCACGCCGGTGCCGGTCGAGCTCGAAGTCCCCGCCGCGGTGCCCGCGGGACAACTGCCGTCTCTCCGGCTGGCAGTGGCACCGCCGCAGATTGCGGAAACACCACCTGTAGGGCCGGCCGAAATGCCTGCGGTGACCGCCGGCCTGCGTGTGCTGCTGCGGTGCGAGGGGACGACGTGGGCCGAGGCGGCGCCGGACGGCGGCGAGCTGCGGCGGTACGAGTTGGGTCCGGGGCAGAATCTGGAGATCACGGCGCGCGAACGGCTGTCGCTCGCCCTTGGCGACGCCGGGGTGGTGCGCGTCAACGTCAACGAGCGGGAGCTCGGGTTCATCGGATACAAAGGCGAGACAAAGGTCGGGCTGTCGTTCACCGCCCCGAGGCCCCCCCCCGAAAGCGCGACCCGCGACACGGATGGGGATTAGGAGAATGCGATGATCGTGGGGAAGCGTGCCGCCGTCGCCGCCGATTACCTGCGTCGGCTCGGTGTCGAGTCGCCACGACGCGCCATAGTTCTCGAGCGGTGGATGTCGGGTTTCTCGAACGAGCTGTCGGGACTCACGGTCGTGCCAGCGCGGCGCATCCCGGGTTTCGCGGAGCCGCACCGCGGCGAATCTGGCGGGAACCTGCTGTTCGGCAGGATCGGCGGCGTGCCGACGGCGGTGGTCGAGGCGATGCCGCACCTTTATGACGGGTACCTGCCGGGGGAGTGTGGAATTGCGGTGCGGGCTCTGGCAGTTCTCGGCGTGGACGCCGTCGTGCTCGTCACGGTGGGAAGCTCGCTGCTCGAGGGAATTCGCCCCGGGACGATGTTTCTGGTCATGGATCGGCTGGATCTGACAGGTGTCGCGCTGCTCAAGGGGGTCCATGGCCCCTCCGACAGGCAGGGGATCGAGATTGCTCCGCTCGCCCCGGATCTGCTGCCGGCCGCGCAGGCCGCCGGGATGGCGGCAAGCGTTGCAGTGACCGGCGGGGTGGCGGCGCTGGTGCACGGACCGTTGCGCCCGACCCCGGCGGAGCGGCGCATGCTGCGCGTACTCGGGGCTGACGCGGTCTCGATGGGCCTGGCGCCCGAGCTGGCGGCGGCGGCCCACGTCGGGGTGCGCGCGGCCGCGCTGCTGCTGCTCGACGGCGCCTGGGACCGGCCCCGCCTGGATTTCTGTCGCGGCTTTCTCGAGACATTCGCTCCGGCGATGCCCCCGGGTGACCTCCTTGCCGCACCGGCGGGTTTGGGGCTATGATCACCGCACATGGCCGGGAATTTCCTCACTTCACGACGCGAGCGGCTGGTCGCCTTCCTCCGCGGCAACGGACGTCAGATCCTGTTCTGGCTGATGCTCGTGGCCTTCGTCGCCCTCGGGCTGGAACTGCACTGGCAAGGTTCGGTCATCGCGGCCGGTGTCGTCTTGTGGGGGATCCTGACGCACATTTTCGGCGTTGTTTTCACGCTGCTGCTCGGTTGGGTCGGCGCGTTCCCGATAGCGGGCCCGATCATCATCAAGGTGCTCACCTGGCCGCTGTTCATGCTCATCAACGGCGCCGCCTTCTTCACCTCGCTGGTGGGCGTCAACATCGGCAAGGGTCAGAAGGTGTTCGAGGCGCGCGTGGCGGCGACCATCCTGATGACCGGGGTGCTCATCGGTTTTCTTCTCGGCAAGATTTTCTGACGGGGGGCGGGAACGGCCATGGATCGGACGGGCGCGGCCGCGGAACCGGTGAAGGGCGACATTTCGCAGTCGCGTAAGGTCGGCGAGCCGTCCCGGGCGCTGGCGACGCGGCTCGGATTGCCGTACCTCGAGCCCGGAGCCTATCCCGACGCCCCCGTCGCGGGCCCGAGCCTCGCGATCAAGTTCCTGCGCCGCTACCGCTGCCTGCCGCTCGAGGCGGCCGCCGGGCGCCTGCGCGTCGCGATGGCCGACCCGGCCGACCCAGCCACGCTCGATGCGATCCGCTCCTGGACCGGGCTTGACCCCGAACCGGTCGTCGGCGCCGAGATCGACATCATGGAGGCGATCGAGCGGCTCTACGGGACCGGCTCGACGACCGTGCAGAAGATCATCGACGACATGGGCGGCGGCGACATCGAGGTGATCGCGGGCCCCGCCGAAGAGGACGCGGCCCACCTGCGGGACCTGGCCTCCGAGGCGCCGGTCATCCGCCTGGTCAACCTGCTGATCACCCGCGCCGCGGAGGCCGGCGCGAGCGACATCCACTTCGAGCCCTTCGAGGAACGGCTGATCGTGCGCAACCGCGTCGACGGCGTGCTGCACGAGGTCGAGTCCCCGCCGAAACGGCTGCAGGCCGCGATCGTCTCGCGCGTCAAGCTGATGGCCAGGATGAACATCGCCGAGCGCAGGCTCCCCCAGGACGGCCGCATTCGCGTGCGGGTCGGCGAGCGCGGGATCGACATCCGCGTCTCGACGGTGCCGACGGTCTTCGGCGAGAGCCTCGTGCTGCGATTGCTCGACCGCTCGCGCGTGCTGCTCGACCTGGAGACCCTGGGCTTTGCCGGGGCCGACTTTGGGCGCTTCGAACGGCTGATCGCGCGTCCCTACGGGATGATCCTGGTCACCGGGCCGACCGGGAGCGGCAAGACGACGACGCTCTACGCGGTCCTCGACCGGCTCAACTCGCCCGAGAAGAAGATCGTCACGATCGAGGACCCGGTCGAGTACCAGCTCAAGGGGATCAACCAGATCCAGGTGCACCCGAAGATCGGCCTGACCTTCGCGAGCGGGCTGCGCTCGATCGTGCGCCAGGACCCGGACGTGATCCTGGTGGGCGAGATCCGCGACCGGGAGACCGCGGAGATCGCGGTCCAGTCCGCGCTCACCGGGCATCTGGTCTTCTCGACGGTGCACACCAACGACGCGGCCGGCGCCGTGACGCGCCTCGAGGACATGGGTGTCGAGTGCTTCCTGATCGCCTCCGCGGTCGTGGGCATCATGGCGCAGCGGCTCGTCCGACGCGTCTGCCCGGACTGTGCGGCGCCGGCCCCGCCCGATCCGGCACTGCTGCGGTCGCTCGGCGCCGCCACCGACGATCTCTCGGGGTACCGCGCCGGGGCAGGGTGCGCGGCCTGCGGCCGCACGGGGTACCGCGGGCGTCTCGGCATCTTCGAGTTGCTGCCGATCACCGACGATATCCGCGGGCTGGTCCTTTCCCGCGCCAGCGCCGGGGCGATCCGCGAGGCGGCCGTCCGCGCCGGCATGCGCACGATGCGCCGCGACGGTCTGGACAAGGCCGCCCAGGGGCGGACGACGCCGGCCGAAGTCATCCGCGTCACTCAGGAGGAGTAGGCCCTGCCGACGTATTCCTACCGCGCCACGGACCGCGAAGGCGCCGCGGTCGACGGGCGGATCGAGGCGCCGGACCCCACCGCGGTCGCCGCGCGCCTGCAGGAGTTCGGTTTCTTCCCGCTGACGGTGCGAGAGGCGACCGAGGGTGAGGCGCTGCCGGGGTTGCCGCGCTTCGGCTGGAGCGGTGGCCGGCGCCTCGCCGCGTTCTCGCGCCAGCTCGCTGTTCTGCTCGAGGCGGGGATCCCGCTCGACCATGCCCTCGGGATCGCCGGGGACGTCACCGACGCCCCGGCCTTTCGCGACGTGATAGCCCGGGTGCGCCGCAGCGAGGAGGAGGGCGCGAGCCTGGCCGACGCGCTGGCCGGCCACCCGCGGGTCGTC
>CAZEOK010000028.1:11077-28060 GCA_964513745.1 uncultured bacterium
TCGGCGACGCGCTCATGAAGCACCCCCGGGTCTTCGACGAGCTCTACGTGAGCATGGTCCGGGCGGGCGAGGCCGGCGGCGCCCTCGACAAGATCCTGAAGCGGCTTGCGGATTTCCTCGAGGAGTGGCAGCGCATCCGCGACGTCGTCGTCTCGGCGCTGCTCTATCCGCTCTTTCTCAGCGTCTTCGCCGCGGGCGCCGTCACGGTGTTGCTGGTCTTCGTCGTGCCGCGTTTCACCGAGGTCTTCGCGGACATCGGCACCCGGCTGCCGGCGCCGGCGCGCCTGCTGCTGTCCGTCAGCGATTTCCTGCGGCACTTCTGGTGGGCGCTCGGGGCAGGCTTTGCCGCATTGTGTGCCGGTCTGGCGCTGGGGGTCCGCACGCCGCGCTGGCGCCTCTGGTGGGACCGGCACGTCCTGCGGATGCCGTTGGCCGGCGACCTCGCGGTGAAGGTCCAGGTCTCCCGCTTCGCGCGCGTCTTCGGCACGCTGATTGCCAGCGGCGTGCCGATCCTGCGCGCGCTGGAGATCGTCACCGGGACCCTGACCAACGCAGTGTTCTCCAGCTCGGTGGCAAGCGTCCAGACGGGTCTCAAGGAGGGGCAGGGCGTGGCCGAGCCGCTGCGGCGCGCCGGGGTCTTTCCCCCGTTGTTCCTGCACATGGTGAGTGTCGGCGAGGAGACCGGCCGCCTCGAGGAGATGATGCTGACGGTCGCCGCGAGCTACGATCGCGACGTCGAGACCGCCGCGAAGCGGTTGCTTTCACTCCTCGAGCCGATTATTATCCTGATCATGGGTCTCGTGATTGGCTCGATAATCCTGTCGATCCTGTGGGCGATCTTCAGCGTCAACCAGCTGGCCTTCTAGTGAGCGGCGAGCGGCGCAACCGCCCGCAGCGGCGGTTCGGGAACGAGAGCGGCCTGACTCTCATCGAGTTGCTTGTCGTCATGGTCATCCTCGGGCTGTTTTCGACAATCGTCTACCAGGCGTTTTTCCCGAAGGTCGACCAGGCCAAGGATCAGACCACCCGCACCCAGATGGACATCATCGCGCTCGCGCTCGACAGCTATCGGCTCGACGTCGGCGAGTACCCGGCCTCCCTCGGAGAGCTTCTGCAGTCCTCCTCGTCACGCTGGAAAGGACCCTACCTGCAGAAGGGGAGGGTTCCCAAGGACCCGTGGGGCAACGATTACGTCTACCAGGTCAAGGATGAGGGCAGGGATTTCGACCTGTTCTCGACGGGTGACGGCAAGAAGGAGATTCGTTACGACGAGGAGGGCTAGGATCGGGCCCGCCCGCGGGGGGGGATTTACCCTGATCGAGCTCGTTCTCGTCCTCGTCCTGCTTGCCATCGCCGGCGCTCTGGCCGTCCCAGCCATCCAGCCTGCCCTCGAGGCCGCTCGCACCGAGGCGGCCGCCCGGCGCACCGCATCGTTCCTCGACGACGCCCGGCGGCGCGCGGTGCTGGAGCACGCGGTGCTTGTCCTGCGCTGTCGACTCCGCGAGAATCTCCTCGAGGTATCCGGCGGCGCCTCCGGAGACAGGACGTTCCAAGTCCCCGAGCAGGTCGATCTCGTGTCCTGTCTCCCCGAAGAGATGCGCTATTACCCGCAGGGATCATCCACCGGCATGGTCCTGCTGCTGCGGGACCAGCGCGGACGCGAGCGCAAGGTGAGCGTCGGCGGCTTCACCGGCCTGGCCGGCGTCGACGCTGCGATGTGAACGACATCGAACCTGTTCTCGTTTGTGCGCGGATGTGAGAATATATTGCTGGAAGACGACAGCGGCCAGGAATGACAAAGAGGGGGTGCGGAGCGTGGGACGACAGGAGCTTGAAGTGCGTACCCGCCAGCGCACGGAGATGGTGGAGTTCACCGGGGAGGTTCGCGAGGCGGTGCGGGCGGCGGGCTTCGAGCGGGGTCTGGTGCACTGTTTCGTGCCGCACACCACGGCGGCGGTCACGTTGAACGAGCGCAACGATCCCAAGGTGGTCGCCGATCTGGCGAGCCACCTGGAGCGCCTTGTCCCCTGGACGGGATCCTGGACACACCAGGGCAACGCAGCTGCCCACATCAAGGCCAGTCTGCTCGGGCATTCGTTCGTGCTGGCGGTCGAGGGCGGCGAGCTTGTCCTCGGCCCCTGGCAGGGCCTCTTCCTCTGCGAGTTCCACGGCCCCCGCGTCCGCACCATCCATTTGAATTTCCAGCCCGGGTAGGCAGCCGGGAGCAGGGCGCGGCGGAGTCCGACGTGGCGATAAAACCCGAGCAGGACATCGCGCAACTCGAGACGCTGCTGCGCCAGCTCGAGAAGGAGTACGACCAGTTCTTCTCCGGCATCCTGCGCCGCGAGCCGGCGGTGACGGAAAACGCCTTTCTGGCGATCGTGCGGATGTACGTCAACCGGCCGATCCAGAATTCGTCGACCGCTTTCAAATACAACTCGCTGGTTGCCCGCTACAACTCGTTCCGGACGGTCTGGACGCGGAAGCTGCGCGAGAAGGAGGAAGGGCGCGTCGGCGGGACCTGCGTCATCCGTTCCGCCGCGGGCTCGAAACCCGAGCCGCGAAGTCCGGTGCACACGGCGGCGAACCCGGCGGAGTACCTGGCGTCCAACCCGCTGCACGAACAACGGCACCTCGAGCAGTTCTTCGAGACCTATCGCCGGATGCGCGAGGAAAGCGGCGAGACGAGCGGCAAGCTGCGCCTCGAGAGCTTCCAGAAGGCGCTCGCCGAGAAGATCGAGAAGATCAAGCAGGAGCAGGGTTGCGAATCTGTGCTGGTGCGGGTCGTCAGCGACCAGGGGCGCACGCGCATCGTCGCCAAGCCCTTCCGCCGCCAGAGCAAGGGTGTCGCGTCGTGACGAGACACCTGCGGTCGCAGCGCACGCTGGCCCAGTCGGCGGCCTGCTGCGGCATCGGGCTGCACTCCGGCCTCATCGTCAATCTCGAGCTGCGGCCGCTGCCGCCTTCGAGCGGCATTGTCTTCCAGCGCGTCGACCTGCCCGGCAGGCCGACGGTGGTCGCCGCGGTGCGCAACGTCACGAGTACGGTATTCGCGACCACCCTCGAATCGCGCGGGGTCAGCGTGGGCACCGTCGAGCACCTGCTGGCGGCCCTGGCCGGCCTCGGCGTCGACAACGTGCTGGTGCAGGTGGACGCCTCCGAGGTGCCGATCATGGACGGCAGCGCGCTGCCTTTCGTCGACCTGGTGCGCAACGCCGGCATCCTCGAGCAGGATGCGGTCCAGCCGCATCTGCGCATCCTGAGGGCCGTGGAGATCGTCGAGGGAGTGCGCGCCGCGGGCTTCTATCCGGCGGACTGCCTGGACGTAACCTGCCGGATCTCCTTCGACCACCCGCTGATCGGCGAGCAGCGCGGGAGCTATCGGCACGACGAGCGGGAATTCGCGCGCGGCGTCGGACCGGCCCGCACGTTCGGGATGAAGCGGGACGTCGAGGCGCTGCTCGAGAGCGGAATGGCGCGGGGAGGCTCGCCGGACAACGCGGTGGTGCTCACGGAGGACGGCGTGCTCAACGAGGGCGGGCTGCGCTTCCAGGACGAGTTCGTCCGGCACAAGATCCTCGACTGTCTCGGGGACATGGCCCTGCTCGGCTACCCGGTGCTCGGTCACTTCGTCGGCATCCGCAGCGGGCACGAGTTGCATGCGCGGCTGATGCGGCGGCTGCTCGCCGCGACGGACGCGTGGCAGATTCTCACCGACAGCGAAGTTCAGCCGCTGCCGACGCCCCCCGGCGTGCCGGCGATCCTGGCTGCGGTCCAGCCGGATTAATCTTCCCGGACGACGAAGCCGGCGAGGCCGATCTCTTCAAACGCGGCAGCCGCGGTGCCTGCTTCTTCCTCATCCGCGTACCCGCCGACCCTGACCCGCCACCAGATGCCGCGGTTGTCCTCGAAACGGAGTACCCGGGCCGCGCCCGGTGGTACCGGCAGGCCTGCCGCGAGCCTGCGGGCGTTGGCCTCTACGCCGAAGGCGCCGACCTGGACCGCGAAAGCGCCCCGCAGCGCCGGCGGGGCGACAACTGCGTACCGGTCGGACGGCGCCGGCGCGGCCGTTCTCCCCCCTGGCGCGGTGGCAACAACAGCAGCAAAGGGCGGGGCGGCGAAGGCCGAGGCCGGCAGATCGGCCTCGACGATCACCGGCACGACGCCGGCTTCCGCCGAGCCGAGGGCCCGGGCAGCCGCGAAGGAGAGGTCGATGATCCGGCCCGCGACGAAGGGTCCGCGATCGTTGACGCGCACCCTGATGCGCCGGCCGGTCTCCCGGTGGGTGACGACGACCGTCGTCCCGAGCGGCAGGGTCTTGTGGGCCGCGGTCATCGCGTACATATTGTAGCGCTCGCCGTTGGCGGTGCGGCGCCCGTGGAAATCGACGCCGTACCAGGAGGCGAGGCCCTGCTCTCGCCAGTTCGGCGCCCCGACGCGCGCACGGGGACCCGCGCACCCGCCCGCAAGCCCGCCAGCGGCCGCGAACAGGATCAGCAGTACGCAGAGCGGGCGGACTCGACTCATTTGCATTTTCCACATGCTTCCCTATTATACCTACCAACGTCGGCCGGAGTCCGACGTTTTTTAAGGGCGAGGAGGCCACAGTGACGCGTGAGTTCGGCGAAAAATGCGGTGTTTGCGGCATCTACGGCCACCCGGAGGCCGCGAACATGACCTACCTCGGCCTGCACGCGCTGCAGCACCGCGGCCAGGAGAGCTCCGGTATCGTCTCCTCGAACCGCCGTGACCTGTTCTCGCACCGGGCGATGGGGCTGGTCGCGGACATCTTCGACCGCGACGTGCTCAAGAAGCTCCCCGGCGACCATGCCATTGGCCACAACCGGTATTCGACCGCGGGATCGAGCGAGATCAAGAACGCCCAGCCGTTCGTCGTCGAGACCGGCTTCGGGTCGATCGCCGTGGCCCACAACGGCAACCTCGTCAACGCGATCGACATCCGCCAGGACCTCGAGAGCGAGGGGGCGATCTTCCAGTCGACCATGGACACCGAGGTCATCGTGCACCTGATGGCCCGCTCCGAGCATCGCGATCTGACCGGGCGCCTGATCGAGGCCCTGCACCGGATCAAGGGCTCCTACTCTCTGCTGATCCTCTCGGACGACCAGCTCCTGGCGGTACGCGATCCGAACGGGTTCCGCCCGCTCGTGCTCGGGCGGCTGCTCGACAGTGTCGTGATCGCCTCCGAGACCTGCGCGCTGGACCTGATCGGCGCCAAATTCGAGCGAGAGGTCGAGCCCGGTGAACTCATCGTGGTCGACCGCGAGGGGATGCGCTCGCACCGACCGTTCCTGCCGACGGCCCACTCGCACTGCGTCTTCGAGCTGATCTATTTCTCACGGCCGGACAGCCTGGTCTTCGGCCGGACCGTCCACGACGTGCGCAAGCGTCTCGGGAGGCGCCTGGCGCAGGAGAGTGCGGTGCTGGCCGACGTGGTCGTCCCGGTCCCCGATTCGGGAGTGCCGGCCGCGCTCGGTTTCGCGGAGGCAGCCGGGATCCCCTTCGACTTCGGACTGATCCGCAACCACTACGTCGGGCGCACGTTCATCGAGCCTCGCCAGTCGATCCGCCATTTCGGCGTGAAACTCAAGCTCAACCCGGTGCGCTCGGTGGTCGAGGGCAAGAGGGTCGTGGTTGTCGACGACTCCATCGTGCGTGGCACCACCAGCCGCAAGATCGTCAAGATGCTGCGCGCCGCCGGTGCCGCGGAGGTCCACATGCGCGTCTCCAGCCCGCCGACGACTCACCCTTGCTACTACGGCATCGACACCCCGACGCGCCAGGAGCTTGTCGCCGCCACGCACTCTCTGGAGGAGACCCGCACCTACATCACGGCCGACTCGCTGGCCTACCTGAGCCTGCCGGGGCTGCAGTCCGTCGTGTTGCCGGGTGAGGATGCATTCTGCTACGCCTGCTTCTCGGGCAGCTACCCCGTCAGTTTCCCGTACGAGGAGATCACCCAGATGCGGCTCTTCGACGGCAAGACCGCCTCTCGGGTCTTCAGCATCGGCTGATGTCCGCCCCGGGCCGTCCTGCCGCAGGGGGTGGGCGTGCCTGAGCGCCACCGCCAACCGCGACGCGCCGGCACGATGCGCCTGATTCTCTCGCGCACGTCGCTGGCGCTGCTCACCATCGGGGTGCTCGGCGCGGCGGCTGTCCTCGGACTGGTGGCCCGCTACGCGGTCGAGCTGCCATCGGTCGAGCTGATTCGTGACTACAACCCGAGTCTGGTAACGAAGATCTACGGCGCTGACGGCTCGGTCGTCGGCGAGTTCTTCGTGGAGCGGCGGGTGATCATCCCGCTCTCCCGCGTGCCGCAGACCCTCCAGGATGCGTTCCTGGCGGCGGAGGACGCCTCCTTTTTCGCGCACCACGGGCTCGACCTCAAGGCCGTGCTGCGAGCGACCGTGCGCAACGTGCTCGCCGGCGGCGTGGTGCAGGGCGCCAGCACGATCACCCAGCAGGTTGCCCGCAACATGTTCCTTTCTTCGGAGCGGCGTTTCGCCCGCAAGATCAAGGAGGCGATCCTCGCCTACCGGATCGAAAAGCATTTCACGAAGCAGGACATCCTCGGGCTTTACCTCAACCACATCTACCTCGGGCAGGGGGCCTACGGTGTCCAGGCCGCCGCGTTGACGTACTTCGGACGACCGGTGGACCAGCTCAATCTGCTCGAGAGCGCGGTCCTCGCCGGCCTCCCGAAGGCCCCGTCCCGCTACTCGCCTGCCCAGTACCCGGAGCGTGCACTCAAGCGGGCCGGCTATGTACTCTCGCGCATGGCCGAAACCGGCAAGATCACCCGCGAACAGGCGAAGGCCGCGTCCAGCCTGCCGCTGCGTCTGCAAAAGGGGCGTGAGGCGCAACGCGGCGCATTTTTCCTCGAGCACGTGCGTCGCACCCTCGAGAAGACCTACGGCACTGATGCGGTCCACCGCGGCGGCCTCGAGGTTCGCACGACCCTCGACCCCCGGCTGCAGGCAGCGGCCGAGGACGCGGTGCGCGCCGGGGTCCGTGAGGTCGACAAGCGCCGTGGCTGGCGCGGGCCGTCAAAGCGGCTCGGGACCGCGGACCGCGTGAAGATCGAAGAGCTCATCAGCACCGTCGAGAACTGGCCGGCGACGCTCGCCGAGGGTGCGACCGTGCCGGCGGTCGTGGTCGAGGTCGCCGAGCGAGCGGCGACCGTGCGCGTGGGCGCCGGCGAAGGGGTGCTGCCGGTGGCCGAGATGCGTTGGGTCTACGGGCAGGGGCGGGAGGAGCGCATGAAATCGCCCCGGCAGGTGCTGCGGGCCGGGGACCTGCTGCTGGTGCAGGTGCTCGCTCCCGGCGGGCCGGGGGTGCCGGCGCGCGTCGCGCTCGACCAGGATCCCGAAGTCGAGGGTGCGCTGCTCTGCCAGGACGTTCACTCGGGCGCGGTGCTCGCGATGGTCGGCGGCTTCGATTTCGCCCGCAACCAGTACAACCGTGCCCTGCAGGCGCGCCGCCAGCCGGGCTCGGCCTTCAAGCCCTTCATCTACGCCGCTGCGCTCGAGACCGGCGTCTGGACACCGGCGAGCATCATCGAGGACTCGCCGATCGAGTTCGAGAACCGCGACGAGGCGGCGAAGGTCAAGATCTGGCGCCCTTCGAATTTCGAGAACGAGTTCTATGGGCCGACGCGGCTGCGCGTGGCGCTGAACCACTCGCGCAACGTTGTGACCATCAAGTTGCTGCAGGCAGTCGGCGTGCAGAAGGTGATCGCGGCTGCCCAGCGCATGGGGATCGCCTCGCCGCTGGCGCCCGACCTGACGCTCGCGCTCGGGTCCTCATCGGTCACGCTGCAGGAGCTGACCACCGCCTATGGGGCCATCGCTGACGGTGGGGTGCGCCACGAACCGCTGATGATCCTCTCGGTGAAGGACCGTCTCGGCGCCGTGCTCGAGGAGCGCTTTCCGTCGAGCGCGGAGGTTCTTTCACGCGACAGCGCCTACGTGCTCACCAACATGCTCCAGACGGTGGTCACCGACGGCACCGGCTGGAAGGTCAAGGAACTGGGGCGGCCGGTTGCAGGAAAGACGGGCACGACCAACGACTACGTCGATGCCTGGTTCATGGGTTTCACGCCGGACCTTGTCACCGGGGTCTGGGTCGGTCTCGATCGACGCGAGGGCCTCGGATGGCACGAAACGGGTTCGCGAGCGGCGATACCGATCTGGCTCGGTTTCATGACCGCAGCCGTCGAAGGGCGGCCGGCAGCGGTATTCCCGGTGCCGGCGGGCGTCGTCTTCGCCAAGATCGACCCCGATCGCGGCGTGCTGGCGTCGCCCGAGAGCACGGACGCCGTCGTCGAGGTTTTCCGCGAGGGGAGCGTGCCTGCCGCGGTCGCTCCCCGTCAGCCGCCGCGCGAGGGTGAGTTCAACTGATTGAAGGCGGGCCTTGGTCAGCTGACGGCCGGCTACAAGATCATCACCGCCGCCGACTTCGGGTTGTAATCTTTTCGGCCCATTTTCCGGACACTTCACAAGAAATCCGCGAGGCTGCTGGGGTGTACCTGAGGGAAGATCCGCGGAGCCGCCGCTAAGCCCCGGGCACCGTGACGGGTAGGCGGCGCAGACGCACGACCGAAGGGGCGCACTCGCTGCCTCGCGCACGGGGACGAGTTCCGTTGTTGCGGCTGTCCCGGTCAACGGGGCAGGGTGAGGCGGCCGGCGCTCTTTCCGAATACCACGAACAGCGCGAGCGCGACGCCCGCGATGCAGATCGAGATCGCCTGCGTGGCGCTCAGCCAGGGCAGAATCGCCAACTTGGCCGAGGAGCTGCGGAATGCGTCTTCCGCGACCCGGGCCAGCGAAGCGAGGACCAGATAGAGCCAGAAGACCTGCCCGGGGGCGCTCCGGCGCGGGCGATACCACACCAGCACTCCGAACACGACGATCCCTGAGGCGAACGCGAACAGCTGCGAGGGGAACAGCGGCACGTGCAATGGCGCCAGCGACTCGGGGTCGCTGAAGGTGACGCAAAAGGGCGGGTCCCAAGGGGCCCCGTAGCAGCAGCCCGCGGCGAAGCAGCCGATACGGCCGACGGCCTGGCCGAGCGCTATGGCCGGGGCGAAGACGTCCGCGGTCACCCAGGCCGGAAGGTTGAACCGGCGCACGACGTACAGGCACGCGGGGATCGCGAGCAGTAGCCCGCCATGGAAGACCAGCCCCCCCTCCCAGACTTTGAGGATGCGCAGCGGGTCGGCAAGGTACTCCCGAAGGTTGAAGAGCACGTAGAGCAGGCGCGACCCGACGATCGCCGCGAGGACCGCCACGAAGGCCAGGTCGAGCACTTGCTCGGAGGGGAGCCCCTCGCGCCGGGACCCGCGCATGACCACGACCAGCGCAGCGAGAAACCCGAGGGCGACCAGCAGGCCGTATGTGTGCAACGTGAAGGGGCCGATCTGGTGCCCGAGGATGTCGAAGGGACCAAAGCGTGCGAGGAGCGGGAACACGTTTCATGCCTCCGGATTGGGTGGGGGCGTGAGTCTGGCGTCAGCGCCCGCGGCTGGGCCCGAAAGCAGCGACTGGACGATCAGCAGCACGGCCCCGGTGGTGATCGCGCTGTCGGCGACGTTGAAGGTGTACCAGTGGTGGGCCCGCCAGTGCCAGTCGATGAAGTCGACGACGCTGCCGAAACGCAGCCGGTCGATGAGATTGCCGATCGCGCCGCCAGCGACGAGCGAGAGCGCCGTGGTCAGCAGGCGGCTCTCGTGGCCCCAACGGCGCAGGAATACGACGATCACGGCAAGGGCGGTCGCGGTCGCGCCGATGAAGAAGGCGCGGCGGCCGAACGACGGTGCGCCGGCCAGCAGCCCGAAGACGCCGCCCGTGTTGCGGCTGAAGGTCAGATCAAAGAAGCCGGGGATGACGGTGAGCGGCGGCGCGCCCGGCAGGGCACGAAGCACCCATGCCTTCGTCACCTGATCAAGGACGAGCACGGCGGCGGCGATGGTCAGTGCCATTGCCCAGGAGACCCCCTCCCGGCGCTCCATCGGTTCCGGGCGGCTAGGCGAGGTAGCGGCCAAGAAGGAGGTCGAGGCGATCACGTGCCTCGGGAGATATCACCGCCTTGTCGGTGATGATCGCGTGGGCGAGGGCGCTGCCGCAGGCGCAGGTGCGCTCGGCTGGGAGCATCTGCACCGCGCGGCGGATGATCTCCTGCGCCAGGCTGACATTCTGGTTGATGATCTTGAGGATCTGCTCGACCGAGACTTCCGCGGTCTCGTGCCAGCAGTCGTAGTCGGTGGCCAGGGCCAGCGTCGCGAAGCACATCTCAGCCTCGCGCGCGAGACGGGCCTCCGGCAGGTTGGTCATGCCGATGACGTCGACGCCCCAGCTGCGGTAGAGCTTCGACTCGGCGAGCGTCGAGAACTGCGGCCCCTCGATGCAGATGTAGGTTCCGCCGGTATGCATGACGGCTCCGGCCTTCTTGCCCGCCCGGTGCAGCACGTCGGCGAGGTCGGCACAGACCGGCTTGTTGAAGGGCAGGTGGCCGACTATGCCGCCGCCGAAGAAGGTGCGGGGGCGCCCCTGGGTGAGATCGATGAACTGGTCGGGAAGGCAGATGTGGCCCGGGGCGATCGACTCCCGCATGCTGCCGACCGCGGATACCGAGATCAGGTGCTGGACGCCGATCTGGCGCATCGCGTGGATGTTCGCCAGGTAGGGGATCTCGGATGGCAGCAGGCGGTGGCCCCGGCCGTGGCGCGGCAGGAAGGCCACGCGCTTGCCGGCGAGCGTGCCGATGAAGAGATCGTCGGAGGGCAGACCGAACGGGGTTTCGACCTTCATGATGCTCTTGTCGGTCAGTTCCTTCATCTGGTACAGGCCGCTGCCGCCGATGATGCCGATGCTCACTGTGTCCATACGCCGCAAGCTCCTTGTAAGTTTAAGATGCTCGTTTTTTATTTTACCACCCATGACGTCGGTTGAACATAACTCAATGAGATTATCAGCGCCCTGGCGATGTGCGGTGCTTGCATGATGACACGATTGTTCTTCGGCTCAAGGTGTGGCGGCGGGGCGGCGCGGCGGGGAAATCTCCGCCGCGTCCCACGTCCTTGACCGTATACCAGACGAGGTCGTATCATCTTTCCCCGTGAATGCACAGGCAGGGCAGACCCGGCCGGAGGGCCCCGCGCCCCCCGGAGTCGAAGGTGCGGCCGGGACCGTGGCCCCGCCTGGATACGCCGAATGCCACTACTGCACCGTCAAGGACAAGCGGCGTTCCTGGCGCTGCCGACGGTGCGTCGGGCGGCTCGATCTCCGGGAGCGATTCCGCCGCGAGGCCGAGGCCCGGCCCAGGCGCCGCGTCGGCTCGCTTCTGTCCTTGGTTGTCCCCGGTGCCGGTCATGTCTGGGCGGCACACCCCGCCGGCGGCCTGTTCTACTTCGCGATCGTCGCCATCGGCGTCGGTTATTACACGACGCTACGGGTCGAGCCCAACGCCGGGCGCTGGATGACCCTCGGCGCGCTGGCGCTGATCTGGGTGATCGCCGCGCTCGATGCCGCCCGGGGGGCTGTCGAAAGCCGTCCGCCCTGCCAGGATGCGTGCCCTGCGCACCTGGCCTGCATGCACTACGTCACGCACATACGGGAGGGGCGTCTGCTCGCCTCGCTCGAGCAGATCATGCACCTGTGCCCACTGCCGGCGAGCATCGGACGCATCTGCCATCACCCGTGCGAAAAGGACTGCCGTCGCGGGCGCGAGGGCGAGGCGATCGGCATCTGCGCGCTCAAGCGCTTTGTCGCCGACGGCCATCACACCGAGGCGCGCGGCCTCTACCGCGCCGCCGCCCCCGCGGAGCCGGTCTTTCCCGAAAGGATAGCCGTTGTCGGCGGCGGCCCCTCCGGCCTCGCGGCGGCCCTCGTGCTGCGGGTCATGGGTTTCGCGGTGACGCTGTTCGAAGCCGAGCCCGAGGCCGGCGGTATGCACGGCCTGGCGATCCCCGATTATCGACTGCCGCAGGAGATCTATCGGCGCGAAGTGCGGGAAATCCTCAACGCGGGCATCGAGACACGCTTCGGTCACCGGATCTGCAGGGACTTTCAGCTGGACGACCTGACCGCCGAAGGCTTCGCCGGCGCCTACCTGGCCCTCGGCTGTCAGCGCACCGTGCGGCTGCCGCACTGCGGGCCGCCCGAGCAGGGCTTCCTCGACGGATTGGATCTGCTCAAGAACGCAAAGCTCGGCAGCGCGTCGACGCTTTCCGGACCAGCACTCGTCATCGGGGGCGGGAACGTTGCGATGGACGTCGCGAAGACCGCCCTGCGGCTCGGCGCTTCCGAGGTGCGCGTGATATTTCTTGAGACGCGAGAGACCATGCCCGCGCACTCCTGGGAGTGCGACGAGGCGCTGGCCGAAGGCGTGATGCTCGTGCCCGCGAGCGCGACGATCTCCTTCGAGCTCCTCGACGGGCGTGTTGCATCGGCGCAGTGCAAAAGGGTGCAGCGCATCGAACTGGACGAGAAAAAACGGATCCGGCCGGTCCTCTGGGAGGGAACGGATTTCACGTTGCCTGCCGCGACTGTCTTCACCGCGGTCGGCTCCTCCCCTGACTACGGCATCTTCCCGGCCCCGCCGCCGCGCGACCCGGCCTGGAGGGGGGCGTTCGTGGGGCGCCTCCCCGCCGCCGGGCTGACCATCCCGGTCTTTTACGGTGGGGACTACCTGACCGGGCCGGCTTCGGTGATCCAGGCGATCGCCGCCGGCTACCAGGCCGCTGAGGGACTTTATCGCGCCCTCGGAAAAGTCCGGCACGCCCGTCTGCCGTACTGGAACCGGATGCGGCGCGTTCGCTTCACCGGTTACGCGGACTCACCGACCCATCGACGTCGCAACCAGATGGCGATGGAGGAGCCGGAAAACCGCTGCACGAGCTTCTGCGAGATCTGCCACGTTTACCCCGAGCAGGACGCGATAGCCGAGGCCGGGCGCTGTCTTCGCTGCCGCTGGACGATCACCGCGGCACCGAAACCACCGCGCGCGCCGCAGATTCGCGTGCCGAAAATCCCTGGCACCCAATCGAAGGGGCGAGCCTGAAGATTGCGCATGCGATTGCGGTCGATTCTTTGTTTCTGGTAACATAAAAAAATGTCCAAGTCTGGTCCACAGCAGTATCGCGGCCTGCCGTGGCGTGATCACCAGGGGCTGGTGGTCCTCTGCTCGATGGGCGTTTTCGCGCTGTTGTTGCTGATCCTGTCCGTCTTCGGCGACCAGGGGATCTTCCGGATCCGCAAGCTCAGTCGCGACCGGGTCACCCTGGAGCAGAAGGTGCAGGAGGTCGAGAGGGACAACGCCGACCTGCGCCGGCAGCTGCGGGATATGAAGGAGGGTCGCGCCTCCTACGAGCTGGCAGCGCGCGAGAAGCTCGGGCTGGTCAAGCCCGGAGAGATCGTCTACGACTTCAGGACCGACCCGCTCGGTTCCGGCAGATAAGCATCGGCACTGCAGGGAGTCCCACGGCGGTAAATTGCAGAATATCGATCATCATTTCTTTCGTGCTGCTTTTCCCTTGCCCGGCTTCTTGTGCTTCACGGGCGGGTTCATGCCGAGGACCTCGCGCATTCCCTTGATCGAGCAGTATGGCCCGCACATGGTGCAGACATCACCACTCGGCAGCTCGCCGCTGCGCCGCCGCGCGGCGACGGTCGTCGGGTCGATGGCGAGCCGCTCCTGCCCGGCCCAGTCCAGCGCCTGACGGCAGCGGGCGAGCTCGCGATCGCGGGCCAGCGCCGCGGGAACCCCGCGCGCGAGATCCGCGGCGTGCCCGGCGATCCGGGAGGCGATCACGCCCTGGCGCACGTCGTCGAGGCCGGGCAACCCCAGGTGCTCGGCCGGAGTCACGTAGCAGAGAAAGTCGGCGCCGGCCCACGCGGCGAGGGCGCCGCCGATCGCCGCGGTGATGTGGTCGTAGCCGGGGGCGCAGTCCGTGACCAGCGGGCCGAGTACGTAGAACGGCGCGCCTTCGCACAACCGTTTCTCGAGCAGCACGTTGGCCTGTATCTGTTCCATCGACATATGCCCGGGGCCCTCGACCATTGCCTGGACGCCGGCCTCGCGGGCGCGGCGCACCAGCTCGCCGAGCGTGACGAGCTCCTGCACCTGGGCGCGGTCGGTGGCGTCGGCGACACACCCGGGGCGCAGGGCGTCGCCCAGGCTCAGGACGAGATCGTGCCTGCGGGCGATCTCGAGCAAACGGTCGTAGTCGGCGTACAGCGGATTCTCCTGGCCGCGCCGGCTCATCCACTCGGCGATGAACGCGCCGCCGCGGCTGACAATCCCGAGAATGCGCCGCTGGGAGCGTACGTGCGCGAGGCTCTGGAGGGTCAGCCCGCAGTGCACAGTCACGAAACCGACGCCGTCGCGGCCGTGCCGTTCGACGGCGTCGAAGAGGGCGTCGGGAGCCATGCGGTCGAGGCGACCGGGGTGTAGCTCGAGTGTGTCGACGGCGGCCTGGTACACGGGAACCGTGCCGACTGAAACCGGGCTGGCCTTGACGATGGCTGTGCGGATCAGGTCGAGGTCGCCGCCGGTGGAGAGGTCCATCACCGCGTCGGCGCCGGCGTCGACCGCGGCCTTGAGCTTGACGAGTTCCGCGTCGAGCCCCGATCGCGCCCGGGAGGTCCCGAGGTTGGCGTTGACCTTGACGGGGAGCCCGGCGCCGACGCCGAGAGGTCGTGCGCCGCGGCCGGCACCCGGCCGGCAGATCACGATGGTGCCGGCGGCGACACCGGCGCGGACGATCTCGGGGTCGAGACCCTCGCGGCGGGCCACTGCCAGTACTGCTGCCGGAGTCTCGCCGCGGCGGGTCTGTTCCAGGATCGTGCCGGTCTTCTTGCGCGTGCTCATCGTCTCTCCATGATTCACGGGGCGACCGCCGGAGCGGACGCCGCCGGCCAGCCGGCTTCGCGGGCGATGGCAGCCGCGGCGCGTGCAGCGGCGCCTCCCGTCCCGAGAAGGGCTCTGACCTTACCATATTTTTCCAGCAACCGCACGGCGGCGGCCGGGTTGTCGAGGAAGCCTTCAATCTCGGCGGCAATCGTCTCGGGGCGGCACTCGTGCTGAAGCAGTTCGACCACTGCCGCCTCCCCGAGCAGCAGGTTCGGCAGACTCGCCCAGCGCGCGTGGATCAACCGGCGTGCGATCGCGTGGGAGAGCGCTGAGATCCGGTAGACGGTGACAAACGGCGTGCCGATCAGCGCGGTCTCGAGGGTCGCCGTGCCCGACGCGACGACGGCGGCGTCGGCGGCGGCAAGGCAGTCCCAGGCCCGCCCGTCGACCACCCGGGTCTCGAGGGGTGTGTCGGTGAACGGTTCCAATAGCGGTCGCACCGCGGGGGAGGCGGCCGGCACCACGAACTGCGGGCGCGGCCTGTGGTTTGAAAGCAGGCGCGCGGCGCCGAGCAGCGACGGCAGCAGCGCACGGACCTCGGAGCGGCGGCTCCCGGGAAGCAGCGCGACGACGGCGCGGCCCGGGTCGAGACGAAACTCCAAGCGCAGCGACTCGAGCGGCGCCGACGGGCGCACGAGGTCGACGAGGGGATGCCCGACGTATTCGGCGCGAACGCCGGCATTCCGGAAGAACGCCTCCTCGAACGGCAGGATGCACAGCGCCAGGTCGACGGTCCGGCGGATGGCGCGAAGCCGCCAGCGGCGCCACGCCCAGACCTGCGGCGTGATGAAATAAACGACGCGCAAGCCGAGCGCGTGAGCCGCGCTGGCGAGGTGCAGGTTGAAATCCGGCGCATCGACGAGCACGACCACCGCGGGACGCCGTCGCGCGAGCTCCCGCTTGAGGCGCCGCAGCAGCGCCATGATCGATCCGAGCCGCGGCAGCACTTCCGTGATACCGACGAGCGAGAGCTGTTCGATGCCGGCCACCTGCTGTTGACCTGCGGCGCAGAGGCGGGGACCCCCGACTCCCCACGCGTCAAGATCCGGGCGGTGGCGGCGCACCTCGTTCAGCAGCGCCGCGGCGTGCAGGTCCCCCGAGACCTCGCCCGCCGAGATGAAGATCTCAGACGCCGACATCGGCCGCGCTGCAGCCCCAGAGCGCCACGCGGTTCGCGTCCAGCAGCGCGAGCGTCTCCTCTCGCTGCACGAAGAGCGTCCGCGCGGACTCGATCGCGAGCACGACGGCCTGCGCGGCGACGACGGAGCGCGCGGTCTCGAGGCCGACGACCGGCACGTCGAAGCGGAAGTCCTGCCCGGGCTTGGCGGTCTTCACGACGACGGTGCCGGGCCCGGCGACCTCGCCCCCGCGGCGTATCGTCAGGTCGGTCCCCTCGAGAGCCTCGATCGCGACCGGCGCCAGGTGCCTGACCACCACCGTCTGGCCGATGTCGAGCCGCCCGATCTCCCGGGCCAGGCGGAAGCCGAAGGCGACGTCCGCGAGCTCGCGTTTGTCGGGGGCGCGGCGCGAGAGCTTCCCCGGCGGGGCGAAGAGGGCCCCGAGCCAGCGGCCGGCCTCCTCTACCACAACCCCCTCGCTGGCCAGTTCCTCGACCACGGCGCGCAGGATCGTGTCGTCGCGACGGTCTTTGAGGCTCATCCAGATCCTCGCCGCGCGCAGGTCGGGCCGGAAGTCGCTGAACGTCCCGGCCTTGTGGACCTTGCCGAGCAGCAGCGCCGAGGCGACGCCGGCGTCGCGGAAGGCGCGAATGAGCTTTTCGACCTGGCCCAGGCGCAGGTCGTGGTAGGCGTCGACCTCGGCGGCGAGGGCGGCCCGCGTCTCCTCGTCGAAGCCGACCGCGATCACCCGGTGCCCGGCGCCGCGCAGCGTGCGCGCGGCGAGCGCGGGCAGGTCACCGCGGCCGGCGATCAGGCCGACGCTGGCCGCGCCCATGCCGTGCAGCGCACCCTGCAACTGCGGCACATGCTGGTATTGCATGAACAGCGTGACCACGCCGATCACCAGCGCGCACGGCAGCAGCAGGAAGCCGGC
>CAZEOK010000028.1:28070-30674 GCA_964513745.1 uncultured bacterium
CCGCGTAACGTTCCATAGGGCGCGGGGTCGTCCGTCAGAACCAGCGGGATATGATTGGCGTTCAGCCCGCTCGACGAAAGCGTGACCAGCGTCGCCAGCGGCCGGCCGCGCATCAGCGCGTGATGCCACGCTTGGTGGTCCGGATGAACTCGAGCAGCTCCGCGGCCTCCGGCGAGTCGGGCAGCTCCTTCTCAACGGTGGCGATGGCGGCCTTGAGCGGGAGCCCCTCGCGGAACAAAAGGCGGTAGGCTTTCTTGACGTCGGCGATCCGCGCCTCGGAGAAGCCGTGGCGCTTGAGGCCGATGACGTTCAGCCCGTAGAGCTTCGCCCGCTCGCCCGAGGCGATGCAGAAGGGGGGGACGTCCTGCGCGACGCCGCTGACGCCACCGATCATCGCCATGCGTCCGATGCGGGCCCACTGGTGCACGGCGACCAGGCCGCCGAGGATGGCGTCGTCGTCGATCCGGATGTGGCCCGCCAGCGCCGCGCAGTTGGCCATGACGACGTGGTTGCCGATCGTGCTGTCGTGCGCGACGTGCGCGTAGGCCATGAAGAAGCAATCGCTGCCGATGCGCGTGAGGCCGCCGCCCTTCATGGTGCCGCGGTTGACGGTCACGAACTCGCGGAAGACGTTGCGCTCGCCGACCTCGAGCCGCGTGGGTTCGCCCTTGTAGGTCAGGTCCTGCGGCGCCGAACCGATCGAGGCGAACGGAAAGACCTGGGTGCCCGCTCCGATGGAGCAGGGGCCGAGCACCGAGGCATGGTGGTCGACACGCACGTGGTCGCCCAGCCGCACCTGCGGGCCGATCACGGCGAAGGGGCCGACGCTGACGCCGTTGCCGAGTTCCGCCCCGGGGTCGACGATCGCGCTCGGGTGGATGCCCGCGCTCACGCGACCTCCTTGTCCCGGGTGATCATCGCCTGGAGCTGCGCGTCGGCGACGAGCTTGTCGGCGACGAAAGCCTTGCCGAAGACGCGCCAGATCGTGCCGCGCCGCTGCTCGATCTCGATCTCGAAGCGCAGCTGGTCGCCGGGAACCACGGGCTGGCGGAAGCGGGCGCTGTCGATGGTCATGAAGAAAACCTTGCGGTCGCCGAGCGCTTCGCCCTGCAAGTGCATCGCGAGCAGGCCACCGGCCTGGGCCATGGCTTCGACGATCAGGACGCCCGGCATGATCGGGAAGCCGGGGAAGTGGCCGTTGAAGAACGGTTCGTTGATGGTGACGTTCTTGATTGCCACCATCTTGCTCCCTTCGATCGAGATCACACGGTCGATGAGCAGAAATGGGTAGCGGTGCGGCAGTTTTTCCATGATCTGGCGGATGTCGTACACCATGACGCGACTACCTCCCCTGGCAGGCTGCTGAAAAAGGTCCCCCTTTTTTTGATCAGCCTGCCCGTCTGCTATTGTCCGTCGGGAATGCCCGCCGCCGCAACCGCGGCCAGGCGTTTTTCCAGTTCGACAACCCTGCGGCGCAGCTGCGGCAGCTGCTCGAAGATCGCCTGGCTCCTGAGAAAGTCCCCGTGCCCCTGCGGGCCGAATCCCGCGACCGTGGCGCCGGCCGCGGCGTGTTTGATCACCGAGGTCCGGCCGGCGACGCGAGCCCCGGCACCGACGACCGCGTGGTCGCCGACGGCGGCCCGCCCGCCGAGCACCGCCCCGTTGCCAACCGTTGCGCTGCCGGCGATGCCGACCTGGGAAACGAGAATCACATGCTCGCCGATCGTCACGTTATGGGCGACCTGCACGAGGTTGTCGATCTTCGTGCCGCGGCCGATGCGCGTCACGCCGGTTGCGGCCCGGTCGACGGTGGTGCAGGCGCCGATCTCGACGTCGTCGCCGACTTCCACCGTGCCGACCTGAGGCACCTTGCGGTGAGCGCTCCCGTCGAAGACATAGCCGAAACCGTCGCTGCCGATGACCGCCCCGGGGTGCACGATGACCCTCGCCCCGAGCGTGACTCGCTCACGGACGACGACACCGGGATACAGCAGCGCGTCGTCGCCGATCACGGATGCGGCTCCGACGTGGACGAACGGGTGCAGCACGGACCGGGCGCCGATGCGGGCGCCGGCGCCGATGAAGCAAAAGGCCAGGACCGATGCGGTGGGATCGACCAGGGCACCGGTTTCAACGACAGCCGAGGCGTGGACTCCGGCGGGCGGGCGCGGCGCCGGGTTGAAGAGCGACAGCGCGGTGGCGAACGCCAGGCGCGGGTTATCGACGCGTATCAGGTTACGACCGGGGAGTTCCAGCCCCGGGGGAAGAATGACCGCACCGGCGGACCCGGCCGCCGCGGTCGCCACCAGGCGCGGTCCCTCGATGAACGTCAGATCGCCGGGACCGGCCTCTTCGAGACCGGCAACCCCGCTCAGGACGATCGCTGCGTCCCCCTCGGCCCGGCCGCCCAGCTGTCGGGACAGCTCCGCGAGCGTGAATCGCGGTACCGTCGGGCTACTTGGCGCCTTCGGCGTCATAGCGCTTGATCAGCGCCTCCGTCAGGTCGATCGTGGCCGGAGCGAACAGGATGGCGCTGTATTGCTTCTCCAGGACGAGCGTGTAGCCCCCGTCCTTGCCGATCTTGTCGATCACCTTGAGGAGTTC
>CAZEOK010000029.1:0-29095 GCA_964513745.1 uncultured bacterium
AAGGTGCTCTCCCAGGACGATCTGGTCGCCCCGCGGCTTGCGGATTACCTGCGCCGTCACCCGGAGATGGACGAGCGCCTGTCCCGGTGCGGCCGCCGTCGCTACCTCACCACCGACGCGAGCGAGCACTTCGACCACCTCGCAAAGATCTTCATGGGCGAGCCGATCGCATCGGAAACGGTCGAGCTCGCCCCCCTGCCGAGTTGTCCGGAGACAAGACAGGCCGCTCCGTTTGGCTTTGACAAAGCGCGGTGACGCGCATAATGATGGGATTACTCATGCGACATCTTTCAGGGAACAAGCTGCCCGAGTCGATCAGGAGCGACCCGGGCTGACGCACATGGCCAGGATAGACGCGTTCTTTCGGTTGATGCACGCGCAAAACGCGTCTGACCTCCACTTGTCGGCCGGCTGCGCCCCCTGCCTGCGAATCCAGGGCGACCTGGAGCCGGTGAAGTACCAGGAGCTCGGCACCGACGAGCTGATGGCCATGCTCGCCGAGGTCGCCCCGGCGAACAAGCTCCAGCAGTTCGAGCAGACGGGGGACGTCGACTTCGCCTACGAGCTGGTCGGCATCGGACGGTTCCGGGCCAATTATTTCCGCCAGGCCAACGGCGTGAGCGCGGTCTTTCGCCAGAGCCCGGCCCGGATCATGGCGCGCGAGGAGCGCGGGGTGCCGACGGGGGCCCGCCGTGTCGCGATGATGGGACGGGGTCTCGTGCTCGTGACCGGCCCGACGGGCAGCGGCAAGTCCACGACGCTCGCGGCGATCATCGACTACTGCGACAAGAACCGCCGCGACCACATCGTCACCATCGAAGACCCGATCGAGTTCAAGCACTCCCGCATCAACTGCATCGTCAACCACCGTGAGGTCGGGCTGCACACCCGGAGCTTCGCCGCGGCGCTGCGCGGGGCGCTGCGCGAGGACCCGGACATCATCATGGTCGGCGAGATGCGCGATCTGGAGACGATCTCGCTGGCGCTCGAGGCCGCCTCCACCGGGCACCTGGTCTTCGCGACGCTGCACACCCAGAGCGCGATGAAGACCATCGACAGGATCATCGACGCCTTCCCGACCAACGCGCAGGAACAGGTGCGGTCAACGCTTGCGGACACCCTCAAGGGAGTGCTCGCCCAGACGCTGTTCAAGCGCATCGACACACGGGGCCTGGCCGTGGCGATCGAGATCCTCGTCGGCACCGCGGCCTGCGCCAACCTGATCCGCGAGGCAAAGACCCACCAACTCATGAGCGTCATCCAGACCGGCCGCAAGCTGGGCATGCAGACGCTGGACGAGGCCATCGAGGCGCTGCTCGCCAAGCGGCAGATCTCCCCGGAGGAGGCCTTCGAGAAATCGATCCAGAAGGAGCGCTTCGTCCCCTACCTCAAGTCGATCCCGGTGGAGTACCAGGACATCCTCGGTAACGATGCGGCCCAGGCAACTACCGCCGGCCGTCCGGGAGAGGCGCGGCGATGACCCGCGAGGAGCTCGACCGCTATCTCGACGAGTTACTGCGCGCGGTTCCCGGGGCCTCCGATCTGATCATCACCCCGGGGCGGCGGCCGCAGGCCGAGGTCGACGGCGAACTGCGGGAGATCGCGGTCGCCGGCGGCGCGCTTGCGCCCGCGGCGACCGCGGCGCTGGCGGAGATGCTCTTCGGCGAGGTGATGCCTCACCGCGAGGCGCTCGCCGCAACGGGGGCCTGCGACTGCTCCTGGACACTGCCGTCGGGGACACGGCTGCGCGTCAACGTCTTTCGGGCGCGGGGCGGGACGTCGATCGTGATGCGCGTGCTTCCCTCCGCTATCCCGACGCTCGCGCAGCTGGGCTTGCCAGCGGCGATCGGGCAGGTCGCCGCGCTGCACGACGGGCTGGTTCTGGTCACCGGTGCCACCGGCAGCGGCAAGTCCACGACCCTTGCCGCCGTGATCGGCATGATCAACGCAACGCGCCCGGTGCACATCGTGACGCTCGAGGACCCCGTCGAGTTTTCGCACCCGCCGCAGCGGGCGACCCTCAGCCAGCGCGAGCTTGGCGCCGACTTCTCGAACTTCGCGGCAGGACTCCGTTCGGCGCTGCGCCAGGCGCCGAAGGTCATCATGGTCGGGGAGTTGCGCGATGCCGAAACGGTCGAGACCTGCCTCAAGGCGGCCGAAACCGGACACCTCGTGCTCGCGAGCCTGCACACCATCGACGCCGGGCAGGCGGTTGCCCGCATCACCGGGGTCTTCGACCCGCGCGACCAGCGACAGGTCCGCAGCCGCCTCGCCGACATGCTGCGCTTCGTGGTCTCCCAGCGCCTGCTGCCGCGCCTGGGCGGCGGACGCATTGCGGCGGTGGAGATCATGGGGCAGAGCCTGCGGGTGCGCGAATTGATCCGCGAGGGCGAGGGTGCCGAGGCCACCTTTCACCGTGCTATCGCCGAGGGGCGCGCCTACGGCTGGCAGACCTTCGACCAGCACATCCTCGACCTTTTCGGAAGCGGCATTATCGGCGCGGAGACGGCTCTCGCGTACGCCTCGGAGCGTGCGGCGGTCTCTCGCGGCATCGACCAGGCGCGGGTGTCTCGCGGCGAGGAAACCTCGACCCTCGGCACCCTGCAGATGGAAGGCGGCCCCGGGCCGCAGCGTCGATGACGGTGTCCCGCCCGACCGCGGCGCCCCGCGCCTGAGGCGCGATCATGGCTTTGTTCGGCAAGGGCGATTCGCTCCCGGGGCTCGTCGCGCGCACCCGCGAGGCACCGCCGGTCAGCGCTACGGAACTCGCGGAGCTGCTCGAGCGCATCACCTCTCACCCGAACTGCCGCCCGCACACGCTGGCCTGGCTCCTTTCGCACCCGGACGCGCGCATCCGGGCTTTCGGCGGCGGCTGGCTCGGGCCGCGGACCGACGCGCGGGTCGTCGACGCCCTGCTGCGCGAAATGGTCGGCAAACCTTCGCAGATCCGCGACGAGATCGCGCGTCATGTCGTGTCGGCTGACGTCCCCAATCGGGTTGAGGCGACGATCGGCCAGATGCTTCATGCAACCGCCGTCGAGCAGCGCGAGGCGGCGCTCAGTCTCATCGCAGCGCTGCCCGGCTTGCAAAACCAGCTGCGCCACCTCCGGGGAGCGCTCCAGGACCCTGTCCCAGCGCTGCGGCAGATGGCGGCCCGAATCCTGTGTCGTGCCATCGGAAACCATGGAATCCGCCTGCTGCTGCTGGATCTGGCGCGGGACGAGGATCCGGTGATCCGCCGCCAGGTCATTGCGGCTTTGGCGGCGAATCCGCGTCCCGACGTGGTCGAGCCCTTTCTCGAGCGTCTGTCCCGGGAGGACCCCGCCGAGCAGGCGCTGATGATCGGCGCGCTCCAGCAGCTCGCGGGCGACCCCGAGGCCAGGCTCGCGGAGCGTCTGCTGCCGGTTCTCGCCGACGAGGACGACCGCGTGCGCGAAGCCGCGGTCAAGCTCCTCGGCCAGATGCCGAATGCCGCGGAGATCCTGCGTTCGTTCCTGATCTACAGTCGCGGGCTGGCCTTTTGGCTGCGCGACCGGGCCGCGGCTTCGATCATGAAGATCTCGACGGACATCGTCGAGCCGCTCGGGAGGCTGATGCAGGACGAGGAGGAGGACATCCGCATCGGCGCGGTCGTCATGGCCTCGACGTGCCGGGACCCGCGGATCGTCCCGCGCACGCTCGAGATCTTCCTGGGTCCCGATGACTGGTGGGTCCGGAGCATCGCCGCGGAAGTCCTCGGTAATTACCCCTCGCCCACGGTCACCCGGGCGCTGTTGAGCCGGATGGAAGACCCCGAGCTGCGGTCGAGCGTGATCGCGGTGTTGGCGAAGATGCAAAGCCCGGAGGCGCTCGCCAGACTTGTCCGCTGCCTCACGGATCCCGATCGCGGCACGCGCATGAGCACGCTGGAGGCGCTTGCCCCGATCGAGGCCGCCGAGGTCTTTGCGGCGCTCCAGCAGGTTGCGCTCAACGATCTTGACCCAACCCTGCGGGACAAGGCGGTGGTCATTCTCGAGAGCCACCGGCCGGTGACGGTGCAGCAGCTGCGGGATCTGGCCGCGGCCGGCGTTGCGCTGTCTCGCAGCGAGGGCGGCGAGAAGATGTCCGAGCTGACCATGGAGAGCGAGTCGCACCAGACACGCCGCTGACGCCGGCATTTCTCCGGCTCGGCCCGGGGAGCGAGGGTGGCACGCGCGGATCACGAGCTGAGCGCCAGAAGCCGCTCCATCAGGATGGTCGTCGCTTTCTCGAGATGGTCTTTCGTGGCGTTGTCCCGCCACTGCGGCGGGAAGCGGATCGGCTCGCCGAAGCGCACACTCACCGGCGAGCGGCGCGGCAGCCGGTGATGACGGGAGAAGGCGGCGAAAGTCCCGGAGATTCCCGCTGGGACGAGGGGCACCGTCGCGCGCAGCGCCAGCAGGGCAGACCCCGGCCTCCCCGGCTTGAGGCTGGCGTCGTCGGACCGGCCGCCTTCGGGGAAAATGCCCAGGACGGCGCCTTGGCGCAGCGCCAACAGCGCACGGCGCAGCGATCCGAAATCGCGCGGGTCGTTCTCCACGGGGATGGCGCCGGTCCCGCGGCAGACCCAGTGGATGCTGCGACGCTCATAGTACCCACGGTCCATGATGAAGCGCACCGGCCGCGGGCTGGCCATGGCCAGCGCTATCGGATCGAAATAGCTGGCATGGTTCGCGGCGAGAATGCAGGGCCCGTCCTGCGGGACGTGCTCGCGCCCCTGGACGCTGAAGGTGAAATACCAGCGAAGCAGCGGGGAGATGACCCGCAGTGCGCGCCAGTAGCCCGCGCCATCAGCCATGCTCGTCGTCTCTCCCACGCCAACCCTCCCACCCTCGGCTCCGTGGTACTATTGTGCCAGTGATTCACGAACAGGACACCATGAGCGATCGCGTGCCCCTCCAGACTCCCTGGCAGGCCCATGACAGCCCGTGCGTCGCCGTCGCGGCCGCAAACCCGTGGTGAGCGACCGGGGCGGACGCGCCGGCGTCCTCGTGACCGGCGGCACCGGGTATTTCGGAACGGTCCTTGTCCGGGCCTTGCGCGCCCGGGGGGCGAGAGTCCGCGTCCTCGCCCGGCCGACCGCCGACACGAAGCAGATCGAGGCGCTCGGGGTCGAGATCGTCCGTGGCGACATCGCGGCTCCGACCACCCTCGCCGCGGCGGTCGCGGGGCAGCCGCTCGTCATCCACGCCGCCGGCAAGGTCACCGACTGGGGGCCGCGCCGGGAGTTCTTCCGCGTCAACGCGCAAGGGACGGCGAATGTCGTGGCGGCCTGCCGCGCCGCGGGGGTGCAGCGGCTCGTGCACCTCGGTTCGCTGACGGTCCTCGGCCTGCCGCGCGAGGGCAGGCTGGTCGACGAGTCGACGCCTCCCGATGCCACGCCGCGCGACGCCTACACCGGGAGCAAGTTTTCCGCCGAACGGGTCGTCCGGGCCGCGCACGGGGAGGGTGGCCTCGAGACGGTCGTGGTCCGCTGCGGCGTGATCTGGGGGCCGGGCGAAACGACGATTCTCCCGCGCATCGTCAAGCTGCTGCGCCGCGGCCACATGGTGTACCCCGGAGGGGGAGGCAATCTTCTGGGCATGACGTACGTCGACAACCTCGCCGAGGGGGTGATCCTCGCGGCGATAACGCCCGCGGCCGCCGGCGGGCTGTACCACATCACCGATGGGGAGGATGTCACCTGCCGCGAGGTCCTCGACGGGATTGCCGGCGCCCTTGGGGTGCCGCCGCCGCGCCGCGCGGTGTCGTTTCCCGTGGTCTACGCGGTGGCGGCATTGCTGGAGGGGCTCGCGAGAGGCGTGCGCAGCGTCAACCCGCCGCCGATCACCCGGTACGGCGCGCGGCTGGTGGCCTGCGACTGCCGCTACGACATCGGGAAGGCCCGGCGGGACCTCGGCTATCGCCCGCGGGTGAGCTTCGCTGAAGGTGTCGCGCGGCTAGCGGCGGCCTCCCGGCAGGCGCAGCGAGGATAAGGCGGCGCATGGCGTCCGCTGCGACGAAAATCCGCATCGAAAGTCTCGGCGTCTACCTGCCGGAGACGGTCCTCACGACAGCGTCGCTCATGGATCGCTGTCGCCGCAGGCCGACGCTCGATCTCGAGGGGATCACCGGCATCCGCGAGCGGCGCGTCGCCGCCGGGGAGCACGCGCTCGATCTGGCGGCGCGGGCCGCTCAGCGGGCGCTCGCCCTCTCACGCCATCGAGCGGAGGACCTCGATGCGGTCATCTGCACCAGCATCTCCAAGCACCACCGCGACGACGAGTTCACCTTCGAGCCGGCGACCGCGGTTCTGATCCGAGCGGCGATCGGAGCGCGCAACGCTTTGGTCTTCGACGTGGTCAACGCCTGCGCCGGGATGCTCAACGGCATCGCCGTCCTGCAGGCCTTGATTCGTGTCGGGGCCGTCCGGACGGGCATGGTGGTCAGCGGCGAGCAGAACCTGCCGCTGGCCGAGAGCGCGACGCGCGAGATCCGCCACAGCCTGGACCGCCAACTCGCGGCGCTGACGCTCGGGGACGCAGGGGCGGCCCTGATCCTCGACGCTGCACCCGATGAGCGCCACGGTATCCATTGCCTGGAGCTGGTGACCGGCGCGAAACACGACCACTATTGCCGCTCGCTCCCCTCACCGCGCGGCCGCGGCGGCATCCTGTTGACCAAGGCCCGCGGCCTGCAGCGCAAGGGCGCCGAGCATTTCCCCGCCTACCTCGAGAGGGCACTCGACGCAACGGGCTGGAGCATCGGCGATGTGCAGCACGTCATCCCCCACCAGGTTTCGGTGCGCGCCGTGCGCCAGGGTGTCAAGGCGCTGGAGCGCCGTTTCGGCCGCCGCCTGCCCGACATCTTCCTCTGCTGCGCCGAAACCTTCGGAAACACGACGACCACGAGCCACTTCGTCGCGCTCCATGAATTCATGCTGCGCGGGCGTGTCAACCCCGACGACAACCTGCTGCTCGTCAGCGGCGCCTCCGGGATTGTGATCGCGCACGCGACGGTGACGCTCGACGACCTGCCCGAGCGCTACCGCGCGCACTGGGGCCAGGAGGCGGTGGCGGCGTCGTGAGGCGGGCGCGGATCGAAAGCAGCGGCGTCAGCCTGCCGCGGCGCTGGTCGCTTCCGAAAGGTTCGGTGGCGCATGCAGTCGCGGCGGGGCGCAGGTGCCTCGCCGCCAGCCGCCTGAAGCGGGAGGACATCGGTGTGCTGGTTAACGCCGGGGTCTACCGCGACGGACACGTGGCCGAGCCGGCGATCGCCGCGTACGTCCAGCATCGGCTCGGCGTGAACATCGAGTTCCAGGGACGACCGACGCTCGCGTTCGACCTGCTTAACGGCGGCTGCGGGATGCTCAACGCCGTACAAGTCGTCGCTGCCATGCTGCAAACGGGCCAGGCCGCCGCCGGCATGGTCGTGGCCGGCGAAGCCAACAGCGATCGTCGCCCCGATCCGTCCTCGGCTGTCGCCCGGAGCGGCGCGGCGCTGCTGCTCGAATTGTCTGCCGTCGCCGGCAGCGGCTTCGGGGCGTTCGCTTTTCGAACGCACGAGGAGGATGCGGAGCTGTTTACCGCGGTCGTGAGCCTGACCGAGCCGCGCGGCCGGTTGCTTATTCGGCGCCAGGCCCGGCTCGAAGCCGCCTGGCTCGGCCACGCCGCTGCTGCCGTCGACGAGGTGCTCGCAAAAGAGCGGTTGACGCGGGATCGGATAGACCTGGTGGTCCCCGCACAGGTCTCGCCGGGCTTCGCGTCGCGCCTGCCGGCGGCGATCGGCATCACGGCGGGGAAGGTTGCTGACTTCACGGCGATCCTCCCGGACACCGGCTCGACGTCGGTCTTTCTTGCCTGGCATCGGCTGTGCGCGCAGCGGCGGCCGGTCGCCGGGTCCCGCGTGCTCTTGCTGGCGTTCGGCTCCGGACTTACGGTCGGAGCGACTGTCTATACCGTGTAGCCCGGTCGCACGGGTGACCGGGCGGTCGGCTACCTGCGGCGCCCGAACAGGTTCAGCAGCATCAGGAAGATGTTGATGAAGTCCAGGTAGAGCGTCAGCGCGCCGAGGATCGAGGCCTTGCGGTGCGCCTGCTCGTCCCCGAAACCGGCGGCGCCGAGCGCCTTGATCTTCTGGGTGTCGTAGGCCGTGAGCCCGACGAAGACGATCACGCCGCACACGCTCGCGACCCACGCGACCATCGGGCTGTGCAGGAACATGTTCACCAGCGAGGCGATGACGACGCCGACCAGGCCCATGAACAGGAAGCTACCCCAGGAGGTCAGGTCGCGTTTCGTGAGATAGCCGTAGAGGCTCATCGCGCCGAAAGTCGCCGCGGAGACGAAGAAGGTCGCGGCGATGGAGCCGCCGGTGTAGACGAGGAAGATCGAGGCCAGCGTCACGCCGTTGAGAGCGGAGTAGAGCAGGAAGAGCCCCGTCGCCGCCCCGGCGCTCAGGCGGTTGATCGCGCCGCTGATCGCGATCACGAGGCCGAGCTCGCCGAAGACGAGCGCGTAGAAGACCAGCCGGTTGCCGAAGATCGCCCGCAGCAGGCTGGGGCTGGCCGCCGTGAAGAGCGAGGCCACGCTCGTGAGCGCGAGGCCGAGGAACATCCAGGCGTAGACGCGGCGGACGAACTCCGTCGAGACCACCGCGGTGCGGTCTACGGGGAAACTGACGCTTCGATCCATGGCAGTGCGCTCCTCCCGGGGTGGTCTTCAGCGGCTTGAAGCATTTTGCGGCATGCTAGCAGAACGCCGGCCCGCTTTCCAGCCGCTCTCTGGACATCGTTGCCGCAGGTGTCGCACAATGCTGCCATGGGTGGAAGCAACGCGAGAGCTTTCCCGGCGATCGGTCCTGCCCGCACTCCGGCGGTGGGCCAGCACCGGCGCTCGTCGCCGATCGGCGGATTGCCGCGCCGCACCGGGCGGGACCAGCCATGAGCCGCTTGCAGGAAGATTTCAAGGCCCAGTCCGAGATCCTGGACCAGCTCACCGAAGTGAGCCTGGCCCTCTCCTCCGAACGCGACTACCGCCGCCTGCTGGATCTGATCCTCTCCCGTGCCCTGCTTCTCGGGGACTGCGATGCGGGGAGCCTCTACCTGCTGATCCACGACGACGACGAGGGCAGGGAGAAGCGGCTGCTCTTCGCCGCCGCCCAGAACAGCTCGATGCGCATCCCCTTCAAGGAGACCGAGCTGCCCGTCACCACCAGCAGCCTGGCGGGGTACGTGGCCACCACGGGGGAGACGCTCGCCATCGAAGACGCCTACTCCCTGCCCCCGGAAGCGCCGTACCGCTTCAACCGGGCCTTCGATGACCAGACAGGCTATCGCACCAAGTCCCTGCTCGTCCTGCCGATGAAGAACAACAAGGGCGAGATCACCGGCGTTCTCCAGCTCATCAATCACAAGCGGGACCCGGCGGCGCCGCTGCCGGACTCCGCCGCCGTCGAGGAGCTGGTCACGCCGTTCGACGCCGCCACGACCCGGTTGTGCCTGACCGTGGGAAGCATGGCGGCCGTGGCCATCGACAACAACCGGCTCTACGAGAGCATCGAGCGGCTTTTCGAGGGGTTCGTGAGGGCCTCCGTGACGGCCATCGAGCAGCGGGACCCCACGACCTCGGGGCACTCGCTCCGGGTGTCCATCCTGACGGTGAACCTGGCCCAGGCCGTCGACCGGACCGGCAGCGGGCCGCTGGCGAGCGAGTCCTTCACGGCCGAGCAGCTGCGCGAGTTGCGCTACGCCTCCCTGTTGCACGATTTCGGGAAGGTCGGCGTCCGCGAGCACGTGCTGATCAAGGCGAAGAAGCTCTACTCCCACGAGTTGGAGCGCATCCTGGCCCGTCTCGAGATGGCTCGCCTCTACGCCGAGCGCGACATCCTGCTGAAAAAGGTGGCGCTCCTCCAGGGGGGAGCCGGGTCCGATCAGCGCGCCCTCGCCGAGCTGGACGGGGCGCTGGGAAGGCACCTTGCGGAACTGGACACCTTCAGCGAACTGATCCTGCGTTCCAACGAGCCCACGGTCCTCCCGGAGGGGGACTTCTCGGCCCTCCAGGCCATCGGCGCGGCCACGTTCAGGGACCGGCACGGGTGCGAGCACGCCCTCCTGGAACCCGAGGAGTCCCGGACCCTCTCCATCCGCAAGGGGAGCCTGAGCGAGAGCGAGCGGCAGGAGATCGAGAGCCACGTCACGCACACCTTCGAGTTCCTTCGCAAGATCCCATGGACGACCGGGCTCAAGGGCGTGCCCGCCATTGCCTACGGCCATCACGAGAAGCTCGACGGACGCGGCTACCCGCGCAAGGTCGCCGCCGGGGCCATCCCGATCCAGTCCCGGATGATGACCGTTTCGGACATCTTCGACGCCCTCTCCGCCGCCGACCGGCCGTACAAGAGAGCTGTCCCGCTGGAGAAGGCCCTGGACATCCTCCAGCTCGAGGTGAAAGGCGGGATGTTGGACCGGACCCTCGTGGATCTTTTCATCGAGGCCAAGATCTACGAGCAGACCCGCCATCTGCTCGCGGGCGTTCGCAGCACGTAGCGGTTTCCCGGGGAGCGCGCTAGGCCAGGTCCGTTGCGCGGCTGTTTCAACGCGTTGGAGCTATCGCGGTGCGAGGAGTGCGTCCGCGAGCGATGTTTCCCCGGCGCGGACATACATGAGAGTCACTTTCCCCGGCGCGAGGGACTTGAGCAGCGCCGAGAGCGCCTTGAGCCCTGGCAGCTCCTTGCCGTCGACGGCGAGCAGGATGTCTCCCGCGCGCAGGCCGGCGGCCTCGGCCGGCGACCCGGGGACGACGCCTTCGAGCCGCACCCCCGGCCCGGCAAACGCGAAATCCGGGACAACGCCGAGACTCACCTTGCGCTCCCCATCCCCGCCTCCGGTTCCGCTGCCGCTTCCCGAAGACTGAGCCGGCGTCACGCCGGGGGCGCTCAACCGCGCCTCCGGACTCGCGAGGTGCCCGAGGACCTCCGCGGTGAGCATCGCGACTTTCTCGAGGCCGGCTCCGTCGATCTTCTCCGGGGTGTCCGTCGGCCGGTGGTAGTCGAGGCTCGGTCCGCCGAAGAGTTGCACCGCCGGGACACCCGCGCGCCGGAAGGAAACATCGTCGCTCGCGTCGAGGGACTCCCCCGCGAGCGCGGTTTCCACGCCGGCGAGATAGCCGGCGCCACGGAGGATGTGCACCCACTCGGACGCCGATGCGGCCCCGAGAACGAGCACCTTGCGGCCGTCGAGCCGCCCGACGGTGTCGAGGTTGACCATGGCCAGCGTGCGGCCGGGCGGAAAGGCGGGCGCCGCGACGAACTGCGTCGAGCCGAGGCGGCCCGCCTCTTCGCCGGCGAAGGCGACGAAGACGACCGTGCGCTCCGGCCGCGCATCCTTCCACAGCGTGCGCGCCAGCTCGAGCAGCACGGCGACGCCGCTGGCGTTGTCGTCCGCGCCGGGGTGGACGCGGCCGCGGTTTGCGGGCAGGCAGCCCGGATCGCCCTCGCCGAGGTGGTCGTAGTGCGCGCCGATCACCACCAGATCCCGGGCCAGATCGGCACGGGCCCCCGGGATCACGCCGACGACGTTCTTCAGGACGGTGTCCCGCGGCGGGTCGCCGCCGTGCGCCGGGAAGTGCTGAAACCAGCTCCCTGGCGCGTCGCCGGCCGGCTGAAGACCGGCCTGCGCGAATGTCGTCGCGATGCGCTCCGCCGCCTGTTCGAGCCCCGCTGCGCCGAACCCGCGGCCGCAGAGCGCCGGTGCTGCCAAGGCGCGCACGTCCTCGAGCATCCGCTCGCGGGAGAACCGCGGGGGCAGCGTGGCGAGGGCTGCGCGCTTCTGGAGTTTTGCCATTGTCGGTGCTGGCGCGGCGGCGGAGTGGTCGGTTCCCGCGATCAGGCGCGTCAGCGACGAGGCGGTCACCGGCCAGCGACCCTTGGCGACGTTGGCTGGCTCGGAACCCTCGAATGCGAGATAGCTGTACTTGCCGTAGTGCGGCAGCTTGCGGCCGAGCCCTTCCGAGGCCGTCGGGTCATCGAGCGCGGCCCACGAGAAACTCAGGGTGGCGTCGCCGGGGTGGTGCGTCGTGAGCACGAAGGCGTGGTTGCCGCGCGGCAGGGTCGTCCGCTCGAGGCGGACCTCCCGATCGCCGATCACCGTGTCACTTCCGGTGAGCGCGGCGCGAAGGTCGGGCAGGAAGCGGTTCTCCCAGCCAAGCAGGAAGACCGCGCGATCGACGGGAAGATCGGAAAATTCCCGGTCTTCGCGCGTCTCGACCTCCCCCGGCCCCGAGCGTCCGAGCGCCGCGGCGAGGGTGCGGTAGGCCGCCTTGAGCGCCGCCGGCGCCGCCGAGGGCAGCAGCACGAGGGCCTTCTCGGCACCGAAAGCCTGGCTCATCGCCGATGGTATCTCGTTGCGGTCGAGACGGCGGAAGAGGTCGAACCCGGGGTCGACGTCGACGCGCACGGGGCGCCCCGGGAGGCCTGTGATCGTGGCTTCCGCGGTGCGCCCGGTCATCTCGACGATGGTGCTCACCGCTTCGGGAACGCCTTCTACGGTGATCGCCACCGGCACGCGCAGGTGGTACGGGTCGCCGTCCTGCGTCTGCGCGATCGTCAGCGAAAGGCTGTGATCGTCGCTGCCGGCGATCAGAGCCTGGTCGATGCGGATCTGCGGCGCGCCGGTGCGTTTCACCCACTGGTCGAAGAACCAGCCGAGTTGCTTTCCCGACGCCTGCTCGAAAGCGTGGCGCACGTCGTCGAACGCCGCCGTCGCGAAGCGCATCCGCCCCCAGAGCCCTTGCAGACCGGCGATGAAGGCCTCGTCGCCGAGCTCGAGCCTCAGCATGTGAAAGAGCATCAGGCACTTGCCGTAACCGACCGCTTCGGTCACCGAGCCGTGTCGCGATCGGAAAGCGCTCAGTGGCAGGTCGCGCCCTGCCAGCACGTAGTCCGCGTACTTCTGGAGGGTCGTCTGGCGGTATTCGGCGCCTTCGCCCCGCTGTTCCTTGACGAGGTGGTCGGCGAGGTACGCGGTGAGCCCCTCGGACCAGTTGCCGGACCCGTAGTCGACGAACACGCCGTTGCCCCACCAGGAGTGCAGAATCTCGTGAGGGTAGGAACTGTGCAGGATGAAGGGGAAGCGGATGACCCTCGGCCCGAGCAGCGTGAACGACGGCATGCCGTAGCCCGTCTCCCAGAAGTTCTCGACGGCCGCCCACTTGCCGTAGGGGTAGGGGCCGATCAGCGAGGAGTACAGCGCCAGGTAACCCGTGGTGGCGTCCAGGTACTGCCGGGCGAGCGCGTCGTCCGGCGCGCGCAGGAAGACCATCCCCTCGACGGAACCGGCGCGGGCGGCGTAACCGGTGTAGCGGTCGGCGACCAGGTACAGATCGTCCTGGGGCTGGGCGCACTCCCAGCGCACGCGGCGGCGCCCGCTCGCGAGTTCGTGCACCGTGCGGGTTCCCTGGCTCACGGCGTCCCAGCCCTCGGGGAGGAAGACGGACAGCGTGAACGTCAGGAGGCCCCCGCCCTCGATCTGCGGGTACCAGGCCGAAGAGCCGGCGAGAAACACGCCATCGGGGGAGATGGTCCCGCGCGTCTCCTTCTGACCGCGGGCGTACTCCTCGCCGACCTGCTCGATCGGGTGGTCGATGACCCCGCGATAGACCAGCGTGACCGCCTCGACGCCCGGCGCGAGCGTGAGGCGGTAGCGATGCGCGAAGGCGCCGGCGTCCCCCCCGTCCACGGGCGCGATCGTCGCGGTGGACTCCGCGACGGTCGGCGCCAGTCCGGGGTGCAGCAGCAGCGTGATCTCCCGCGGGGTCGCGGCGGGCAGGCTGATCCGGTCGCGCACCGCGAGCGTGCGGGAAGCCGGCTCGAGGCTGACCTCGATGTCGTGGTGGAGCGGGGCCGCCGCCTCCGCGGACACGAACGAGAAAGCCACGGACAACGCCGCTGCGAGCGCCGCGTTACGAATTCTTGAGGTTCTGCGGGTCATCGTCGGGAGCGAAGGGGTGGCGCGAAGCGGGGGCCCCCGTCGGCGCGGAGCGCCTCGCGAGCACCAGCGGGGGTGCGCAGCGACAGGACCCCGGAGCGACGCACGGGAACGGGACTGTTCTTTCCCACTATTCCCGTCACGGCACCCAGTCGGCGATGAAGATGTTGAACTCGTGCGGCTCGGAGGCGTTGCGCGTCGAGCAGAAGAGCAGCTTCGTGCCGTCCGGGCTGAACATCGGGAAGCTGTCGAAGCGCGCCCCGAAACTCACCCGCTCGGTCCCGGTGCCGTCCGTGTTGACCACGTAGAGCGAGAAGGTGCGCTTCTGCTGGTCGTGCATGTTCGACGAATAGATGATCTGCCGCCCGTTGGGGTGCATGAAGGGGCTCCAGTTCGCGTCGCCGGTGCGCGTCACCTGCGTCTGCTCGCTGCCGTCGGCCTTCATGAAGAAAACCTCCGCCCGCGTCGGCCGCATCAGGCCCTGCGCCAGCAGCGACCGATACTCGGCGACCTCCTCCGGCTTCTCCAGGTAGTTGCTGCGGTAGACGATGTACTTCCCGTCCCAGGAAAAGAAAGGCCCGCCGTCGAATCCGATCCGGTCCGTCAGGCGCCGTACGTCGCCGCCGTCCGGCTTCATCGAATACAGATCGAGGTCGCCGTCGCGCACCGAGGTGAAAACGATGCGGCTGCCGTCGGGGGAAACCGCGGCCTCGGCGTCGTAGCCGGGCGTGTCGGTGAGCCGCAGCGGCGGGCCGCCGTCGAGGGAACCGAGGAAGATGTCGTAACCGGGGTAGAGCGCCCAGAGATAGCCCTGAGTGCGGTCGGGCGGCGGCGGGCAGGCGTCACCGGCGAGGTGCGTCGAGGCGTAGACGAAGCGCTTGCCATCGGGAAGGAAGAACGAACAGGTGGTGCGGCCCGCGCCGGTGGAGACGAGGCGCAGGTCGCTGCCGTCGAGGTTCATCGTGAAAATCTGGTCGCACTCGTGCGGGGGGCGCGTGGCCTGGAAGATGATCCGCGTGCCGTCCGCCGAGAAGTAGGCCTCCGCGTTCTGGCCCCCGAAGGTCATCTGGCGCACGTTGGCCAGGTGTCGCTCCTGCGGATCGCGCAGTGCGGCGGGATCGCCGGCGGCGCAGAGGCCGGGTGCGGCGATGAAGAGGAACAGGAGGAGTCCGGCGGCGATGCCGGGGATCGGCCGATACTGGGATGTCATCGTGGTCGCCCCGCTGCGTCTACGGCTTGACCGGGTGCTGCGCCGGGGGTTCCGGCGGAAGGGCGAGAAGCGGCGCGAACATGATCTCCTCTCCCTCGCGGCGCACCAGCACCTGCACCCAATCCCCGGGTTGCTTGCCGCCGATCACGAGGGTCGCGTCACCCGGCTCCGCGACCGGGAAGCTGTCGAGGGAGACGAGCGTGTCGCCGGCCTTCATCCCGATCTTCTCGGCGGCCGAGCCCGGCAGCACCGCCTCGACGACAACCGCGCCGGCGTCAAGACGCATCTTGATGCCGAGGCGCACCTTCTTCGTCGGGACCTCCTCGAAGGGGACCAGCCAGGCGAAGTCCCCGGCGAGCAGCGGGATCTCCGGGGGGTCGACGTCCATCGTCAGCTCCTCCCTGAGCGCCTCGGGGATCTCGATCTCGGTCGGCAGGACGATGACGTAGGGCCAGGCGGCGCGGCGCAGCGCCTTGCGCGGCACACCGAAGCCGTGGCGCACGTGGAAGCCGCCGGCGATAACCACCATCTTCTTGCCCTCGCCGGCAGGGCTCTTCAGGTAGTCGACGATGCGCGAGGCCATCGACTCCTCCCAGATGACCTGCGTCCGGTAGAAGCTGTCGAACATCCTGGCCTTCGCGTCGCCCGCGCGCGCAGGCGCCGGGGGGAACATCTGCGCCACGGCTTCAGCGCTCCCCTCGGCCGGGGCCTTCGGCCCGGGATCGTGGCCCTTGAATATCGCCTCGAGCAGGGCGCGCTGGAAGGGGTCGGTGAAATCTGTATCGGGCACTTTCCCCGCGATCTCGGGGGGCAGTGGCCCGCTGCCGGCCATCGCGAACTGCTTCTGGACCTCCTTCGAGGGGTTGAGCGCGAGCACGTCCAGCTTGCGGTCGCGGGCGAGCGTCAGAATGCCGCGGTAGAGGCCGAACTCGGAGGCCCAGTTGTCGAACCACTTTGACTCCTTGAGGAACTCCAGCTCGGACATCTCGCCGCGCGTCCAGCGGTCGAGCGCCGCCTGCTGCGGCTCGCGGAACATCTCCATGCCGATCGCGACCTTGCCGGGGAAGCGCCGATCGAGCTCCTCGATGACCCGCCGCTGCACCTCGTGGGCCTGGAAGTTGGAGTGCATCTCGCCGATGTAGATCACCTTCGCCGCGGCGATCATCTCCATCGCCTGCTCGAACTGCATCGTGATGCCGGTCGGCAGGTGGATGATGTCGCCCGGTTGCGGCTCCTTCGTCAGCGGGTAGGGGGTCAGGCCGTTTCCGGCCGCGGGCACCTGCGCCGTGGCGCACCCGCCGAGAAGGGTTGCCCCGAGCGCCAGGGCCGCCAGGGATCGTGATGCCGTCGTCATCGTGTGCACCTCGTCTGTTGTTGTTTCACCCATGATACCGCTCATTGGAAGCCCGGGATCGTGAAAAGTTCCACCGGGGACGCGCGGTGTTACCATGAGGACTCAAACGGACAACCGGTGGGGAAGGAGGATGGATGCTCAGGCACATCGTGATCTTCAAGTACATGACCGGCGTTACCAAGGAGGATCCGCGCGTGGGTGAGGCCTACGTCCTGCTGTCGCGGCTGCCGTCGCAGATCCCCGAGGTGCGGGCCTGGGAGCAGGGCTACAATATCTCGACGCGCGACATCGCCTACGATCTGGCGCTGTACTCGTCTTTCGAGGATCAGGGAGCGCTCCAACGCTACAGCGACCACCCGGCGCACCGCGCGGTGGTCGAGCGGCTGCGCGAGATCTTCACCTGGCACATCGTCGACTACATGATGTAGGAGAGGGTGCTTCAGGCATCCTCAAGGGGTGCGAAGGGCCAACCAGGCTGCCAGCACGGGCAGGTCGGCGGCGGCCCAGTCCACCGTGAAGAGATTGGCTGGGGAGAGCCAGCGCGCCGCGGCGTGCTCGTGCAGCGTCACCTCGCCGGCGACGATCCGGCAGCGCAGCGGGTACAGGACCACCGAGAATGCCGGGTAGTCGTGGGCTTCGACCGCCAGGGGAGCCCCGGTTTCCACTTCCATGCCGAGCTCCTCGCGCACTTCGCGCCGCAGGCACTCCGCCGGCGTCTCGCCCGGCTCGATCTTGCCTCCCGGGAATTCCCACTTCAGCGGCAGGCTCATCGCCGCGCTGCGCTGGACCGCAAGAAGCAGCCCCTCGCGTTCGATCAACGCACAGGCGACGTGCAGGGTGCGGCGCGCGGGCGCGTCGGCGGCGGTCATGGGCGTACAGTAGGGCGGGCTCGCGACGAAGGCAAGCCGCCCTCGGCTGACATTCGGCGCCGCTCGAGCGCGCCCTGCGGCGCGCGTGGCGCATCGTGTCCTTTCGTTGACCTGCCCGCTCGCCTGACCTAGTATCCGCAGACGCATGGACACGCTTCTCGAGGCGCGCGGCCTGGTCCGCACCTATCCCGTCGGCGAGCGGCTCCTCACCGTCATCGACGGCGTCTCGCTCGACGTCGCGCGCGGGGAGTTCCTCGTGATCACCGGGCCCTCCGGCAGCGGCAAGACGACGCTGATCACGCTGCTCTCCGGGCTGGACCAGCCGAATGCGGGGACGGTCCGCCTGGACGGGCGCGAGCTGACCGCGCTCACGGAGGAGCAGCTGGCGCCGCTGCGGAACGCCTCGATCGGTTTCGTCTTCCAGTCCTACCACCTCATCCCCTCGCTCTCGGCGCTCGAGAACGTGATGTTCCCGGCCGAGCTGCGCGGCGACGGCCGGGCGCGCGCGAAGGCCGAGGCGCTGCTGGCCAAGACCGGCGTCGCCGGGCGCGCGGCGAACTTCCCGCACCAGCTTTCGGGAGGCGAGAAGCAGCGCGTCGCGATCTGTCGGGCGCTCGTCAACGAGCCGGCGATCGTCTTCGCCGACGAGCCGACCGGGAACCTCGACACGGCGAGCGGGCGCGCAGTGCTCGACCTGATGCTCGATCTACAGCGTGAGCGGGGCACGGCGCTGGTCATGGTGACCCACAGCGCCGCGATCGCCGCGCGCGCCGACCGGGTGATCGCGCTGGTCGACGGGCGGATCAGCGCCCCGCCGTGATGCGGCTGCACCCGAACTTCGTCCGCCGCCAGTTCTCGGGCGCCGGCAGCCAGACCGGCATCTTCCTGCTCTGCGTCGCGCTCTCGATGCTCGCGCTGGTCTCGCTGCGGGGTTTCGGCCGCAGCGTGAACGCGGCGCTGCTGCGGGACGCCCGCGGGCTCCAGGCGGCCGACGTCGTCCTGCACGCGCACCGCGAGTTCTCGCCCGCGCTCGCCCGCGCCGTGGACGCGCTGGCGGCCCGGGGCGAGGTCGAGTCCGCCCGCACCTGGGAGTTCTACTCGATGGTCGCGCCGCAGGGCCGCGCAGGCTCGCTGCTGGCCATCGTGAAGGCCGCCGGCCCGGGCTACCCCTGGTATGGCGAGGTCGCGCTCGCCTCGGGGCGCCCCTTCGGCGCGGTCCTGCGGCCGGGGACGACGATCGTGGAGGAGACCGTCCTCGGACGCCTCGGGCTGAGCGTGGGCGACTCCCTGCTGCTCGGGGGCCGGCCGCTGCTGATCGCCGACGTCGTGCTGCGCGAGGCCGACCGGCCGGTGACCTTTTTCTCGCTCGGGCCCCGGGTCTTCGTCGCGGCGGCTGATCTCGAGGGGCTCGGCTTGATCGGGCAGGGAAGCCGGGTCGACTACCGCATCCTGCTGAGGGTGCGCGACCCCGGGGCGGTCGACCGGGTTGCCGAGGGCCTTCGCGCCGCCGCCCTCCCCGAAGCCGAGCGCGTCCAGACCTATCTGACCGCCAGTTCGGGCCCGAAGCGGTTCTTCGACAACTTCCTCTTCTTCCTCTCGCTCATCGGCTCCTTCACGCTGCTGCTCGCCGGGATCGGCATCCAGAGCGCGCTGACGGCCCTGCTGCGCGAGAAGCGCGCCACCGTCGCGGTGATCAAGGCGCTCGGGGCGCCGGGGCGCTTCGTGGTCGTGCAGTACCTCGTCGTGGTCTCGCTGCTCGGAATCGTCGGGACGCTGCTCGGCGTCGCGGGAGGCTTCCTCTTGCAGATGTTCCTGTTCCCCCTCTTCGCCGGCTTCATCCCGGGCGGCCTGCGGCCGGCGATCTCGGCCGCCACCCTCCTCGAGGGGGTCGCCCTGGGCGCGCTCTCGACAGGGCTGTTCGCGTTCCTGCCGCTCTGGCGGCTGCGCGAGATCTCCCCGGTGGCGATCTTCCGCCGCGACCCCGCTCGTCTGCCGCGGCAGCTGCCCTTCTGGCTCGGGGGAGCGGTCGCCGCGGTGTTCCTCGGCGCGCTCGTGCTCTGGCAGGTGCGCGACGTGCGGCTCGGGCTCTGGCTGCTCGGCGGCCTGGCGGCGCTCATCGTGCTTTCCGCCCTCGGCGCCGAGGGACTGCTGCGGCTGGCGCGGCGCCTGCCGGTGCGCTCGCTGCCGCTGCGCCAGGCGCTGCGCGGCCTCTTCCGGCCGGGTAACGCAACGCGTCCGGTGATCGTCACGCTCGCTGCCGCGCTCACGGTGATCGTCACGATCGGCCTGCTGGAGCGCACCCTCAACGCCCGGTTCGTGCAGTCCTACCCCCCGGATGCGCCCAGCCTCTTCTTCCTCGACCTGCAGCCGGGGCAGCTCGGCGACTTCGCGGCGACGCTGGGGGCGCCGGCCGAGTTCTATCCGGTGGTCGTCGCGCAGGTGACCGCGGTGAACGGCGTCTCGGTGGAGCGGGAGCGGGAGCGCCAGCGGCCCCGCGACAACCTCGGGCGCGATTTCTACCTGACCTACCGCGAGAGCCTGCTGGCCGACGAGGAGCTCTCGCGCGGCGCCTCGCTCTTCGATCCGCGGCTGGCGGGGCCGCAGGTCTCGATCCTCGAGGAAGTCCTCGAGATGGCCGAGCTGAAGATCGGCGACCGCGTCTCCTTCAAGGTGCAGGGGGTGCCGCTCGACGCGGTGGTCTCGAGCATCCGGCGGCGCACGGACGCCTCCCCGCGGCCGTTCTTCTACTTCGTGTTCCAGACCGCGGTGCTCGGCTCGGCCCCGCAGACCGTCTTCGCGGCGACCAGGATCCCGAAAGCGGAAACGCTCGCGGCGCAGAACCGGGTCGTAGCGGCGTTTCCGAACGTCAGCGTGATCGACGTCGGGGCCACGGCGGCGCAGGCCGCGACGCTGGTCGGGCGCGTCTCGCGGATCATCCGGTTCTTCACGCTGCTCGGGATCGTCGCCGGGCTGCTGATCACGGCCAGTTCGGTGCTCGCCACGCGCCGCGAGCGACTGCGCGAGGCGGTGCACTACCGGATTCTCGGCGCGCGCTCCGGGTTCGTGCTGCGGGTGTTCGCGCTCGAGGGGACATTGATCGGGTTGTCGAGCGGGTTGCTGGCGCTGGTGTTCGCACAGGCGATCACCTGGGGGATCGGGACCTGGCGGCTGGATCTGCGCTGGCAGCCGTTCTGGGGGGCGAGCCTGTCGGCGGTTATGGTGACGACGCTGATCACGGTCGGGGTCGGGTTGGCGGCGTCGCTGCCGGCGCTGCGGCGCCGACCGGCGGACTATCTCAGGACCAGCGAGGACGAGTAGAGCAGGGGGATGCCGATTCGTTCCCGTGCGGGCTGCGGGGTCCTGACGCTGCGGACCTCCATCGTGCTCGCTTCGCTCCGCGCGCTGGAGACCTCCCCTCCGCGCCACCCCTGCGCCCAGTTCGTGAAGTGGTCCGTTTCCGTGCGGGTTGCGGGGTCTTGACGCTGCGGACCTCCGTCGTACGCTGGGACAGCGTTGAAATTTGTCCCCACCGTCATTGACATCCGCTTGGGCGGCGACTAGTTTAGTGACATATATCACATGCTGGGCGATTCAGCGGATCGCCTCTCGGATTGCTGCTGTCTGAAATGGTTCCACGGGTGCTGGTGGCAAGGCTTCGGGGACAGGCAACGAAGGGGGAGGCGGTCATGAAAAGAGTCGTTGTGATTGCGGGTGTGTGCCTGGGTATTCTCGCGATTGCGGTAACCGGCTCCGCCGGCGTGACACCGTCGAACCTGTCGGTGGCGCGAGGAGCGAACGGCGCCCTGTGGGCGCAGGTCTGTCAGGGAACCACCAGTTGCGGCGACTGGACGAAGATCACGGGTTCTTTTTCCGCGGCGCCGACCCTCACCTGGGATCCGTCGATCCAGAAGTACATCCTGATGGGTATCGGGACCAACGGGACCTCGATCTGGAAGGCCACGTTCGAGGCCGACGGCACCTGGAACGACGACTGGGCACTCCAGCCGGGATCTTCGCCGACGCCGGTTGCGGTCGCGGCAGGTTCCTTCCCATTGGAAGGGCCTGCGGGTCCCACCGGTGACACCGGCCCCACGGGCGCGACGGGGCCAACAGGACCCACCGGCGACACCGGCCCAACGGGCGCGACGGGGCCAACAGGACCCACCGGTGACACCGGCCCCACGGGCGCGACGGGGCCAACAGGACCCACGGGACCGGCGGCGTCTTTCTATGTCCACAGTGTTTATGGTGAAGCATCCGCGCCGTATCTCACTTCGTCGGCAAAAGCGTCGTGCACCTGTCCGTCCGGTCAGCTGCTTTACAACCAGTCATGTCTAACAAACGGAGGCACTTTCGTCAATATTACCGGGCACAGTCTCGAGGTCGATGACTGGGGAAGCGGCTATGATGCAAATTTAGTATTCATTTATTGGCCGGTTGGGGCCTCGTGCACGGTGTATAGAGGTGCTGATATCGCTTTTTCGGGAAGCGCTTACGTGGGCGTATATTGCCATTGCATGAGAAGTTTCACACCCTTGGCGCCATAAGGAACTCCTGAGCCCCGACAAGTCACTGCCGAACTGCCCGCCAGGCGTAGGGGATCGGAAATGGTCCCCTCCGCCTGATAGAATGCCACCCATGGCTCCGTCACGGTCCTCCCGCGTGCTTCCCCGCGTCGCATTCGCGGTCGCCGTGGTCGTCGCTCTGGCGCACGGCACCTGCGGCGCTCAGGCAGCGCCGGCCGACGAGGGCGTCATCGTCGCGCTCGGCGACAGCCTCACCGCCGGGCAGGGCCTGGACGAGCGGGATGCCTGGCCGGCGCAGCTGGAGCGACGGCTGCGCGCCGCGGGATACCGCTGGAAAGTCGTCAACGCGGGGATCAGCGGCGAGACCTCGAGCGGTGCGCGGGCGCGCCTGGCAGGGGTGCTCGGGCTCAAGCCGGAGATCCTCGTGCTCGAGACCGGCGCGAACGACGGCCTGCGCGGCATCTCCCCGGAGGTGCTGCGCGGCAACCTCGACGCGATGCTGACGACGCTGAACGAGCGCGGGGTGACCGTGGTGCTCGCGGGGATGCAGATGCTGCGCAATCTCGGTCCCGCGTACACCACGGCGTTCGCCCGGGTCTACCCGGAGCTGGCGATCAAGCACAAGGCGATCCTCGTGCCGTTCTTCCTCGAGGGCGTGGCCGCGAACCCGGCGCTCAACCAGCCCGACGGCATCCACCCGACGGCCGAGGGCTACCGAATTGTCGTCGACCTGGTCGAGCCGCGGGTGCTGGAGGCGATCGCCCGGGTCCGCGCGAAGCGGGCCCGCTGACCCGCCGGGCGCTGCGGCCCCGCCGGCCAGGCCGTCGTCTTGACACCCGTCCGCGTCGGCGCATAGCATCGTCGCGACAACGGGGAGGGATACTGCTGCCATGGCGCGCGTCGAGTTCACCAAGAACTACCAGGACCTGTCGACCGAGAACGGTTTCCAGTTCAAGTTCTTCTGCGAGTCCTGCGGCAACGGCTACCTGTCCAGCTGGCAGGCCAACGCGACCGGGATCGCCGGCAGCGTGCTGCGCGGCGCCGGCCAGGTCTTCGGCGGGATCTTCGGCCGCGCCGCGGCGGGGACGCACGAGATCCAGCGGGCGATCGGCGGCCCTGCCCACGACAGCGCGCTGGCCGAGGCCGTGGCCGAGATCAAGCCGCTGTTCGTGCAGTGCAAGCGCTGCGGCCAGTGGGTCTGCCGCGAGATCTGCTGGAACGCCGAGCGCAGCCTGTGCAAGAAGTGCGCGCCGATCCTGCAGCGCGAGATGGCCGCCGCGCAGGCCGGGATCGCCGTCGAACAGGCCACCGAGAAGCTGCGCGCGCGCGACCAGACCGAGGGCGTGAACTTCGACGCGACGATGGTCGTACACTGCCCGCAGTGCGGCGCCGAGGCCGGGGGGGGCAAGTTCTGCCAGCAGTGCGGCGCCTCGCTCGCGCCGAAGACCGAGTGCCCGAAGTGCGGCGCCAAGTTCGCCCCCGGCGCGAAGTTCTGCCCGGAGTGCGGGCAGAAGATCTAGCGGCGCGATGGCCCGCACCTGTCGCCTGGTCCGCGCCGGCCGCAGCGTCGACGCCCAGTGGCGGCGCGACGGCGACGTGCTCGTTCTCTCGCCGGCGGGCGCCCCGGCGCTGGTCATCCGGCTGCCGGAAGTCTCCGGCATCGCCGGGGACGGGTTCACGGTGCGGCTGCGGCTTCCCGACGGCGAGGTCGCGCTGGAGCGGCTCGGCGGCGACGGCCCGACGCTGCTCGCGGAACTGCGGCGGGACTGGCCGGTGCTGCGCGCAGGCATCCTGCGGCTGGCCGGCGCTGGAAGCCCGGGCGCGGTTTTTTCGGGGATGCTGTCCGTTCCGGGCGGGCGCGGCCCCTTTCGCGGCTTTCTCGCCGACGGGCGCCTGATCGTCGCCCCGGACGCCGGCGACATCTTCGCGATCTTCCTGGCTGACTCGGCCTCCGTGACGTTCGACGAGGCTGCCAGCGCCGTGCGTCTGACCGGCTGGGATGGCGGCCAGACCGTGTTCACCAAGCTCGGCGGCGCGACTGCGGCGTTTGCCAACGCGCTGTCGTCCGCCCGCGAAGCGCTCGCCCTGCAGGCCGCGGAGGTGCTCTCGCGCTTTCTGCCGACGCTGGATGCCGCGCCGCGCGCTGACCTCTCGGCGCAGTGGCTCCCGGGGCGCCTGCTGAACTTCGCGGCGCTCGAGGCGCTCGCCCCAGGCTTCGAGGCGGCCTTCAGCGCCTCCTGGCTCGCCGCCACCCCCCGGGCCGCGTCCGGAAAATCCCTGATGGACGGCCTTGCACCGGGCGCGCGCAGTCTCGGGTACATGGCGCCGGAGGAGGATGATCACCCCTCCCTCTGGCTGCTGGCGCGTCGCGGCGAGACAGCGAGTTTCGAGCTGCTCTCTCACGGGGACTACGCCACCTACCTTTTTCAGAACGGGGATGACATACCCAGACTTGTCGAGGGACTCGTCCGGTTGCCGGAGTTTTCCCGCGAAGCGCTCTACCTGCCCCTCGCTCAATTGGTCGGTGAGCGGGGCATCTACGCTATCCCGGCTCGGGATTATCCACCGCTTCGGGAGTTGCGGACATACTTCATGGGACGAAAGGTCCATCCTCACGGAACAGTTGGGTGAGGAGCAGGGTGTCAGCCATGAGCCAGTAGTCTTTGTGGCTGTTGATAATAGCGAAACAGGAAATTAAACTGTCATAAATAGTGACATTTTCGATTCCTGTACCACAATGTTTATAACTATACTTTTCAACCGTTGGATTTCCTTGGAATAATGTTATATCAAGTATTATTGTATTATATGTATGTATATGATAACATACACCAATAAGTAAATAGTGACATTGCTTCTTGATGATCGAGTTACGATGGATGGCGGTGCGTATCCTATTGTGCCGCTGGCTGTTGTCAACACCATTCGCTTTGTGCTTTTTCTTCGTATTAGATATGAACAGCCTAGTTTCATGAATGTTTATAATATTTTCTCATTTTTACATGATCTCCATGTTGAGAGAGTCCTTTCGCCCTCGCCTGCATCTGAGGATCATATCGCCAGAATGTTCTGAATCAGCTGACAACGGAAGTGAGGTGAGTATCCTGGACTGGTTAAAGAAGCTGCTCGGCATCGCCGTTGCCCCCGCAGGCGAGGATCTCCCGGAGCGCAATGAACCGTGCTGGTGCGGCAGCGGCGTCAAGTACAAACGGTGCCACCTGGAATCGGACCTGGCCCGGGTCCGATCCCGCTCCCGTTCGAACTGCGCGACTGCCTGACGGCGCTGACTTTGGGGGACCGTGCGTCACCGACGTTGGGCTTGACCGGCGAGCGTCCTGCCACTATGCTCGATCAAAGGTGAGGGACATCTGCAACGCGAAACCGGGAGGGTGGCATGGCACTGAAGGTGACTCGGGTCGACACGTGGGCGGCAACCATCAAGGATCAGCCGGGCGGGCTCTCGGCAAAACTCGAGACGCTGGCCGCGGGGAAAGTCAATCTGGAGTTCGTCATCGCGCGCAGGGCGCCCGAAAAGCCGGGCACTGGCGTGGTTTTCGTGACGCCGATCTCCGGTGCGGCAGGCCTCGCCGCGGCCAAGAGGGCCGGGTTCAAGAAAACTCCGAGCCTGCACACGGTGCGGGTCGAGGGGGCGGACAAGCCGGGGCAGGGCGCGAAGATCACGGCTGCACTCGCCGAAGCCGGCGTCAACCTTCGCGGTTTTTCCGCGGCGGCGATCGGCAAGAAATTCGTCGCGCACGTGGCTGTCGACACGACCACGGCGGCGGCGAAGGCCATGAAGATCATCTCCAAGCTCTAGGTTGTGCACTCTGTGCTGCAGGGGGCCGGCGTGTCACGCCGCGCCCCCTGTTGTCTTTGTTGACTTTTCCGGGCAATGATCGTTGCGGACGTGGTATGATCCGTCAACGAGCCGCCACACGGCGACAGAAAGGGCAGGCTGAAGGATGAAATTGTACGTGGGGAACCTGGCGTTCTCGACCTCGGAGGCGGATGTCCGCACCATCTTCGAGCAGGCGGGGACCGTCGGCAGTTGCGAGTTGGTGTCAGACAAGTTCACCGGTCAGTCGCGGGGTTTCGCCTTCGTCGAGATGGAATCCTCCGCGGAGGGGACGCAGGCGATCCAGCGCTTCAACGATTTTGAGCTCGACGGCCGCAAGATGGTCGTGAACGAGGCACGGCCGCGCGAGGCGCGCGCCGGCGGATTCGGCGGTGGCGGGTTCGGCGCACCGTCAGGGAGCCGGGGGCCCGGCGGCGGTCCTGGCGGCCCCGGCGCATTCGGCGCGAAGCGCAAGTCCGGCAAGGGCAGCCGCCGCAACGCGCGCAGCGCGAAACGCGATCGCAAGGCCTGCTGGTAGGACAACCTCTGCGACCCCTCGCTGATCCGGCGGGTCGCGAAGAGGCATAGCCGAAGGAATTTTTACAGCAACTCTTTGAGCTTCGTACTCCGACATCAGGGGTGGCTGACCGTTTCCATGGCCGGGACGATCCGCCGATACTCGGCGGTGCCCACCCCGGCCTCCCAGTGGCCGGCGAGTCTCGCCGCCGCGAGGATTCCCCAGAAGACCGCCGCCACGAGTGCGGCGAAGACGACCGGCGGTATCACCCGGCGGCCTGGTGCGGCCGCATCCAGCGCGCCCGGCGCCGGGCATCGGCTCACGCACGTCAGGCAGCCCAGGCACTCGGGCGACCGCACGCGTCCGAGCGTTTCGACCGGCAGCAGCGCCGGGCAGTTCTTCGTGCAGCGGTGACAGTGGGTGCATCGTGACTCGTCCCGCTGCACCTTCACGGCCGCGCCGAGGCTCAGCAGCCCGAGCAGCGCGCCGTAGGGGCAGAGGTAGCGGCACCAGAAATTTCTTGTCACCACGGAGAGCGCGACCAGCGCGCCGAGCACCCCGACCGACAGCGCCGTCGGATTACGGAAGAAGCCGAGCATCTTCAGGTCGGCGATCTTCCAGTAGTCTGTCTGCAGCCACCCCCGGATCCCCGCGGCCGGCATCTTCACGAGAACGACCCAGAGGAAGAAGCCCATCAGGGCGTACTTCAACGAGCGCAGTGGCACGTCGAGCCAGCGCGGCGGGGCCAGGAGCCGACCGGTGAGCCGGCGTCCCGGCGCGCCGAGCAGCTCCGAGAGAGTCCCGACCGGGCAGATCCAGCCGCAGAAGCTCTTCTTGAGCAGCAGCGAGAGCGCCAGCGCCGCGCTGAAGAACACAAGGCCCGCCGGGTGTACCGCGTCGATGTGCCCTGTCAGCACCCAGAGCTTGAAGGACATGAACGAGCCGATCGGCAAAAAGGCCTCCGGCGAGACCGGCTTTGCAAAAGGGGGCGGCTGCCCCTGCTCGATCTGGCGGACGAACGTGTAGAGGTCGACGCCCCCCCAGATGGTCAGTACGAAGATGCTCCACTGCACGGCGGCGCGCAGACGCCGCACCAGAGGGCGTCCTCGCTTCCGGGGCTTCGCCACGGCTAGAAGGGGGGCGCGATGGTGACGACGATCCGCATGTCGGAGATCGCGCGCACGCCGTGCGGTTCGGCGATCTCGGAGATCAGCATGTCTCCGACTGCGGCCGGGATCGCGGCGTCGCCGGCTGCGAGAAACTCCCCCTCCCCCTCGATCACGAGGATGCTCAACTGACCCTCGGTGTCGTGGGAGTGCACCGGGAAAACGTGCCCGGCCGGCAGGTTGAAGTTGATGATCCTGAACCAGGGGGAATCGTGGAGGAGGAATTTCTTCATGGTCCGCGGGTCGAATTCCCTCGTTTTCGAGAGCTCCATCTTCTTCAAGGGTGCTGCTCCTTCCTGCATGTGAGGTGACAACCAGCCGCGCTGCGGCGCGGCAACCATCGTGCGCTCAATGTAGCAAGACCGGCCGTCGCCGTCATTGACGCAGGTCAAGTTTCGAGTCCCGGCACGGTTGATCGCCAGCGCCGGGTGCGTGTAAACTACGTGCCTCGCCCCGGGCGGGGATTGATGAGACACTGACGACACTCAGGGGCCGGCAGGGCGTACGAACAGGACCCGACAGTCCGCCCGGGTTGCCGGGGGAGGAATTGCATGCGCTCGGTTGGCAGGTTCTTCCACGACCTCGCGCTCTCCCTCTGGGTCGGCGGCGGTGCTCTGTACACGTTCGTGCTGACGCCCGCGATCTTCGCCTCCTACCCCCGCGACGCCGCAGGGGAGATCGTCGGCACGATGATGCCGCATTACTTCCGATTTCAGTTCGCAGCGGCCGCGGCGGCCGCGGTCTTGATGGCCGCGCTCTGGCGCTCCCTGTCCCGGCGGCGGGTGCTCCGGCTGGCGCTGATTCTCGGCGCGCTCGCCGTGCAGGCCTTCGTGCAGTGGCGGCTGTATCCGCAGATCCTCGAGGTGAAGTCCCGGGTGGCCAGCTTCGAGTCCGCGCCCGACTCCACCGAGCGCCAGCGGTTCAAGGCGCTGCATGGGGCCAGCATGCTGCTGAATCTGCTGGTGTTGGCAGACGGCACGCTGCTGCTGGCGCTGGCGCGTCGCGCTGATTAAAGCTCCGGCAATGCTGAAAAAGGAAGACGTTCCCCATTTGAGGAATGCTCACTGTTTCTTGAATTGAATAAAATCAGCTACTTGGCATTTGGCATGACTGTTGCTTGTATATTGTGCGGATGGCGCGGCAGCGCAGGCAAGGGCGCCGCGGGCATCCGAGAGGACAACCATTTTGCAGGAGGAGTAAAAGAATGAAGGGTCTCATGAAGTACCTCGCCGTTGGTCTTTCCGTCCTGATCATGGCCGCCCTGCTCGTGGGTTGCGCCAAGCCCCCCACACAGGAGATGGACGCCGCCAAGGTGGCCATGGACGCCGCGGTTGGTGCGGGCGCCGGCACGTACGCCAAGGACGGCCTCAAGAACATCAATGATGCCTGGGCCGCCGCGCAGGACGAGGTCAAGAAGCAGGAAGGCAAGCTCTTCAAGAACTACGACAACGCGAAGGCGATGATCGCCAAGATCACCTCCGACGCCGCCGCCCTCAAGACCGAGACCGAGCAGAAGAAGGAGCAGGCCAAGCAGGAGGCCAACGCCGCTTCGGCCGCCGCCGCCGCCGCCGTCGCGCAGGCTGAGGCTCTTCTCGCCGAGGCCCCCACGGGCAAGGGCACGAAGGCCGACATCGAGG
>CAZEOK010000030.1:0-8580 GCA_964513745.1 uncultured bacterium
CGCCTGGTGATAGACCGCCATGTCGGTCTTGCCGTCGCCGTCGTAGTCGCCGGGAACGGGCTCGGCCTCGCTCCAGCCCATGTTGTACCCCAGATTGTAGCCGCCGCCGCTGTAGGCGATGTACCAGTTCCCCGCCGCCTGGTGATAGACCGCCATGTCGGTCTTGCCGTCGCCGTCGTAGTCGCCGGGAACGGGCTCGGCCTCGCTCCAGCCCATGTTGTACCCCAGATTGTAGCCGCCGCCGCTGTAGGCGATGTACCAGTTCCCCGCCGCCTGGTGGTAGACCGCAAGATCCGACTTGCCGTCCCCGTCGAAGTCGAGATGGGCGCTGGTGCCGGGATCGTTGGGATCGTTGGGATCGGTGCCCCTCGTCACCTCCGTCCCGTCGGAAAAGCCGTCCCCGTCCGAGTCGGTGTTGTCGGATCTGGTGCCGGTGTTCGTCGTCGAAACGTAGATCCCGGTGCCGGTCTCCACCCAATTGGGGAGCCCATCCCCGTCGCTGTCCGGCATCGTGTAGGTTGTCGTTGCGACGGCACTCTCCAGCAGGCCGCTCTTGAACGCGCGCGCCTTGACGGTGGCGCCGCGGTAGAGGGTGAGGCTGGTTCCGGCGGTGCTGCTCTCGGTGGGATCGTTGCCGTCGGTCGTGTAGCGGACGGTCGCCCCCGACGTCGTGGTGGAGATCGTGACACTGATTGCGGCGCTGTAGCTGCCGCCGGCTGGACTGATGGTTGGCGTCTTCACCGTCTCCAGCCGTTCATAGGCACCCATGTCGGCGTAGGTCGGGGAGCCGGTGCCGGTGTTGGAGACATCGGACAGATCGACCCGCGGGTAGCTGTCGATGTCCAGCGTGGGGGCGTTCGAGCCGTCGCCGCTGTCCAGGCACGGTGACCCGGTGTTGAGGTGAAGATCGTCGTCGGTGGTGCCGGCGACGTTGTCCGCCCCGTCCGCGTCGACAAACTTCGGATCGGAGTATTTTGAGCCGGTGTGGCTCTCGGACAGCGACCCGTGGTTCCAGGTCAGTGTCTGGATGTCGCTATAGCGCGTCGTGAGCGAGCTGGTGCCGGCGTTGAAGATGTCGGGGGTGGCCACATACTTCCCCTGCGACTGATCCCAGATGGTGGTCGTCGCCGAGTTGCCCCAGAAGATGGAGTTGTACAGGTAGATTCCGGTGGCATTGGTGTTTGTCATCCCGCCGCCGTACTGGGTGGCCGTGTTACCGTAGAGGCTGCAATTGCGCAGCAGGACGACGTAGCTGGAATTGAAGGTGCCGTCCGACGTCTCCCCGGCGTGGGTTCTCAGGGCGCCGCCGTTCACCGAACGATTCCTGATGAAGGCCGAACTGTCGATCGTCACGGTGCGGGCATAGGAGAAGAGGGCACCGCCCTGAGTGGAGGCGTAGTTGTCGAGGAAGAGGGTGCGCTCGATGGTCTCCCCCGTGGTCGTCTTGTAGTCCAGCATGATGGCGCCGCCGCTGGCGGCCGAGTTTTTCATGAATACGCTGTCCTGGACGTGGGTGGCGGCCTCATAGCTGTAATACGCCCCGCCCTCGTTGCTGCTGTTGGAGTCGAACGTGCAGGACTGGATGGAGACGGTGCAGAGATATGCGGCGATGGCACCCCCGGAGGTGGTGGTCGAATTGCTGGTGAAGGTGCTGTCCGAAATCGTGACGGTACTGGTGTTGTTGATATCCAGCGCGGCGCCGTGCAGGGAGGAGTTGCTCGAGAAGGAGCAGCCGTCGACCTGGGCGCCGCTCAGGTTGAGGTAGACGGCGGCGCCTTCGCCGGCGCCGGAGGAGGCGCTGTTGGAGCTGAAGGATGACGTGGAGAGCGCGAGCGTGCCTTCGTGCGCGGCGATCGCCCCGCCCTGGGGAGCCGAGTTCCCCGTGAACGTGCAGCCGGAGATCGTGACCGCGGCCTGGTAGAAAAACACCGCCCCGCCCATCGCAGCGGCGGAGTTGCTGCTGAAGGTGCACTGGGAGATCGTCGTCGTCATCAGGTCGACGAAGATGCCGCCGCCGTAGCTGTCCCAGCCGCTCGAACCGGTGGCCACGCCGCGCGTGATGGTGAAACCGTCGATGACCACGTTGGTCGCCAACCTGTTGACCAGGATGACGTGCTTGAGGACGTTCTGCCCATCGAGAATCGTCGGGTGAGAGCTGATTGACCGCTGGGAGCGGCTGGTTTCGTTTCCAGCAAACCCGCCGTAGATCTGGGTGCCCGGCTGCAGGGTAAGCGTCTGCGAGAGCGCGTAGGTCCCGTCGGCAACCCAGAACTCCTGGCTGCTGCCGCTGGAGTTCACTGCCGTTTCGAGCGAGGAATACGCCTGGGCCCACGACGTGCCGTTACCCCCGGCCGTCAGTGACAGATCGACGTACACAACGGCCTCTGCCGAGGACGCGTACAGGCTGATCCCCACCAGGACGGCCAGAATCCTTCTGAGCGCGCACAACACCTTGGTGCCCTTGACGAGCCTCACCTCTCTCATCGCCATGACCGTCCTCCTCGTATCGTCGACGATCCTCTTCCTCTCAGGGTAATTCTACGTTCGGGAAACAGACATGTCCACAGCAATTCCGAACATCGGCTCGAACGCCAGTCGCGGTTCGTCGATTCATTGCACGACCCCTGCCCTGTCCCGGCGGTCCAATGCCTGGTCGTCGCGTCCGGCGCCCGCCCCGACTACTCGTCCCAGTGGTAGCGGTGCAAACTGAACATCCTCAAGAAGCGCTGCGGCAATCGCTCCGCGACGTGGGCCGCCAGGACGCCGCCGATCTTCGCCAGGTTGTAGAGCGCGTAGTAGGGTAGCGTCAACGGGTGGTTGCGCACCATGTACCCCACCTCGTGGAGCAGGTAACCCGCCCCCATCGCCGTGCTCCGGCCGAGCTTGTGCCGCGGGAAGATCAGCGTGAGCGAGTAGACACTGTCGAAATAGCGGCGGAAGCACGTGGCCAGCGAATAGTTATGAGAGTGGACCACGACGGACCCCGGCTGATAGACCACCGCAAAGCCGGCGTCGATCACATCGCGGGAGAACTGCTGGTCCTCGCTCATGATTAAATCTTCGTCGAACGGGTACCCGAGCAGGGTCTCCCTCCGGATTGCAGCGCTGACGTTCGAGAAGAAGACGTCCTCGAGCGCCAGCGTGGCGTCGCCTCTCTTTTCCCGCCTGACCAAAGGCCCCGGGGGGAACCGCTTGAGCAGAAAAAACCGCTCCATGGGATTCGCGTCCGCCCTCGGCACCTGCCGCGAGTAGACCGCGACAACCCGGGGGTCGGCCAGCGGCGCGAGGAGGCTCGCCAGCCACGTCGTGTCCGCCGGCACCGCGTCCTGCGTCATGAGCAGCACGATCTCCCCCCTCGCCTCCCGTGCACCGAGATTCCGCGCGCGCCCGTGGGAGAAGCGGGCAATCGGGACGACCCGCACGCGCGGATCGGACGCGGCAACGCCGAGCGTGGCGTCCGTGGACATCGAGTCGACGAGAATGATTTCCGCAGGAGCCAGCGGTGCCTGGCTGAAGATCGCCTCGAGCAGCCGGGGCAGAAACGGTGCGGCGTTGAGCGTGGGGATGACCACCGAGACGCTCGGTGATCGGCCGTCGGACGGTGCGGCTTGCATGGTTTCATCATAGCCGCTCGCGCCCCCTCTGAACAAGGCGCGGCCCGGGCACCTTGACAGTCTCTTGTCCGCGGCGAGAATACGCGGGGTGATCGTGCGGAGGCTTTCGGGCGCCTGGCGACCGGTGCCCGCGTCCGGGCACGCCGGACACCGGGTGGTCACCGGCGTGGCACAGCTCGCTCGGAGATGCTGGCCCAGGCAACAAACCGCAGGTGCGGGAGGATCGAGGCAGATGTCGTTTTCCGGTGACCTGGAACACCTCCCCCTCATCGACGTCATCCAGCTTCTCCAGCAGACCAGCAAGTCCGGCACCCTGCGGCTCACGGGCGTCAAGGGCGAGTGCCAGCTCGGCTTCCGCGACGGTTTCATCGTCAGCGCAAATCACGTGAACACCGGATTCAGGATCGGATCGATCCTGGTCGAGTTGGGCATCATCACCCGCGAGGCGCTCGATCTCACGCTTGCCGAGCAGGCCCTGCGCGGCACACGGCCCCCGCCGCTGATCGCGCTCCTCGTCGAGACCGGCCGCGTGAAGCGGGAGGATGCCTGGCGGGGACTGCGGACCCTCATCGAGCTGACGATCGTCGAGGTGCTGACCTGGCCCAGGGGGCGGTTCGAGCTCGACGTTGAGCAGGTTCTCGTCTCGGACGAATATCGCTATTTCCCGGACCACCAGGAGCCGCCGCCCCGGGTGAGCACGCAGAACATCCTCATGGAGGCCCTGCGCATCTTCGACGAGAGAAAGCGCGACGGGACGCTGCAGCAAGCGGTGGCCGCTGACGGCCAGAGCGCGGCCGCCCCCGAGGAGACCATCTCCGCCGACGACCTGGGGCTCGGCGACGTGGACCGTCTCGCCCGGAGGCTACCGGGAGCGATGGTTACGCCGGACGATCGGCGGGAAGGCGAAAACCACCGTCGCAAGGTTCGCAAGGAGCTTGCCGGTTTCTCCCCCGAAGACCAGGAGCGGCTCGTCGCCTTCCTCTCCCGGGCGATCGAGCAACCGCCCCCCGGGGAGGCCCCCGCCGGCAGCGACTTCTCGCTCGCCGTGATCCTGTTCACCCGCGACCAGCTCTTCAGCCATGTCGTGATGAGCTGCGGCGCCGTCAGGAACCTGTTCGTCTTCGCCACCGACGAGCCGCAGGACCTCGGGCACATCATCGAGCAGTCGCTCGCCAAGGACATGATCCCCCTGCTGGTGCTCGATCCGCCCGGCGAAGCGGAGGGGGCGTTCTGCGCAAAGAGCATGGAGGCCACGCTGCAGAGCCTCCGCGCCGACTATCCCCCGCTGAGCTTCATCCGGCTCGCCGACCCGGGGCAGGAGGAGCAATGCCTGCGGGCCCTGGCGGCGGGCGCCCTGGCCGCGCTGGTAAAACCGGACCGGGCGACGCGCCCGGCCTCCTTCGTCGATGACTTCATCCGATTCACCGAGGCATTTCTGGCCTTCCTCCGGCGGGTGGGGGCACCCCCCGGGCGGGTCCGGCTCGGGGACTTCAGGGAGCGCCTCGCGGAACTGGGCGGTCTCACGAAACCCTCGGAGATCTCGCTGTCTCTGCTGCAGTTCGCCGCGTCGTACTTTCCGCGCGCCCTGACCCTGATCGTCTCCGGCGCCGACGTGGTCGCGGAACGCGGCATCGGCCTGCAGGGGGTCCGCTCGGTCACGCCGGCGCTGAAGTTCCGCATACCCGTGGACCGCTCGTCGGTGTTCGCGGCGGCCATCGACGGCGGCAGGCTCTACTGGGGGCCCGGGCCGGAGGAGCCGGCGCTGCGGCTGCTGTACGAACGCATCGGCGAGCCGCACAATCCAAAGATTATGGTGCTCCCGCTGAAGAGCGCTTCCGGGAGAGTTCTCGCGCTGACCTACGGCGACTTCGGCCCTGGGTGGGCGACACCGGTGCCGACGGACCTGCTCGACGTCTTCGCCCGGCACGCCGGGCTGGTGCTCGACGCCGTGACGCAGCGGCGCACGACCTGAACAACCAACGGAGGAGCCATGAAAAGCGACAGGACATCTGCCCGGGGAGCGGCATGAACCCGAAAATCTTCACCCAGATCCTCGAGATCGCGTTCCAGAAAAAAGTCTCCGACATCCACTTCGAAGTCGACAACCCGCCATTTTTCCGCATCCACGGCCAGCTGGTCCGCTCCAAGCTGCCCAACCTTATGGCCCAGGACACCGAGGCCATCGTCGGGTTCATCCTCGAGCACAACGGCATCGCGCCGGGCGCCACCATCAAGGAACTCGACACGGCCTACGCCCTGCCGGCCGGTGCCGGGCGCTTCCGCGTCAGCATCTTTCGCCAGCGTCGCCAGTTCGGCATCGTGATGCGCGCGATCCCACCGAAAATCGGCACTTTTCAGGAACTGAATCTCCCCGCGGTCCTCGGCGACATCGTCCAGGCGCAGACGGGGCTCGTCCTGGTCACCGGCCCGACCGGCAACGGCAAGACCACGGCCATGTCCTCGATGATCCAGTTCCTCAACGAGACCTGCAACTACAACATCCTGACCATCGAGGACCCGATCGAGTTTCTCTTCATCTCCCAGAAAAGCTGCGTGATCCAGCGCGAGGTCGGCCCGGACACGGAGACCTTCAACGCGGCGCTCAAGTCGGCCCTGCGCATGGACCCGGACGCTATCATGGTCGGGGAGATGCGCGACCGGGACACCATCGACGCGTGCATCAAGGCGGCCGAGACCGGCCACCTGGTGCTCTCGACGCTGCACACCCAGGGAGCGGTCTCCACGATCAACCGCCTCGTCGGACACTACCCGCCCGACGCCCAGGAGATCATCCGCCACCGTCTCGCGGACATCCTCGTGGCAACCGTCTCGCTGCGCCTGATCCTCGACAAGACCGGGGAGCAGCTCATCCCGGTCGTCGAGGTCATGCGCACGACCGGCACCATCCAGGGCTGCATCCGCGACGGCCGGCTCGAGGAGATCGACAAGCACATCGCGAGCGGCGGCGACCTCTACAAGATGCAGACGCAGGACCAGCACCTGCTCCAGCTTTTCCGCAAGGGCGTCATCACCATGGAGGAGGCCAAGCGGCTGACGCGCTCCACCGACCTGGAGCGCAAGCTCATCACCGGGGAAGAGTAGCAGGGGCGCTGCTAGAGGCTCTCCAGCTCCACGTTCGCGTACCGCAGGCGGATCGCGAGCACCCGTGCCACGCCCTCCAGCAGGTTGAGCGCCAGCATCCGGTGCTCGTCGGCAAGCGTGTCGAAGCGCTTGCGGGAGAGGACAAAGAGTTCGGTGTCGGCCGAGGCGATGGCGTCGGCCGACCGCTTGCCGCGATCGAGGAAGGCCATTTCCCCGAAGAAGTCGCCGCGGTTGAACGTGGCGAGGTGCCGTCCCCCGCCGTCGCCCAGCGGCAGCACGATCCGCACCGCGCCGCGCCGGATCAGCATGATCTCGTCGCCCTCGTCCCCGCGCGCGAAAATCCGCTCGCCGGAAGCGTACGAGCGCCGCTCCAGGCAGGCCTCGAGCGCGGCCAGGGTCTCCGCCTTGCGGCCCTTGAACAGGTCGATCTCGCGCAGTTCCAGCAGGTGCGTCTCCGGTCGCGCCAGGCGCTCGGCACCGAGGATGCGCTCCTCGGCCCACTCCAGCGCGTCGTCGAGTTCGCCGAAGGTCTCGACGTGGCGCTCCGGCCGGGCGATGCCGATCTGCCCGACGTGCTCGCGCATGTCCTGGCCGCTGGGCAGACTGTGCGGCACGGAGCAGAACAGCAGGTATGCGCCCCGGTCGGCGAGCGTGTCGGCGATCTGGTCGAGCATGTGGGCCGCGGTGACGTCGACCGACTGTACGCGCCGCAGATCGAGGATGAGGTGGCGGCAACGCTTCATCTCCGCCTCCAGCGCCGTGTACAGCTGGTCGGTGGTCCCGAAGAAGAGGCTCCCCTGCAGCTCGAAGATCGCCGTCTGGTCGCCCCGCCGCTCGAGGATCGACATCTCCTCGGGCAGACGCACCTGCTTCGAGAACTGCTGGCTTCCGGAGCTCTTGCGGCGGACGATCGAGCCGGAGGTCTGCTCGCGGACGAACAGGAAGATGGCGAGCACGACACCGACCGCGGAGGCCGCGATCAGGCTGAAACCGACGGCGACGACGACCACCGCGACGATGACCGCGAAATCCAGCACGGTCGACCGCGACTTGAGCAGCACCAGACTGTGGCGGTCGAACATGCGGCAGCCGATGACGATCAGGATGCCCGAGAGCGCGGCGATCGGCACCCAGGCAATGAAGCCGCCGAGGACCAGGAACGCCGCCAGCGCCAGCGCCCCTTCGAGAATGCTCGAAAGCCGCGTTTGCCCGCCGCTCGAGATGTTGACCAGGGTCGCGCCCATGGTGCCGGCGCCGGGCACGCCGCCGACGACGGTCGAGGCGAGGTTGCCGAGGCCCTGGCCGATCAGCTCGCGGTTGGAGTCGTGCCTCGACCGCGTCAACGCGTCGAGGACCACGCACGTCTTGAGCGTGTCGATCGAAAGCAGCACGGCGAGGGTTGCCGCCGGCACCAGCAGCCGCCCGAGCGCCGTGAGGTCGATGCCGCCGACCGCCTGCCAGAGGCCCGTGACGGCAGCCAGGAATCCGGCGCCCGAGCCGCCAAGCGGGCCAACGACGAGCGCGTTGCCGCGCGCCTCGAGCAGGGAGGCATCGCCCAGGGACAGCGCAAAGTAGGTCGCCACCCCGGCGACGAGCGCGAGGATCGCTGCGGGGACGACCCGGGTGAGCCGCGGCGCCAGGACCATGACGGTGATCGCCGCCAATCCGACGACGGCTCCCTGCCAGCGCCACATCGCCGGGGAGACCAGCGCCGACCCCGCGTGGGCGCCCGTCTCGACGCCGAGCAGCTTCGGGACCTGGCCGATGATGATGATCAGACCGACGCCGCTCAGGTAACCGCTGACCACGGGATACGGCATGTACTTGATCAGGCGGCCGAGGCCGAGAGCGCCGAAACCGAGCT
>CAZEOK010000030.1:8590-28499 GCA_964513745.1 uncultured bacterium
CCTCGGGCCTGGTGCCGTCGCGCGCCAGCTCGATCGCGAGCGCCGACAGCACTGCGGCCGCAGGGGCGCAGGGCGCGGTGATCAGGCGCTGGGCGCCGCCGCATGACGATGCGACCAGGCCCAGGGCAGTCGCCCCGAGAATCCCGGCGAGTGCCCCCTTCGCGGCGTAGCCGCCGCCCAGCGGTGAAAAGATCGTCACGCCATAGGCGATGGCTGAAGGCAACGCGACCAGCATCGCCGCCAGACCGCCCCAGAGGTCGCCCGCAAGCTTGTCGGTCTTCATGGTATCCGCGTGCGACGGTCAGTCCGCGAGAAAATCCTCGATCGCACTGCGCTCCTCTCCGGTGATCATCGACTGCCAGCGTTCGTCCCTGCTTCGGTCGATCTCTCGGTGAAGATTGAACTCGCCTGTCGCGACATCACCGAGGAACTTCAGGCATTCCCGCACCGCCTCATCGGGATCGCGGAGCAGTTTGACCTCACTCACCTCGTGCCAGCGCGAGCGGGGGATCATTGCAAGCGATTCCCTGATCGCGCGGTTGCTCTCGAGCCAGTACTCGGCCAGGCAGGTGATGTCGCCGCCGGGGAACACCCGCCGCGGATCGAGCCCGGCCAGCGCCCCCTTCCTGTGAAAGGCCTGCCAGCACCTGTTGCGTCCCGCCGTGCCAGGCTCGGGCCAGCAGTGCCACGTACCCTGCCGCGCGTTGACTTCCGCGAACAGCTCGCGCAGGCTCACGACGACCTGGTGCAGCGGCCGATGGATCCAGATGAAACGCGCGTCCGGGAAGAGGGCGTTCACCAGCGGGACCTTGTTGCAGAGATGCGGGTTCTTGTTCAGGAAGGCCGCCCCCGGCCGCTTGCCGGCAGCGTTGGCGCGCATCCGTTCGAGGAACGCGGCGCTCAGCCGTTCCCGCTGCCCGGGACGCACATCTTCGGCGCCCAGCTCGAGACACTGCGTTTCGCGTGTCTTCGGCGATGCCATCGAGACGCCGCCGGCCTTGGACCAGATGTCCTTCAATTCAAACGGGCAGCGGATGATGCCGGGGAAGCGGCCGAGGAAATCGGCAAGCAGGGTCGTGCCGCTGCGCATCGCGCCGAGCACGAAGATCGGTTCCCTGAGTTCCTGCTCATGGCTGAAGCCGTCACCGTATAAACCGACTCTCGAGCCCGGTCCCGGAGAACGGGAGTGGGGGAAATCCAGGACGGTACGGTCTCCGAACCACCGCGGGCATTTCTGCCTCAGGAGTTGGTTCAATTGCTCGATCCTCCGGTCGGCGAGGGCATGGGCGACGGGCCGGAGCAGGCCCGATGCCTCCATGTCGTCGTGGAAGCGGATGATCGCCGGGTCGACCTCGCTCATGCGCTCCAGCGTGCTCATGCGGGCGAGGTGGGTCGGGAAATTCATCTCGACGGGCAAGGCGGCGGACGCCACCCGCTCCGTTGCCTGCGCAAGGGAGAGGCTGGCCTGCTCGCAGCTCAGCCGCAGGGGCTCGAACAGGTCCGGCCGCTCGGCAAGTTGCCGATGGTAGTCCCGCCACCGGGGGACGAAATCGTCGAGCATCCAGGCCGGCATCGCCACCACCCCTGCATCGCAGTACATCAGTGGTCGATCTCCGCCCTGCGCGCACCGGCAATCCCGGGGAGGAAGTGGCGCTCCGAAATGCGCGAACACCCGCGCAACGGTCTCCCGCGGGGCGGTCGGGAGTTCGGCTGCCGCGCACTGAAGCGCACGACCGCTGATGAACGGCAACGGGTCGCGGACGACGGCGGTGTCACCATCCAACAGCAGCAGGGTGTCGTAGTGCCTGAGCTCGGGCAGCGCGAAAAAGCCGAGCTTGTTCGTACAGGAATCCTGCGCCGTGGTCCGCGGCACGACCCGGATGATTGCGCCGAGCCGCTCGAACTCCCGCGCATACTCCTTGTCGGGCATCCGGAGGAAACAGGCGAAGAAGCTCGCCCCCGCCATCTGGCCCCCGCACAACCTGAGCGAGCTCAGCAGTCTGAGAGCCTGCCCTATGGACCTCGGGTTCTCGGCCAACACGCACCCCACGGCGATCCTCCCCGGCGGCGGCACCAGCGCGTCGCGGACCTCCGTCTCGGACATCCCCGGCAGCGCGCCGGCCCGCGCCAGGACCGCAGCGTGGGTGCAAGTGTAGGCAGCGCGCCGAGATTCCTCGAACAACGGCAGATCCCCAGTTCTCACGACGCCGAAAATCCTCTCCTCGACGTAGACAACCGTGAAGCCGTGCCGAAGAAATGAACGGATCAGCGTGCCCTCGGTCTGCTTGTTGCAGTGTATCCCGCTCACCGAGGGATTCCCGTCGGTATGATCGGCCACGTTCGGGTTCAGGAATATCGGCGTGCTCATGAACACGCAGCCGCCCGGCCTCAGGGCCCTGTGCAGCCGGGGCCACACCGTCTCCATCTCGAAAACCGGGATGTGCTCGATCACGTCGAAGAGCATGATGAGATCGTAGACGCCCTCATCATCGAGCGCCGCGGCTTCCCCGAGCCGTAATCGTACCCTCGGGTCGTCGAATCTCTCCCGGGCGATCCGCACGGCATCGGTGCTCATGTCGATGCCGGTGTACCCTCCTACCGCCTCCCGCAGCAGCATCGGAATACGATCGCCCCGGCCCATGCCGACATCCAGGACATGCCTGCCGTCGAGCGATCCCAGGAAAGCGATCGTCACGTCCGCTTCGTGCCTGAGCCTTTCGTGGATCCCACCGTCTTTGAACTCCTGGTGGCCGAGCACGCCGTACGGCGTGCCGGTTTCCGGGTCGACCCCACCCAGGAAGTAGGTTCTGTCGTATTTTTCAGGTAAATGACCCATAAAATTTAATTATATTCTTTATTTATTGATCTGGGCACTCCACCGAGCAAAATAACTGATTCGCACGGCGCCGGGTGACCTTGAAAGTCCCTTCATAAGACGGTTGGATCAGTTCCAGTATTTCCTTGGCAGGCTGATCAACAAGATCAAGATGCACGGCTTGTGAACACCCGAGGAATGAGGCGTGCTGGTGCGCGCCGCAGTGCACCCCGCCCTCGTCGGGCTCGCACGGGGTAAGGAGCGTACCGAAGCAGATGGGGCTTGTTCAGCAGCCTGTTCGATCGATGCCCTGTGGAAACCTCCCCGCCCGCTCTACTAGGGCGGCAGCCTGGAGAGCGATATTTCGGGATTCCGTTCCGAAAAATACCGGCACTCCCACTCGCCTGCGAACAGGATGACCAGGTTCCCCCGTGCGTCCAGCGCCAGCTGACAGCCACCCATCAGCGGCTTTTCGCCGAGCACGGCCGCCTGCTCCGGCACAACCCAGCGGACGGTCTTCCACGGCGCGATTTCCAGGCGGGAATCCGCTCCGTACTCCGCGAGCAGCCGGTGCTGCAGCACCTCGAATTGGAGCGGCCCGACCGCGCCCAGGAGCGGCAGGCGCTGGGCGGCATCTTTCAGGCCAAACGTCTGCACCACGCCTTCCTGGAGCAGGTGATCCAGGCCGGCGCGAAAACGTTTGAATTTTGACGTGTTGGGACAGTGCAGGAAGGCGAAGTGCTCGGGCGCGAATCGCGGAATGCTCATGTGGATGATCGACGCGTCCTCGGTCAGCGTGTCCCCGATGCCGAACTCCGAGTGGCCGACGAGGCCGATGACATCCCCGGCATAGGCTTCGTCGACCGTCTCGCGCTCCTGGCCGAAGAGCTTGTGCGAACTCGACAACCGGACGCTCGTCCCGGTCCGGGGGTGAAACACTTTCATGTCGCGCTCGAAACGCCCCGAGCAGACCCTCATGAAGGCGATCTGGTCCCGGTGCCGGGGATCCATGTTCGACTGGATCTTGAAGACAAACCCGGAGAAGCGCGGGTCCTCCGGGGCGATCTCCCCGGCCTGTGTCTGACGCGGCCGCGGCGGCGGCGCGTGATCCAGGAATCCGTCCAGTAGCAGCTGCACGCCGAAATTGTTGACCGCGCTCCCGAAAAACACCGCGGTCATGTCGCCCTTGAGCACTGCCGCGTGGTCGAAGGATTCGCCCGCGCCATCAAGCACCGAAACCTCGTCCAGAACCCTCGCGTACACGGATTCATCGAACTGCCTGGCAAGCTCCGGGTCGGACAAGTCCAGCACGGAAACCGGGGTCCGGTAAGAGCCGCCGGGGACGCGCTCGAAAAAATAGACCTGCTTCCGCCGTCGATCGAAAACGCCGCGAAAATCGGGGCCGGTCCCGAGCGGCCAGTTGACCGGGTGGACGTGGAGTTGCAGCGTGTGCTCGATCTCGTCGAGCAAGGCCAGCGGCTCTTTCGACGGCCGGTCCAGCTTGTTGATGAACGTGAAGATGGGAATCTGCCGGTGGCGGCAGATCTCGAAGAGCTTGAGCGTCTGGCTCTCGATCCCCTTGGCCGCGTCGAGGACCATCACGACGGCATCCACCGCCATCAGCACCCGGTAGGTGTCCTCGGAGAAATCCTTGTGGCCAGGCGTGTCCAGCAGGTTGATGTGGAAATCGCGATATTCGAACTGGAGCACGGTCGAGCTGATCGAAATACCGCGCTTGCGCTCCAGTTCCATCCAGTCGGACGTCGTCGATCGCTGGTTCTTGCGGGCCGTCACCGAGCCGGCCAGCTGCACGGCGCCGCCGTACAACAGGAGTTTTTCCGTCAGCGTCGTCTTGCCCGCGTCAGGGTGCGAGATGATTGCGAAGGTCCGCCGCCGGGCGACCTCCCTTGCTATGTCCACAGGTCACCTCTCCGTGATCGATTGCGTGCCGGCAGGAAGGTACTCTCGCCCACTCGCGGCCGGCACCTGCTGCAGCACGATGGTCGCGAGCGCGAAAAGCACGAAAAACAGGCCCGGGGCCGACCACGGGCCAGGGAAAAGCGGATGCGTGGAGACGGCCCGCCGCCAGATCTCCACGGAATCGTGGCTGTACGACCAATAGGGCAGTGCGACGGCAAAGAGCGAGTGGTATTCCGCCGCGATGAAGAGACATCCCAGACCGGCTACGCCGGCAAGCCAGAAGCGCGTCGAGGCGTAGCCGTCGAGAGCGATGAACGCAAGCGTGAGCAGGGAGGGGAAGGCAGGTATCACGTAGTAGGAGGGTGTGACAATTCCGCCAAAAGCCGAAATTGCGTTGAGCGCGTGGGCGTAGGCGCCAAGGAGGCTGAATCCGGCGACAAGCCCGAACTGCAGAGCCTGCGCAACCGCCGGGCGGCCGCGGACGGGGGCATCCCGCTGTACCGGCGGCGCCGTGACGCCATCACCCGGACGCGCGAGTCGGCGGAGAAGCCCGACAGCCGCTCCGGCGAACGCCAACGCGAAGAATCCCTTGAAGAGCGCTTTCCAGATCGCGTGCGGCCTCAGAAACGTCCAGCCACTCGTCCAGAGGTTCCCGATCACCATCCGCTCCCAGAAGAATGAGCGCACGTGCTCGAACGCGCCGTTGCCGAGGATATTGATCCACGTCAGGCCGGCCGCGGCATTGTGGACGGTTTCCGCGGCGGCGAACGGCGTGCCGAACTCGCGGAGGTTTCCGAGATGATACCCGCCCGCGACGGCGAGATATCCGCCTGCGAGTGCCATCACCCCAAGCAATCCCTGGCGCAACGGCAGCCAGCGCAGGGCCGACAGCGCGGCGACCCAGAGGAGCACGGCCGGGAAAAAAGCGAAAATAGTCAGTTTGACCCAGACGCCGACACCGAGCAGTACGCCGGCGGCGGCGCAGCGCAGCGGCACCTGCCGGCCGTCGGAGACGCCCTCCATAACGACAACCGCAAGGCCCGCGAACAGGATCGCCAGGGCGTCGTTGCTCACACGGCACACGTAGACGAGCGACATCGGCAGGAGGCTGATCACCAGCGCAGCGAACCGTCCCCGCCAGGAATCCCCGAATACGCGCTGCAACGGGTGGAGAAGCAACCCGAGTCCAGCGGCGGCAAAGACGATGTTGAGGAAGCGCAAGGCATAGACCGCCTCCCGGAAGCCGAAGGTAGCTCGCACCACGGCATACAGCGGCGAGACCAGCCAGTAGTAGAGGGGCGGGTGCTGCGCCTGATAGAGCTCGATCGGCGCCTGGGAGAGCACCTTTGGACGATAGAGAGGAAAATGCTTGTAGCGCATGGCGCCGATGTCTCGGGTCTGCATCCAGTCGTAGTCGCTGTGCGGCTGGGCGACCAGATCGGGATACAGGGACAGGGGCACGCTATCCCGGCCGAGCACCGGAGTGGCCCCGCGCTCATGGACGAACGTCAGGTAGGCGATGTGCTGGTACTCGTCCGGCCCCTCGAGGGGGGGGAAGAAACAGAGCAGGAACAGGCCGCGGGCCGCAAAAAGAACCGCAAGAAGCACGCAGAACCGATTCCACGACGTTCGAACCGCGACGTCGATCATCTCCTTGCCTGCCACGCGCGTAGGGCCGGGGGTCTCGGAAGACGCAAGAGAAAATGCCACCATCGCACGGGATGGTAGCATATGCGGCACCATGGTAATATCACTCCAGTTCTTCTCGCAGTCTGATGTCGGAGCTCGACGATGAATGTAAAATTCTCCTGCGTGGTGGACAGGGACATCAAATTCCAAGTCCAGGCTTTAAGCTGGTTGTTCACGCTGCTTGGTACCGGCACTGCAAGCGCACGGGAAATCATGGTGCATGTCGTTGGCAGTCTGCCGCACTTCGAGGCGACTGCCGAGAGTCTCGGAGTAGCCGTCAGGAGAGTGGAATCCGACGCGATGGGGGATTCCGCATATTGCAACAAGCTCCTGCAGTTGACGAGCACCGAGCTTTTGGACGCGGATCTGTTGGTGCTCTGCGATACCGACATCGCGTTTGCCGGCAATATACGCCCGTTCCTCGACGGCGTCCGGTGCGTTTCCGCAAAAACCGTGGATGTGCCTAACCCGCCTTTGCCCCTGCTCGAGGCGTTGCTGCACGAAGCCGGGCTCAATGCCCCGCTTTCGGTCGTGGATCTCGCATTCAGCCAGGGACGCAGCATCGAGGTCAATTGCAACGGCGGGTTCTATGTGATCCCCGGCGCATACACCCGAATACTCGGTTCGCGATGGAAACATTGGGCCGGGTGGTCGCTCGGCCGAAAGACGCAGCTTGGCAACTACCTGAAGCACTCCGACCAGATCGGTTTCTGCATGGCCATGGTGGAACTGGGCCTGCCCTTTGCCCAGCTTCCGGTCAGATACAACTTCCCCACGCATCTCTCCCCGGACAGGTATCGGTTCAACGGAGCCGATGATCCCGAGGTGCTTCATTATCATTGGCTCATGGACCACGATGGTTATGTCATCCCTGTCGGTCACGCTGTCGTTGACAGCGCTATCGCACGGGCAAACAATATTTTGAAATCATACAGCAGGCCTGCTGCAAGCGGCGCGATCCTCTCGAAGTACCGCTGCCACAATCGTGTGCAGATCGGCCCTGGTTAGCACGCTGCTGAATGCTCGGATCGCTGGCTTTGCCGCCGTTCGTCGGCCAGGCACTACCCTCGACGGCAGTCGGAGGGACCGGGATCAGGGGCCCGTTGAAACCGTTGCTGGACGCGTCTGTCGTCCGTCACGCCGGCCGTACCGCAGATAGTGCACCAGCGGGTTCAATCCTGAGGCGCGCGCGTCGGGATAGCGGTCCAGATAGAACCGCGTGCTGAAATCAGGGTGGGGGTCGCGCCCCTCGGCAGCGCCCTGGCGCAGATAGTGCACCAACGGATTGACACCGGCGTCGGCAACATCGGGGTTGGTCTGCTCGTACCAGGAAGTTTTAAAGAGCGGATGGGGATCGCGGCCCTCGCGCGCGCCGAAACAGAGGAAGTGGAACAGGGCGGGGATCGGTGTCGCGTGGACATCAGGGTACGCTGCTCGATAGTGCCGCGCGTCGAAAAGACCGGATCGAAACACAAGCGGCGCAGAACGCAACGCCCGCAGCCAGATCACAAGCCGGGGTGCCTGATGCACGAGCGACTGAAGTCGCTGGATGCGGCTGTCGCGACGATCCAACTCCATCAGGAAGTTCGCGTTCCGCGCGGCACAGAAGGACTTTTCAGCTGACAGGGACCGATTATCTGCCGCCAGGGAAGCGTTCTCCGCCGCAAGCGCTGTCCGCGCCGCCAGCAAAGAAGCATACTCCCTTTCAAGGGCTGTCCGCGCCGCTGCTAGGGAGGTCTTCTCCGCTTCAAGCCCGGCCCGCGCCGCCACCAGGGAGGCGTTCTCCGCCTCAAGTCCGGCCCGTATAGCCACCAGTGAGGCGTTCTCCGCTTCAAGCCCGGCCCGTGCCGCTGCAAGGGAGGCATTCTCCGCCTCAAGCCCGGCCCGCGCCGCCACCAGGGAGGCGTTTTCCGCTGCGAGCGCTGCACCCCCCGCCTGGAGGGCAACGACCTGTTCCTCAAAGCCACGGCGCCGGCCGCGTTCTTGATGCTTCTCACGTTCCAGGATCGCGACCAATTTCCCATACTCTTCGCTGCCTTCCAGGTACTTGCAACGCAGGGCGTCGAATCCTTCCTCGAGAACCTGGTCGTTGGCGGTCGAAGACAGCAGGCCGTAAACCGCTCTGACCCATGCGGAGGCGCCGCGGTTCGACAGCACTGTCTCGTCCTGAATGACATGGTGCCTGTGCCGCGGCAGAAGGAATTCCTCGATCTGCGCCTTCGCCAGGTACGTTTCACGCGGCCAGGTCAACCCCAGGTCACGCCCAAGGCGCTCGGTAGTCCCCAGGGGATTGCCGAGAAGATCTTCGTAACGCACGAAGGCCCGACGGCGCCCCCGGGTTGCATGCTCCGCGACGAGGATGTGGCCCAGCCACAGGAGCAGCGACTTGACCTGCGGGAATCCGTCCCTGGCCCGGAGAGACTGTGCGACCTCCAGGGGGTTGCGCACCATGTGGACGAAAAGCGGTTCTACGCCGAGGTCCTCCAGCACGGCTGTCCACAACGGCAGCAGCCGGCAGACCCGCGGGTCCTTGAGGACGAACAGCGGAGCGTCCTCGAACTCCTCGCGCATCATCCCGACCAGCCGATCGCGACTGGAACGCGCCGCGGCGGAGGCGAACCAAGCAGCGCTCACGGGGAGCACGTCGTCCCAGCGCGAATCGATGCTCTGCAGGATCTCGTCGTGCACCGTGACGATCCGGAGAGGCTCCCAGAAGCCCGTCTCGTTGTTTCCCGGCTGGGCCTGCATCAGGTTTTTCGGGAGCGCTGCGCCCAAGAGGCTGAGCACCCGGGTCAGCGCGGAGGTGCCACTGCGGTGCATCCCGACGACTATCAATCCCTGACGTCGATTGCCGACGCGATCGTCGGATCCGGAGAATGAGGTCGCCATCTTCAATACCTGACCCTTCGCACGATCGAGACACTACACGGAGTCCGTGGTCCGCGTCAACGACACACCATGCCGGTTTTCTGAGATTCATCGCGCAGCGCCAGGAGGGCGCTCGCAACCGGAATTCGCGCGCCGGGATCTGCGCAACGGGTCGTCAGTGCCGCTGCGGGGTCCTCTGCACGGCGTAGACTTCGAACAGCTCCGATGACAGTTCGGGAACCAACCGACCGGAGGCGAGCGCCGCCTGCCGGTACTCGGCAAAACGTTGGTTGGTCCATTCCGGGGAGAGCGCCTTTTCATCGGGCTGCATGACGATATAGTCAGCCGCGGCCATCTTGCCCAGCGAATGTTGCAGCTCCATCCCCTGCCCCTGATCATAGACAACCGTCTCGATGTCCGTGCTGCTCGGCTTACCCTGAAGCACCAGCTCGTTGGCGAGCCACATCGTGCAGTGGTTCACAGCCGGGCTGTCGGTGGCGATCACGACACGGATACGATTCCCCGTCGCCGGGAGATCGGAGAGGAAGCGCATCAGGCCGACGATCTGCGTCGTCTCGCAACGGGTAATCAACGGCACCGAGACGATGAAACCAGCGAGGAGCCACACCGGAACACCGGAGAATGTGCTCTCCTTCCTGTTCGGACCGGGGCGCGCCCAGGGGCCAAGGAGTGCGATCGGCAGCCCAACGAGAAGCGGCATCATGAACCGGGGGTCGTGGTTCGGGCTCGTGATCACCGCGCTCCCGTAGATCACGAGCGCGAAGAGACCGGGAAGGCTCTGGTAGGCCTCCCGCTTCCGTCGGAACAGCGCCGCGAGAAAGCCGACCAGAAGGAGTCCTGCAACGACCGAGAATGCGACCGACGACCTGATGAATTCAGCCAGGTAACCGACGGAGTCCAGCCCACGAGAGTAGAATTGCGCAATTGGTCCGAATGCGGCGATCTGCGAGTGCTGATAATAGATCTCCCAATAGGTGAACGTGATGAAGATCGCAGGGGAAGCGACCAGCACCGTGCTCGCCAGGGAGCAGAGCGTGGCCGCCCTGCCGCAGACACGCCAACGCTGGATCAGGAGGAAAGGGCCGATAATAGCGGCAAACAGCAGGAATGTGGTCTTTCCCAGCACGCCGACCGCGAGCGTCAGCCCCCAGAGGCATCCCCGAAGAACGCTTGCCCACCTGCTGCACGAGGCCGGCGCTCTCGCCTCGAGCGGCAGCAACAGACAGCCGATGGCCACTGCCAGCGCAACGGGCATGTCGGCATAGTAGCTTCCCGCGAAGCTGCGCAGAAAGGGATTGAGCGGCAACGTCGCGGCTGCAGCCGCTATGAGGAGGTACGGCACGTGCAAGGAAAACAACAGGGTGATCAGCGTCACCACCTGAACCCATGCAAGCGCGCTCAGTGAGAAGAACGCCAGGCCCAAACCGGCAGGGGAATTCATCTGCTGTCCCCACGGGATCCCGAGGAGCGCCATCAGAGGGCCCTTGTCGAGGGTGGTCAGGCACTGCCTGAACGCCGGAAGATCGTGGTTGGACAGGGCCCGGTTTACGCAGACCGTGTGCCTCAGGAAGACCGAATCGTCCCAGGCCGGCCGATAGGGTCCGCGACCGACAAGCACGGGCACGAAGCAGAGCACCAACAAAAGACCGATGGTCGTCTGCCTGAGGGCGGTCTTAGGCATCGAGGCTCCAGGGATCGACGAAATTCATGACGAGCGGTCGGCCGGGCGGAGACTCAGCCGCCCGACGGCGCGGCCCGGTACACCCCCCATATCTCCAGCGGCCGCAGCAGGCCGTGCCGCACGCTGCTGTTATCGCTGTCGATCAGGAAATCCAGGCAGTGCGAGGCCTCGCCGTCGCGCGGGTCGAAAGCCGGACCGAGTTCCGGGTGGGTGCAGATGAAGCGCATGAACGCGCCGTGCCGATGCTCGAACAGCGGCACGAACGTCTTGCGGAGATGGGGCAGGATTTCCTGCTGGCGGATCCCCTCCATGCCATCCTCGGCCTCGGGAATGGCGAGGCGCAGCCCACGGGTGAGGCGCGATGGCAGCAGGTCCAGCAGCGCGTTTGCGAACCGCTCGTTCTCGTCCCAGATGAGCTTGCGGTTCTTTCCCACCACATCCACAAGGTGGAAGATTCCACCGGGCGCCAGGCCGCCAGCCAATTGCTCGAACAGGTGCTCGAGGTTGATGACGTGGTGAATGACCGCGTGGGCAAAAATGAGATCGTACCGCTGCGGCTCGAGAGTGAGGAAGTTGATGTCGGCGCTGCTGAAATCAATGCTCAGGCCCTCGTCGCGAACGACCGACTTGGCCTGGCCGAAGAGGTCTTCGTTGATGTCGGTGCAGTGAATCCGATGCGAGCGCGTGATGCTGCGCGCCAAGGCGAGCTCGTGTCCGCAGTAGCCGCTGCCGAGGCTGAGCACCTCGATGGGGCGCTCGAGGTGCGAGAAGACCCGCGACAGGTACGCTCCCATGCTCGCGAAGCCGGAGTCCTGGACGACCGGCCTCACCCGCTCCCAGTAGTGGTGCCAGGACGAACTGGCGTGGGCACCCCCCTCCTTGAGGTCGTCCGTGACCTCGATTTGGGCGTAGTGCTCCTTCTCTTCGCAGACAAGCCGCTCGTACTCGAAATCCTTCGTCAGATCTTTCATCGACTCCTGCTCGCGGGAACGGTGTCAGCTGGCTCGAAACCCGCCGCCCCACCTGAGGCCCCCCTTGGCAAACTTCATTGATTTTTTTTGTATTTTCCGGCTGATTGTGGTGAAAGTCAAGGCTCGGGAAACCGCTTGTCGGCGGACGAAGCGACATGAACGCAATGGACTCAATTGCCTTCATCAATACTTACCAATTATAATATACTTAATGATGAAGCATTCATCTTCATGAACTCCCGCGACGTGCGGATTGTCCGTTTACCCGGCAGTCAGGCGGCATGATGGAAAAGAGTGCGGGAATACCCGGCGCCGCAAGCCAATGCGGTCCGGCGGATGGTTGTACAGAACAGGGGAATCCGACTGTGATGTCACGCCGAGATTTGCCGAAATGGCGCAGGTATGTCAATCGGATCATCAGCGCCGAGCTCTCGGCGATCACCCGCTTCTACGATCGTCTGATTCAGGTGTCGCCGCGCCCCGACGACACGGGCTACCTGCTGTCCTTGATCGACTGCCCGCGCAAGCAGACGGTCGCCTCCATCGAGGAGTTTCCGTCCCTGCGCAACGAGGCCGACACCCGCACGGCCGTCCTGGTCAACGGGAACTTCAACCACGACTACGACATCCAGGGCACGCTGGAAAAACTGCGATGGAACCTCTCGCGAACGTCCCGGATCTGCGTCGTGGCCTACAATCCGTATCTCCGGCTGCTCTACTGGCTGGCCAACATCCTACGCCTGCGGAAGGGTCCCTTGCCCGAGACCTTCGTGACCCGAACGGACTTCGAGAACATTGCCGCGCTCGCCGGGTTCGAAGTCGTCCGGTACCGGTTCATGGGGTACTGTCCAATTCCCCTCCTCGGCCTCGGGACTGTGCTCAATCGCGTCCTTCCCACCATTCCCCTGCTGCGGTGGTTTCATCTTGCCGCTCTCGTCGTCCTGCGGCCGCGTATCCCGAGCGCAAAGAGGCCGTCGCTGTCGATCGTGATCCCCTGCCGCAACGAGCGCGGCAACATCGAGCCTGCCCTCAAACGCCTGCCGCGCATGGAGGGGACCGACGTGGAAGTGATCTTCGTCGAGGGTCACTCGAGCGACGGCACCTGGGAGGAGATCCAGCGGCTCGTCCCGGCCTATGCCGCAATCCTGCCCATACGCGCGGCACAGCAGACCGGCAAGGGGAAGAACGACGCGGTCCGCCTCGGCTTCTCGCTCGCCACCGGCGATCTTCTCACGATACTCGACGCCGACCTGACGATGCCGCCCGAGCTCCTCCCGAGGTTCTACGAGGCCTGGTGCCAGGGACACGCTGATTTCATCAACGGCAGCCGGCTGGTCTACCCGATGGAAGGGGAAGCGATGCGGTTTCTCAACCGACTCGGCAACATTTTCTTCTCCAAGGCACTCAGCCACGTCCTGGGGACGAAGCTCGGCGACTCTCTCTGCGGGACCAAGCTTGTCGCCCGCCACGACTATCGGCGGATCCGCGCCTGGCGCGACGACTTCGGCGACTTCGATCCCTTCGGCGACTACGAGCTGCTCTTTCCAGCCGCCGGGATCGCGTTGGGCATCATCGACGTCCCGATCCGCTATCGCGCACGCTCCTACGGCTCCACGAACATCAGCCGGTTTTCCCACGGCCTGATGCTCCTGCGCATGACGATATTCGGGTTCTTCCATCTCTCCCTCGGCAAGAGCCCGCGAACGCCCGCCGCGCCCGGCGGCCAGCGCCATCCGTGACCGGGGGCGGGCCCGCCCAAGAGTTCCCCCGCCGGCCCGGATCGGCAGGACCGCACGGTGGGAGCGATCCGGACTCGGCGCAGGTCACCGAGGCGCACCGCGATTTCATCCGCCGCAAGTCCTTCCTGCGCCAGATCTACCTCGAGCACTACCGTTTTTTCGCGGCTGAGATCACCGCGCTCCCGCCGGGAGCCATCGTGGAACTGGGGAGTGGCGGCGGTTTCGCCCACGACGTGATTCCGCGGGTCGTCACGACGGACGTCGTGCCGCTTTCGACCGTCCAGGCAGTGATCTCGGCGGTGCAACTGCCGTTTCGAAATCATTCGGTGAGTGCGCTCCTGATGATCAACGTCCTGCACCACGTCCAGGATCCCGAGCGCTTCTTCTCGGAAGCCGCCGCATGCCTCGTGCCCGGCGGCAAGATCGTCATGGTCGAGCCGGCGAACACCACGTTCTCCCGCTTCGTCTACACTCGCTTCCACCACGAGCCGTTCGATCCCGACATGCCAGGGTGGAAGCTCCCCGCGGGAGGCAGGCTCTCCGCGGCGAACGATGCCCTGCCGAGCATCATCTTCGAGCGCGACCGCTCATTGTTTCATCGGCATTTCCCAGAGTTGACCGTCGAGCGCTACGAGCACACGATGCCCTTTAGCTACATCATCAGCGGGGGTGTCTCCCGCCGGGCACTGCTCCCAGGGTGGGCGTACAAACCCGTCCGTGCCGTCGAGCGCTCGCTCGGGCCCATCAACTCCCTTCTTGGCCTTTTCGTGAGGATCGTCCTTCGCCGCGCATCCGCCGGCTGACGATCGCCTCGCCGACGGTGCTCCGGTGAGCAGCCCGGCGGCTTCCCGTAACTAGGCCTCGTAGAACAGCTTGAGCGGCTCGCCGGTGCGGGCGTAGGCATCGGTGCGTTCGACGATGTACGCCTCCTGATTCCACTCCGGGAGGAACTGGTCGTCGGTGTCCTTGCGGAAAGCCAGAGCCTTCCCGATGTCCTCCACCTGGGTGAATGAGGACTCCTGCTTTCGGAGAAAACGCCCCAGCTCCTTGATCGAATGCAGCTGCAGATCGTCGATGACGATGATGCCGCCCTTGCGCACCATGATGTTCACATAGCAGAAATCGACGAAGACGGTGGGCCAGCCGTGCCCACCGTCGATCAGCGCCAGATCGATTTTCGGTTTGCCGTTCCGGCAGGCCTCGGCCAGCTTCGGCAGCAGCCATTCCGACCTGTCGACGTGATATTCGAGCGGAGAGCTGTCCACGCCATGGGTCTGGCAGCTCGTCAGGATCCGTCGGAAAAGATCGGCGTCGGGGGCGATCGAGATGAGACTTGCCGGCTTGGCGTACAAGAAGCAAAGGGTGGAATTGCCGGCCCCTGTTTCCAGCACCGCGGCCCGGTGGCCGCCGACACGAGCCACAAGATTGTTGAAAACCCGCAACTGATCCGCGTTGAAGCCGCCGCTGTTCCAGGTTTTTCCGCCATCCCATGTGTGAAGAGCGGGGATGTCCTGCAGATACTCCTCAAATGTCATGGTCCCTCTCCTTCGCTGCTGAATCTCGAACCTTCGCCTCGGATCGCCGGCACTCCGCGAGCGCCTTGACGGTGCCTCGCACCCTGCTCGCCCGGAACGCCCGCTCGTACGCTCTGTGGAGAAATACTTCGTCACCCGCCAACGCCAGCCCTGCTGCCATTTTTCTTCTCGCGACGTGGTCGAGCTTGCGGCCGCGCTCGAGGATGCCGTCGATCTCGCCCCCCAGGGTGGGCCAGGCCCGCTCGGCCTCATCAACGCCGGTGTACAACCTGATTTCCGGGACGGGGTGCAACAGGGAAAATACCGCGTTCGAGCGTCCCTGCCGATACACCCGGTCGCAGAACTGGTCGTAGGTGATGGCGCGGACGGTCGTGCTGACAGCGGTGCGGTTGTAGACCACCCCCAGCCCGTGCCGGTCGAGCCGGTAGGCGAGTTCAATGTCTTCGCAGCCGAATCGGAAGACGGGATTGAAAACGCCGTGCTCGAGGAGGAACGACCGCTTGCACGAGGTGCGACCGCCCCAGAAATGCCGATAGTCGTAACGCTTGCCGTGCTCCAGGTGGGGATAGGAGAAAAGATGGCCCGCCACGTCGGTGACATAGTGCATCAGCGGGTCGTCGCGGATCTCGGGCGCGAGGTCCGTGTACCCGAGGACCGCAGTCCAGGGTTCGGGATGGAGGTGGTGCATGCGCGCGTGCTCCGAGAGCAGCCGCGCGTCCGCGATGTCGTCGTCGTCCTGCAGCAGGGCGAGGTAGCCTCGTGCCAGGAACAGCGCGTGGTTGCGCGCGGATGCAAGACCTGAGTTGGCCTGATAGGCGAACCTGACGGGCAGCCGCCCGCGGAAGCTCTCGACGAGCTCCCGGGTGTCGTCTGCCGACCCATCGTCGACGACGACCACCTCGAACGGCAGGCCAAGACCCTGCTGGACGACAAAGCTCTCGAGCGTCCGCCGCAGCAGGGCGGACCGGTTGAACGTACAGATCAGGACACTGATCAGCGGCATGTCCACGACACTAGCTCCCCAGGGGGTACGACTCCACGATCCGAAACACTTCCGCGTGGTTCAGGTGCGCGCGGCTCTCGAGGTATTCCCGCTTCGATTGCACCGCGGCGGCGTGGCTGTAACTCTGGACCGGCTTGCGCAGGTCGTGGGCCACCGGGAATGTGTCCACGATTCCCATGCGCAGGCCCCGTTCGCGCATCCTGACCGGCCACACATAGTCGTATCCCCAGCCCATCCCCGACTCCTCCTCGAACGGGAGCAGCACCGGGTAGGCTTTGGCCGCAATCGCGAACAACGGGCCGATCTCGACGAACGTCGTTTCGCGCGATTCGACCCCGAGCAACTGATTGACGAAGTGGTGGTCGGTGTAGCTCTTGTGGTGGCGGGCTGGCTGCGAGAGGGCGAAGTCGCGGCGGAGGACGATCTTCATGTATCCGTCCACAAAAGCCGCCGGCAGCGTGATGTCGTCGTCGACCACCATGACGTGCGAGAAATCGCTCAGACGGTGCTGCGCGAGCAGGCGGTTCACCAACTGGAATTTGGGCACGCGGCGCGGTTCCGCAAAAGCCGTCTGGTGCCTGACCGACGGCAGCGCCGCGGCCCCGAGCGCAGCCCAGGACTGCAGGACGTCCCAGTCGCGACTCGAGGAGATTTCTTCGACGAGATGCTCGATCCGGCTGGGTTGCTCCGTGAAGTACACGCCGACCACGAGGAGGGACGCGGGCCCCCGATTCATGCGACCCCCGCCACTGCCGCGTCCGGCCGGGCCTGCGCTTCCCGCATGATGCGACGAAGCGTGATCTGGGCCGCCTGCGGCGAGAACCGCTCGTCCACGAGGCGAAGCGCGTTCTCGCGAAGACGCATCCAGAGGGTGAAGTCATCGTGGAGCGTGAGAATCTTCGCGGCGAACGTCGCGGCATCAGCGGCGATCAGGGCGTGGTGGCCGTCGACGATCGACATCCCCTCGGCCCCGACCGGCGTCGTCACGACAGGCAACCCGAGGCTCATCGCCTGCCCGATCTTCCCTTTCATGCCGGCACCCACCCGCAACGGCGAGATAAACAGCCGGGCTCTCCCGAAGTGGGGCTCGACCCGGGGGACATACCCCACCACCGCCACCGATTCCGACGCCAACGCCTTGATCTTCTGCGGGGCCCTGCTGCCGAGGACGGCGAGGACGATGCCGGGCCTGGAGGCCTGCAGCAGCGGCAGAATGCTCTGCACGAACCAGATCATCGCGTCGCAATTGGGCTCGTGCTCGAACCCGCCGATGAACACGAGACCGGATCGTCGCTCCCAGTCGACCGGCAGCGGGTCGGTGCGATGGATGTTGTGGATCACCTCGACGCGCGCCCCGGGCCACGTGCTCTCAACATTTCGCTTCTCGTCCTCCGTGATGGCGATGGTCACGTCCGAGGCGCCGATGCAATAGCTCTCGCGCCGCTGGTGATCATCGGCGGTCAGCAGGTGCACCGGGTCGCCGGTGACCGCAGCGGTCCTCAGATAACGCAGCCAGTGCAGGTCGACCGTGTCGTAGAGGATGCGGGCCCGGGGAGCGTGGGCATGGACCGCCATCAGGTATCGTGTCCCGACGCCGGGTCGGGAGACGAGCACGGCCGAGTACACTCCCCCCTGCCGCTCGAGGTGATCAACGGCGCTGTCGATCCCCACCACGGGGTAGACACCCTTGGCGGCAAGCCGCTTGCGGTAGGCATGCGGCACGGCCCCGCAATCGGAAACGAACGTCACGGCATACCCCAGATTGAGAAACGCGTCGATGATGCCATCCATGCGCACGGAGCCCGAATCGAAATCCGGCATCGGAAAACGGTGGTCGATGATCAAGACGGCTGGACCCGCAACGCGATGGGCCTGGTCGCAGCCGGCTGATCCGTGGATTACGCAATAGACCAGCGGCGGGCAACCCGATGCCCGCGCCTCCGGGTCGTTTTTCAGGAACAACCGCGCATCGAAGAACGGATTCGGGTTCCGCCCTTCGCTTGCACCCCAACGCAGGTAGTGCATCAGCGGGTTGATGCCGGCCCGCGCGACATCCGGATTGATCTCGAGATACCAGACCGTGTCGAAGAGCGGGTGGGGATCATGCCCCAGTTTCGCGCCGGCCTTGAGGTAATGCAGGAGAGCGTTTCCGGATGCAGCAGCGTCCGGATATTCCTTGAGGTACCACGCCGTCAGGAACAGGGGGTGCGGGCTTCGGCCCTCCCGGGCCCCATAACAGAGGAAGTGCGCCAGCGGATTCATCGCGGCCGCGCGCACGTCGGGATTTTGCGCCAGATACCACGCGCCGGCGAACAGGGGGTGCGGATCGCGCCCCTCCCCCGCGCTGACGTAATGCACCAGCGGATTCACGCCGGCCGCGAACACATCCCTGTTCGTTTCGAGATAGAAGGCCGTGCTGAACAGCGGGTGGGGGTCTCTCCCCTCCAGATGCCCGCGGCGCAGAAAGTGGTAGAGCGGATTGATGCCGGCCCGCGCGACATCCGGATTGGTCTCGAGATACCAGGCCGTGTCGAACAGCGGGTGGGGATCATGCCCCAGCCTAGCGCCGGCGTCGAGATCGTGAAGCAGAGCGTTCCCCGCCACGGCGGCGTCAGGGTATTTCTCGACGTACCTCGCCGTTTGAAACAACGGGTGAGGGCTCCGACCTTCACGGGCTCCATGACGGAGGAACTGCACCAGCGGATTCACCCCGGCCGCGCGCACGTCGGGATGGTTTTCCAGGTAGAAGCCAGTACTGAACAACGGGTGAGGATCTCTAGCCTCGAGATGTCCGCGACGCACAAAGTGGTACAGCGGCTCCATGCCCGTGTCCCTGACGTCGGGATTCCTCTCCAGATACCACGAGGTGTCGAACAGCAGGTTCGGGCAACGCCCGTCACGCCAGCCGTGGACCAGGTAATGCATCAGGGGGGGGAAACGCGAGGCTGCGACGTCCGGATAGCGCTTCGTATAGAACGATCGGTCGAAAAGACCGGAGCGAACCACGAACGGGGACATTGCCAGGGCGCGAAGCCACCGCAGCGATTTCTCGACTGAACCGGGTGATATAACCTCGTTGCGCTTGGTGGCGGGCAGACTGTCAAATGTTGCGCCGGAGTCTGTAAAAAGTCTGCGCCTCGGCGAATCTTCCAGCGTCAACGACTGCCGCCTTCCACATAATTTCCGACCCGTCCCCCGCCATTGCTGCCAGACCGGTCAAGGGCGAGGTCTCACCTTCGCAAGCTTTGATGGATGCTCGTTTTTTCCAATCTATCCACCCAACAAGTTGTTGTCAAGCAAACCTGGAGAGTCGAAAATAACCTCCCCGCCCGAGAGGGAACAAGAATTCGGGCGCTCCTTGTGAAAAATCACCCCCGCCGCGGTGAGCGGCGGGGGTGTTGGTGACCTGCTGTGAGAGCAGGCTTCGCTCTTTAGTATCCTCCGACGGGGATGGCCTCGCTCCAGCCCATGTTGTAGTCCAGCAGGTAGCCGCCGCCGCTGTAGGCGATGTACCAGTCTCCCGCCGTCTGATCGTAGACGGCCAAATCCGCCTTGCCGTCGCCATCGTAATCGCCGCGTACGGGGACGGTCGCGCTCCAGCCCATGTTGTGGCCCAGCAGGTAGCCGCCGCCGCTGTAGGCGATGTACCAGTTCCCCGCCGCCTGGT